>JADLCV010000122.1 GCA_020846995.1 Paracoccaceae bacterium
CGACGAGGTCGCCCCCAACGCGCTTCTGGTCGATTTCGGGGCGATGCTCGTCGGGGCACTGGCGGTGAACCGCAATCGCTGGGAGGCTTTCCCCGAAAGCGTGCGCGAGGCCTTCGGCAAGGGCGCGGCCGCCTACGGCGCGGCCTATGCCGCCGATCTCAAGGCGCGGAGCGACACCTCGCGCGCCGATCTGCTCGCCCGCGGCATGAAATACACGACCCTGCCCGAGGCCGATCGCGCCGGCTGGATCGCCAACCTGCCGAACCCCGCGAAGGACTGGTCGGCGACTCCCGGCAACGAGACCGGGGCCGAGGCGCTCGGCGCCTATTACGAGCAGGTGGCCGCCCGGGGGTTCCATTTCGCGCGCAACTTCGCGGCCGAACTGTGAGCCGACACCCTGTCGATGGCGGCGACGGCGGGGGGGAGAGCCCCCCGTCGGCGCGGAGGATAGGGGCGGCCACGGATCGATGGCTCGGCGCCCTGACCGCGGGCGGCAGTGCCATCGGCACCGTCTGGATCGTGGCGCTCATGGTGCTCATCAACGCCGACGTGATCGGCCGCGTGGCCCTCAATCGTCCGATTGCGGGGACACCCGAACTCGTCTCGCTGTCCATCGTGGGGATTGTCTTCCTGCAACTGCCCGATGCCGCGCGCCGGCGGTCGCTGACGCGCTCGGAGTCCCTCATGGACTTCGTCCTCCGCCGGCGACCGCGTGTCGGTCGCGCGATCGGCGGGCTCTACGAGCTGGTGGGCGCGGTGCTCTTCGGCATCCTCGCCTGGACCACCTTCCCCCAGGCCGTGAAGGCATGGATCCGAAGCGAGTTCATCGGCAACCCGGGCCTCCTGACGGTGCCGACATGGGCCCTCCTGGGGCTGATCGTCCTCGGCGCGACCCTCCTTGCCGTCCAGTTCCTCGCCAACGGCTGCCGGGAGATCGTCGGCACCCTGCGTCCGGCCGGGGGCGTCCATGGTTCCTGAGCTCGCGCCGATCGCGATCGGCGTCATCGCCACCGGCGTCCTCATGGTGCTCATCTATGGCGGGCTCTATGTCGGCGTCGCCCTGACCGCGGTCTCGTTCGTCGGCGTCATGGTCCTGCGCGGCGATTTCGGCATCGCCGCGCAGATGCTCTCGATCGCGGCCTCCGATTCCATCGCCTCCTACATCTTCGGCGTGATCCCGCTCTTCGTGCTCATGGGGATGCTGGTCGGGATCTCCGGGATCGGCGAGGAGTGCTTCGACGTTGCCGACCGGATGCTGCAGCGCCTGGCCGGTGGGCTGGGGATCGCGACGGTGGCCGCCAATGCCGTCTTTGCCGCGATCACCGGGATCTCGATCGCGGCGGCGGCCGTGTTCTCGCGCATCGCCGTTCCGCAGATGATCCGCTTCGGCTATCGCGCGAAGTTCGCGACCGGCGTCGTCGCCGGCTCCTCGGTGCTCGGGATGCTGATCCCGCCCAGCCTTCTCTTCATCCTTTTCGGCATCGTCACCGAGACCTCGATCGGACTACTCTTCATGGCCGGGATCCTGCCCGGCCTGCTGCTGACGGCGGTCTACTGCGCCTATATCGTGGCGGCCGCGCACTTCCGGCCCGGCCTTATCTTCGAGCCCGGCCGGTCGCCCGCAGCGGCGAGGCTGCGCCCGAAGGTTCGGCCCGCCGAGGTCGTCCGGGCCCTGATGCCGGTCGGACTCCTCGTCCTCTTCGTCATCGGGGGCATCTACGGGGGGTATTTCACCCCGACCGAGGCGGGGGCCGTCGGTGCCGCCGGCGCCCTTCTCCTCACCGCCCTGCGCGGACGGCTGGAGCGGGGCGCGGTCTGGAAGGTGCTCGTGGACACGGGCCAGATCACCGCATCGGTGTGCCTCCTCTTGATCGGGGCAAGCCTGTTCTCGCGCTTCCTCGCCCTCTCGGGGCTGCCGCAGCAGGTCTCGGCCCTGTTCCAGGAGACCGGGCTCGGCGTCGGCGGGTTCCTCGCCGTCTACGTGCTGACGCTGGTGGTCCTCGGCTGCATCCTCGACAGTTCCTCGACGCTCTTGATCGCCGTTCCGATCGCCTATCCGGTCAGCGCGAGCTTCGGGCTCGATCCCTACTGGTTCGGGGTCGTCAGCGTGCTGACGATCGAGATCGGCCTCCTGACGCCACCTTTCGGGCTCTCGGTCTTCGTGGTGCGGGCGACGCTCGCCGAGGAATTGCCGATCACCACCAACCAGGTCTTTTCCGGCTCGTTTCCCTTCGTGCTGCTGATGGGCCTCACCCTCGGCCTGGTGATGGCCTTTCCGTGGCTGGCAACGGGATTGCTCTGAGGGCGCGGCCGCCGCAGCCGGCCCCGGGCGATGTCCGCCGGCGGCGGCGCCGTCGTCCCCGACCGGACCGCGGGCGCTGCCCTGCGGTGACCTGCGGGACTCCGGTAGTTCCCTCGCCGCGTTGGAGGGTCCGCCTCCCTGCGAAGGTGCAGGCGACAGGAGGAATCGCCGGACCGGGCGGAGCTTGGCGTCGACGCCGGCATCATCGGCGCCGCCGACCTCGCCCAGGACTCCGTCCCCTGAGGCGCGCGGGCGCCCCGCCCGCCGCCCGTGGCAACCGCCCCACCCGCCGCCCGCGGCGAGGGCCGGTGGCGCCGGGCGGGCGCCGGCGAGCGGAGGGTCACCTCGTCTCGCGCCAGGCGCGGTAGCGGGCCATGGTCGCGTCGTTCGGGGGGTAGACGCCGACGATCGACCGGCCGGCCTCGATCTCGGTCAGGAGGAAGGCCTCGCGCTCCTCCATCTCGCGCGCCTCCTCGGCGACCTCGGCAGCGAGGCGGGCGGGAATGACGATGACGGCCTCGTCGTCGCCGAGGAGGATGTCGCCGGGATAGACCGCGACCCCGCCGCAGGCGATCGGCACCTCGACGTCGGCGGCATGGTGGCCGACATAGTTCGGCGGGGCCGATGGCCCCCGGCAGCAGACCGGGATCGCGGCAATCCTGCCGCTCGCGCGCAGCCCGGCGAGGTCGTCGTCGATCATCTCCTGCAACGCAACGTCCTCGCTGGTGAGCCGACTCCGGGTCAGCTTCGTGTCGGCGTCCCGCCTCTGCCGCTGCGCCGCGCTCGATATGCCTCCCTTGGCGGATCCTCATTTCCAAGGAATGGCACGGAAAGGGCGTCGAGTGGCCAGGTCATGTCCGGCCGATTGAAGGACTGGCATCGCATCGCAACCCGCCACGACAGTTGCGCAAGGACCTTCCTCTCCACCCTCGCACTTGCCGCCGCCGTCCTGTCTTGGCTTTGACTCTCAATGACTCCGGAGCCTAGGAGTTCCTGTGGCGAACCGGAGGCCATGAATCGAATGGATGACGCGGGGCAACTGATCTATCGGCGCCGCACGGAGCGTGGCGTATGGCTGATTTTCGTGTTCGTCCTGATCGGCGTCATGTTGGGCGCGTCCAAGGATCGGAGCCCGGACTGGGAGGCCGTCATCGTCAGTGTGGTGGTCGCCACTCCCCTTTGCTTCGCGATCGTCTGGATCGCCATTGCCCGGAGCGGCCGCACGAGGCTTGCCGAGGTCTGCCTCCGGGATGGCATCCTGACCGTTCGTCGCGGCCACATGCTCGATCGCGGCAGGGTGCTGCGCATTCCCCTGTCCGAGACCGGAAACTGGAGGAAACTCGTCGAGCATTACGGAAGGGGCCGCCGTGACCTTGATTTGGTGAAGTTCGATCACGGCGGGACCACCTTCGTCCTGGAGATCACCGGGGCGCAACATGCGGACATGAAGGTGCTGAATGCCTGGGTCGGTGCTGCGGCACCGGTCGGCTGAGGGCGACGGGCCGCCCTTCCCCCGAGCGACCGATCCTGCGGTATCCGCGGCGGGCACGCCGGGTGCGGAAACGGCAGGCTCGGTCGGCGGCCGGAGGCGACAGGCTTGGCAGCCCGCCCGATCCGGATCTCCCGGCACCCGGGACCGCGCCGGGAATGCGCGGGAGCGCGGGCTCGGGGAGGGCCGGACGCCCTCCCTCCTCGGGCGCGCTCGGGGGGCGGCCGATGCGGGCCGGCGGTGCGTCTCCGGCCCTCGCCGACGGTTCGCGGCTGGCCTTGGCCCCGCACCCGGCGAGCGTTCGTTGCGTCCCTCCCGGCGCCGGCCGCCTGACCGCGCGCGCGGCCCGGCGCGGGGCGCCATCAGGGGGGGCGGAAGTGGCGGGAGAGCTTCAGGCCCTGGCCCTGGTAGTGCGAGGCGGCACCGGCGCCGTAGAGCCGTTCGGGCGCCGCCGCCATTCGCTCGTAGACGAGCCGGCCCACAACCTGGCCGTGCTCGAGCACGAAGGGCGCCTCGTGGCAGCGCACCTCGAGGACGCCGCGCGCCCCCGCCCCCCCCGCCGGCCCGTGCCCGAAGCCGGGGTCGAAGAAGCCCGCGTAATGGACCCGGAACTCGCCCGCCATGGCGAGGTAGGGCGCCATCTCGGCGGCATAGAGGGGCGGGATGTGGACGGCCTCGCGGCTCGCGAGGATGTAGAAGGCGCCGGGGTCGAGGATGATGCGGCCGGGGGGTCCGGCGAGCTCGTCCCAGAACTCGGCCGGGTCGTAGGCACCGCTGCGGTCGAGGTCGATGAGCCCGGTGTGGGGCTTCGCGCGCCAGCCCATGCGCCCGCCCGGCGCCGGCCGGAGGTCGACCGAGAAGCCGAGCCCGCCCGCGATCACCGCCGGCCCGCCGCTGACGAGGACCTCGGCCGCGTGCAGCGCGGCGAGTTCGGCGTCCGCCAGCACGCGCGTCCCCCGGCGGAGGCGGAGCTGGTTCAGCCGCATCCCCGGACGGACGAGGACCGAGAACGAGCGCGGGCAGATCTCGGCGTAGAGAGGGCCCGCGTAGCCCGCGCCGACGCGGTCGAACTCGACCCCGCCATCGACCACCAGCCGCGTCAGGAGGTCGAGCCGGCCGGTCGTGCTTTTCGCGTTGGCCACCGCCTCGAGGTCCGCGGGCAGGCTCAGCCCCTCGAGAAGCTCGACGACGTAGACGCACCCCTTCTCGAGCACGGCGCCGGGCCCGAGGTCGAGCGCGTGCATGGCGAACTCGTCCAGCCGCGCCGCGACGCGCCGGCCCTCGCCGGCGAGAAACGAGGCACGCACCCGCCAGGCGCGCGTGCCCAGCCGCAGGTCGACGCTCGCCGGCTGCACCTGGCGGGGCTCGATCGGACGGGTGGCGGTGATCGCGCCCGCGGCGATCAGTTGCGCCAGGCAGCGGTCGGGCAGGAGGCCGCAGGGACGCTCGGGCCGGGGCATCGGGGCTCCCCGCCTCAGCCCGGGCGGCGCCGGCCGGGGCGGCGGCGGTCCTCATGGTCGGGCCGGCGAGATTTGAACTCGCGACCTTCCGCCCCCCAGACGGACGCGCTAACCAGACTGCGCCACGGCCCGACGGCCGCGATACATACCCGGATCGCCGACGGGGGCAAGCCCCTTGTCCGGCCGCGCCTCACGCCGCACCGGGGCGGCCGCGGGCGGCGGCAAGGCGGGCCCGCAGGGCCGCCGCCCGCCGCTCGATCGCGCGCAGCCGCGGCCGGTCGACCGGCCCGCCGCGCCGGCGCAGGGCGCGAAGCGCCATCCCCGGGGTCTCGGCCCACCACGGATCGGCGGCCGCGGCCGGCGCCGGGCCGGAGGGGGCGGCGGCCGGCGCGGGCGCTGCCGGGACAGGCGGGGCGGGCGCGGGCGGCGGGGCGGCGGGCGCAACCGGGAAGGCGGCCGGGGCGGGGGCCGCGGCGGCGTCGGCCTCGGTGGCGTCGGCCGCGGCCGCGAGCGCGTCCTCCTCGGCTCCGGCGAGGGCCTCGTGGGAGAGGAGATCGGCGTCGGCCTCGTCGGTCGGGGCGGGCGGCGGCAGCCCCGCGAGCCCTCCCCCTCCGAGCGTCGCGACCTGGCGCACCCCCTGCTCGCGCAGGATCTTCTGGACGCCGCGGATGGTCATGCCGTCGTCGTGGAGAAGCTTGCGGATGCCGGCGAGGAGGGCGACATCGGCGGGCCGGTAGTAGCGCCGCCCGCCCGCCCGTTTGACCGGCTTCAGCTGGGTGAAGCGCGTCTCCCAGAAGCGCAGGACATGGGGCGGGGTCTCGAGCCAGGCCGCGACCTCGCTGATGGTGCGGAAGGCATCGGGGGACTTGTCCATCGCCGCCGGCGGCTCACGGCCGGTTGCCGGCCGCCACGCGCTCCTTCATCAGATGCGAGGGGCGGAAGCTCAGGACCCGGCGGGGGGCGATCGGCACTTCCTCGCCGGTCTTGGGATTGCGGCCGATGCGCTGGGACTTGTCGCGGACGCTGAAGGTGCCGAAGGACGAGATCTTGACCGTCTCGCCCCGTACCAGCGCATCCGAGACATGGCGCAGCACGGTCTCGACCAGTTGCGCGGAATCGTTGCGCGACAGGCCGACCTCGCGAAAGACCGCCTCGCTCAGATCCAACCGCGTCACCGTATGCTCGCCCATGTCCGCCCCCCGGGTCATCCCGGGGGCCAGCATGGGGGCAAGGCAATCTCCTGTCAATGTCAGGGGCTTGGGCGCGGCCCCCGCGCCTTCGCGCGAACTCCCGCGGGGCCCCGCGGACGGCCCTACCAGCGCAGCACCACTGCCCCCCAGGCCATGCCGCCGCCGATCGCCTCGGTCACGACGAGGTCGCCGGTGCGGATCCGGCCCGCGGCGACCGCGACCGAGAGCGCGAGCGGGATCGAGGCCGCCGAGGTGTTGCCGTGATCCTGGACCGTCACCACGACCCGCTCCATCGGCACCTGCATGCGGCTGGCTGTGGCGGCAATGATGCGCAGGTTGGCCTGGTGGGGGACGATCCAGGCGACATCGGCGCTGGTCAGCCCGGCGCGGTCGAGGGCGGCGTGGGCGGTGGCGGCGAGCTTTTCCACCGCGTGGCGGAAGACCTCGCGGCCCTGCATGCGAAGCTGGCCGACGGTGCCCGTGGTCGAGACCCCGCCGTCGACGTAGAGAAGCTCGCGCAGGCGGCCGTCGGAGTTGAGGTCGGTGGCGAGGATACCGCGGTCGAGCGGCGTCCCCGACCCGGGCGCGGCCTCGAGGACGACGGCGCCGGCGCCGTCGCCGAAGAGGACGCAGGTCGTCCGGTCGGTCCAGTCGAGGATGCGGCTGAAGGTCTCGGCCCCGATCACCAGCGCCCGCCGCGCCTGCCCGGCGAGGATCAGGGCATTGGCGTTGGCGAGCGCGAAGACGAAGCCCGCGCACACCGCCTGGACGTCGAAGGCGAATCCGCGCGTCATCCCGAGCCCGGCCTGGACCATGGTCGCGACGGCGGGAAAGGTGAGGTCGGGGGTCGAGGTGGCGACGATCACGGCATCGACGTCGTCGGGGCCGAGCCCGGCGGCGGCGAGGGCGTCGCGCGCCGCGACGAGCGCCATGCTGGCGGTCGTCTCGCCCGCGGCCGCGAAATGGCGCCGCTCGATCCCGGTGCGGGCGCGGATCCATTCGTCGGAGGTCGCGAGCCTGTCGGCGAAGGCCTCGTTGGGGACGACGCGCGCGGGCAGGTAGTGCCCGACGCCGCGGACCACGGCGCGAACCGTCATGCTCCCTCGCTGCTCCCGCTGGCGGGCGTCCCCGCGCCTGGCCCGGGCCCGCCCCCGCCCCTGCCGGGTGCCATGGCGGCCGCGAGCCGGCCGGCGAGGCGCTCCTGGAAGCCCGCGCGGGCAAGCTGGAAGGCGAGCCTCAGGGCCGCCGCGATGCCGGTCGGATCGGCCTTGCCGTGCGACTTCACGACCGTGCCGTTGAGCCCCAGGAACACCCCCCCGTTGACCCGCCGGGGGTCCATGCGCACGCGCAGGCGCCGGATCGAGGTATAGGCAAGGAGGGCGGCGATGCGGCCGAGGATGCTCTGGGCGAAGGCCTCGCGCATGAACTCGCCGATCAGCATCGCCGTGCCCTCGCCGGTCTTCAGCGCGACGTTGCCGGTGAAGCCGTCGGTGACGATGACGTCGACGCGGGCCGAGGGGATGTCGCCGCCCTCGACGAAGCCCACATACTGGTAGCCGCCCGCCTCCTGGGCGGCCTGGATCAGATCCTGGGCCGCCCGCAGTTCGGGCCGGCCCTTGTTCTCCTCGGTGCCGACGTTGAGGAGGCCGACCCGCGGCCGTGTCCGGCCCAGCCCGTTGCGGGCGTAGGAGGCGCCCATCAGCGCGTATTGCAGGAGGTCCTCGGCGTCGGCGCGGACGTCGGCGCCGGCATCGAGCATGACGTTGAATTCGTTGGGTCCCCGCGACGGCCACAGGCAGGCGATGGCGGGCCGGTTGACACCCGGCAGCTTGCGCAGGCGGAGCATGGCGAGCGCCATCAGCGCCCCGGTGTTGCCGCAGGAGACGGCGACCCGGGCCTCTCCCGCCCGGACCGCCTCGAGCGCGCCCCACATCGAGGTGCCGGCGCCGTGGCGCAGGACGTGGCCGGGCCGGTCGTCCATGCGGACGACGCCCGGGGCGTGGCGCAGCGTGCAGCGGCCGGCGAGCCCCTTGCGGCGGGCGACGAGCGGGCCCGTCACCGCCTCGTCGCCGTGGAGGATGAAGGCCATGTCGGGGTCGGCCTGGGCGGCGCGGACCATGCCGGCGACGACCGCCGCCGGGCCGCGGTCCCCGCCCATGGCATCGACCGACACCACGATCTGTCCGCCGCTCTCGGCTTTCGGCTCGGCCCTGTCCGCCATGGCGCGTCGCGGGGGGTGCGGGGGCGCACCCGCCGGCTCAGGCCGCGTCTTCGTCGATGTCGGCCGCGACCGCCCGCGCCACGACCTCGCGGCCGTCGTAATGGCCGCAGGAGGGGCAGACGTGGTGGGGGCGCTTGAGCTCGCCGCAGTTCGCGCACTCGTTGGGGTTGGCGGCGACCAGCGCGTCATGGGCGCGGCGCATGTCGCGGCGCGAGCGCGTCGTTCGGTTCTGCGGGACAGCCATCGTTCGACCTCGGCATAAGGGGGGCGGGGGCCCCGGTTGGCGGGTTCCGGTTCACCCCTGCCGCAGGCCGCGGCAGCGCCCAGTCCCATGGGTGGAATGAAGCCGGGAAGATACTGGGATTCCCTGCCGGTGCAAGCCCGATTCGGGCGCCCGCGGATCACCCCCCGGGGGGCCGGGGCCGCCAGCCCGCGAGGGCCGCGAAGGGCTGCCGGGGCCCGTTCTCGCCGGCGCCGGCGGGGGCCGGAGGGGCGGCCGCGCCGGCCGCGCGCGGGTAGTCGGGAAGGGCGAGCGCGAGGGCCTCGCGGAGGATCGCCCCGAGGTCGATCGTGGCCCCGAGCGGCTCGATGCGGTCGTCCTCGGGCATCGCCGCGGCCCCGGCCGGGGGCGGCGGCGGATCGGCGAGAAAGAGGCGCGACACCGGCTCGTCGATCGTCGTCTCGACGGGGGCGAGGGTGAGGACGCAGGGCTGCACGACGCGGGCGGCGAGGCGGGCCTCGAGTTCCCAGTCGGCGCGCCCGGCGGGGCGGATCTCGCCCTCGAGCCGCAGGGCCGGGAGGGCCTCGAGGCCGAGGTCGGCGGCGAGGGCCGCGCGCGCCGCCGCATCGGGGACGGCGGCGAAGGGGGTCGGCCGGCCGCGGGCAAGCTCGGCCGGGCGCAGGGCGGGGGCGAGGATCGGGGCAGGGGGCATCGGCGGCGGGCTTCCGGGTGGCGGGGGGAGCGCGGAGGGGGGCGCGCGCGGGCATCCTTGAACCGCCCCGGCGGTTTCTGTAAGCCCTTGGGCGGGTCGGGGCAAGCGTGGAGGCCGGGGCAGTGGCACGGCAGGGCGGGGTGGCAGCGGGTGCGCTCGCGTTCGGGCTTGCCCTTCTCGTGGCGGCCTGCGCGCCCACCTTCCGCAACCACGGCTATGTCCCGCCTCAGGAGGCGCTCGATGCCGTCGTCATCGGCGTCGACACGCGCGACGGCCTCGCCGAGACGCTCGGCCGCCCCTCGGCGGCGGGCATCATGGCCGACTCGGGCTGGTATTACGTCGAGAGCCGGTGGCGGCACTACGGCGCCCGCGCGCCCGAGGAGATCCAGCGCGAGGTGGTGGCGATCAGCTTCGATGCCGGCGGCGTCGTGACCAACATCGAGCGCTTCGGGCTCGAGGACGGGCGCGTCGTGCGCCTCTCGAGCCGCCTGACCGCGACCGCGATCCGCGAGGTGAGCTTCCTGCGCCAGCTCTACCGCAACTTCGGCCGCATCAATCCGGGCGACCTCTTCCGCCGCTGAGCCCCCCGAAGGGAGGGCGCGCCGGGCAAGGGGAGGGATCGCGGCGGCGCCCGGCATGCCCGCCCCGGCCCCGGCAGGGGCGCCTTTCCACGCAGCCGGGCGGGCGCCGCCCGTGGTCGGGAGGGGTGGACGGGCGACCCGGGGCCGGCTCAGGGAAGGGCCACGGTCCCCCCACGGCAACGCCCCCCCGGGGACCGCCTCGCCGCCCCACTCCCGCCCGTGCGCCAGCACGGGCAGCGCCCGACCGTTCCCCCGCCCGGGCGCTGCCCGTGGCGCGGGGGCGAGGAGGGGCGAGCCATGGCGCGGTTCGCCAGGGGGTTCACGGTTGCTTCGGGGCGGCCTTGGCGGCGCCCGTTCCCGCGGAACCGACCCGCCGGGTCGCCCGGTGCCGCCCGCGGGCGGGCGGCTGCGGGGCGGGCTCGGGGCGGAAGCGCAGGGCGACGCCGTTGATGCAGTAGCGCAGGCCCGTGGGGGCGGGGCCGTCGGGGAAGACATGGCCGAGGTGGGCGGCGCAGCGGGCGCAATGGACCTCGGTGCGGCGCATGAGGTGGCTCGCGTCCTCGGCGGTGCCGATCGCCGCCGGCGCCGCCGGACGCGTGAAGGACGGCCAGCCGCAGCCGGCGTCGAACCAGTCCCCGCTCGCGAACAGGGGCGCCCCGCAGCAGACGCAGGCAAAGGTTCCCGGACCGTCGGGGGCGACATCGTGGCTGAAGGGCGGCTCGGTCGCGTGCCGGCGCGTCACCCGGAAGGCGAGGTCGGAAAGCTCCGCCCGCCACTCCGCCTCGGTCCGCGTCACCCCGGGCGGAATCCTGCCGTCCGTCGCTGCCATGGCCAACCCTCCGCCCCCCGCCTGGCCGCGGCCCGGCTTGCAGCCGCGCGCCCCGGTGCCCCATACTGGGATATGGCGTCGCCGGACGTCCGCCGCCAGTGGCAGGAGGGGGGAGGGCATGACCATTCTGCCCGTCCACAAGGGCCGCTTCACGGCCCGCTTCGCCGAGACCGCCGAGGACATCGCCCGCGCCCAGCGCCTGCGCTATCTCGCCTTCGTCGCCGCCCGCCTGCCCGCGGGCGAGGCCCCCGCCGCCGACGCCCGCGACGCCGACGACTTCGACACCCGCTGCCGCCACGTCCTTGTCGAGGACCGGGCGGGCGGCACGCTCGTCTGCTGCTTCCGCATCCTCCCCCTCGCCCGCGGGGCCGAGATCGCCCGCAGCTATTCGGCCCAGTTCTACGAACTCGGGGGCCTCTGCGACTATCCCGGAAGGATGGTCGAGATGGGCCGTTTCTGCCTCCACCCCGCCTGGCACGACCCCGAGATCCTGCGCCTCGCCTGGGCGGCGATGACGCGCATCGTCGATGCCGGGGGGGTCGAGATGCTCTTCGGCTGCTCGTCCTTCACGGGCAGGGCGGCGCGGGCCGGCATGGATGCCTTCGCGCTCCTGCGCGAGCGCCACCTCGCCCCCCGCCGCTGGCTGCCGCGGGTCAAGGCGCCGGCCGTCTTCCGCTTCGGCCGTCTCCTGCGGCGCTGGAAGGCCGACCCCCGGCGGGCCATGCTGGGGATGCCGCCGCTCCTGCGCAGCTACCTCATGCTCGGCGGCTGGGTCAGCGACCACGCCGTCGTCGACCGCGACCTCGGCACCCTCCACGTCTTCACCGGGCTCGAGATCAAGGCGATCCCGCCCGCCCGCGCCCGTCTCTTGCGGGCCGACGCGAGCTGAGAGGCGGTTCGGGAAGGGGGGGATCCCGTCCGGGGCCGCTGCGCGATCCCCGCTGCCCCCGGTGGACGGCGGGCGCGGAGCGGGTGGATCTCCCGGCGCGTGGCGGCCCGTGCGCGACTTCGGGATCCGCCTCGGCCCCGGCGAGGCCATGCCCGGGTCGCCGTGGCCGCGGTCCTCGTCCGAGGGACCGGCCAGGAAGCCGCTTCCGAGCGGTCTCCGAGGCCCCCCGCGCGCCCCGCGCGGCGGGGGGCCGTGGCGCACCGGCGCGAGGGGGCTTGCCTCGCCCTTCCGGTTGGGCGAGAAACCGCCCGAACCCCGACCGTCGCGGGCCTTGGACGCGCCACGCCGCCCGCGGCCGGCGGGGACGACCGAGGGAGGCCGGCATGGCCGCCGCCGAGAGGCTACCGGCGCTTGGGACCGCGGCGTGCGCGCGCCGCCGGGCCCGGCCCCCCGCGGCCGGCCGGGCCCGCGGCCGCGGGGGGCCGGAAAGGTGAGCGCCCCCCTCGTCACGCCCGACTTCTGCCGCACCATGGCGCGTTACAACCTGTGGCAGAACCGGAGCCTCGTCGCCGCCGCGGGCGCCCTTCCGGAGGCCGAGCGGCAGCGCGACCGCGCGGCCTTCTGGGGCTCGATCGCGGGCACGCTCGCCCATCTCCTCTGGGGCGACGAGGTCTGGATGAGCCGCCTCGAGGGCACCCCGCCGCCCCCGGGCCGGCTTGCCGACAGCCCCCGCCATGCCCCCGGCTGGGACGACTTCCGCGCCCGCCGGACGGCGCTCGACGGCCACATCCTCGGCTGGGCCGACGGCCTGACCGAGGCCGCGATCGCGGGCGATCTCGGCTGGTTCTCGGGGGCCC
>JADLCV010000123.1 GCA_020846995.1 Paracoccaceae bacterium
CGGGGCCCGCGCCGGCAGGACGGCGGCGGGGCGCCCCGGACCGCTCCCGCGGGGGTGCCGGTCGACGTGGCGCCGATCGCCTGCCCCCTCTCTTGCCCGGGCCCGCGCGCGCGGGGGCGCCGGCGGCGATTGCGGCGGGCCCCGAATCCGCCTAGCGTCCGTCCCCGCCCGGGCGCGGGCGCGGGCGGGGACGGGAGGGCGGGAGCAGCGATGCGGCACAGGGTGGCGGTCCTCGGGGCCTCGGGCTACACCGGCGCGGAACTCGTCCGCCTCATCGCCACCCATCCCGGGCTTGCGATCGGGGCCCTCTCGGCCGACCGCAAGGCGGCCATGACCATGGCCGAGGTCTTTCCCTTCCTGCGCCACCTCGACCTCCCGCGCCTCGTGCGCATCGACGAGATCGACTTCGCCGCCCTCGACCTCGTCTTCTGCGCCCTGCCGCACGCGACCACGCAGGCGGTCATCGCCGCCCTGCCGCGGCGGTCGCGGATCGTCGACCTCTCGGCCGACTTCCGGCTCCGCGATCCCGCCCTCTACCAGAAGTGGTATGGCCAGCCCCACGCCGCGATCGACCTCCAGGCCGAGGCCGTCTACGGCCTGACCGAGTTCTACCGCGAGGAGATCCGCGCCGCCCGCCTCGTCGCCGGCACCGGCTGCAACGCCGCCGCCGGCCAGTATGCGCTGCGGCCCCTGATCGCCGCCGGCGTCATCGACCTCGAGACGATCATCATCGACCTCAAGGCGGGGGTGTCGGGGGCGGGGCGGGCGCTGCGCGAGAACCTCCTCCACGCCGAGCTCTCGGAGGGCACCCAGCCCTATGCCGCCGGCGGCACCCACCGCCATCTCGGCGAGTTCGACCAGGAGTTCGCGCGCGTCGCCGGGCGGCCGGTGCTCGTGCAGTTCACGCCCCACCTCCTGCCCATGAACCGCGGCATCCTTGCCACCGTCTACGTCCGGGGCGAGGCCCGGGACGTCCACGCGACCCTCGCCGCGGCCTACGCGCGCGAGCCCTTCCTGCGCGTCCTGCCCTTCGGCGCCCTCCCCTCGACCCATGACGTGCGGGGGTCGAACTTCGTCCACCTCGGCGTCGTCGGCGACCGCATCGCCGGCCGGGCGGTCGTCGTCTGCGTCATGGACAACCTGACCAAGGGCTCCTCGGGCCAGGCGGTCCAGAACGCCAACCTGATGCTCGGGATCGAGGAGACGGCGGGGCTGATGCTGGCCCCGCTCTTTCCCTGAGGAGGCGGCCGATGAAGGGGCTGAAGAAGCGGCGGCGGATCCAGATCGTCGTCGTCGCGGCGCTGGCGCTCGCGTTCGCGACGGCGCTGGTCGGGCACGCGCTGCGGGGCGGCATCAGCTTCTTCCGCTCGCCCTCCGAGGTCGCCCTCTCGCCGCCGGCCGAAGGCGAGGTGTTCCGCATCGGCGGCCTCGTCGAGGCGGGCAGCCTCGTACGCGGCCAGGGCGAGGCCGTGAGCTTCCGCATCACCGACGGCACCGCCACCGTCACCGTCCGCTACCGCGGCATCCTGCCCGACCTCTTCGGCGAGGGCCAGGGGACGGTCGCGACCGGGCGCATGGCGGGCGACGTCTTCGAGGCCCGCGAGGTCCTCGCCAAGCACGACGAGACCTACATGCCGAGGGAGGTGGTCGAGGCCCTGAAGGAGCAGGGTCACTGGATGGCACCGGACGGCGGCTGAAGCCCGCGTTCACGACTGCCGGCGACGCTCGCGCCCGCACGGTGGCGAGGCCGGCGGGGGGAGGGCGGCGGATGACACGGATGGCGGGCATGGCGGGGGGTGCGGCGGCGCGGGCGGCGCTGGCGCAGGCGCTGCGCGAGGTCGCGGGGCGGGCCTATCCCGAGGTCGCGCGGGCGGTCGCGGCGGCCGCGGCGCGGCAGGGGGCGGCCGGCGCGGCGGCCGCGGGAGCGGGGCCGGCCGGGCGCTACGACCGCGCGATCGACATGGTCAACCGCCTGCCGCGGCCGGCGCTGATGGCCGGCACGGTCGCGCTATTCGCCTATTCGGTGGCGGCGCCCGAGGCCTTCGCGCGGCGCATGGCCGCCCTTGCCGACGTGCCCGAGCCGCTCTGGTGGCTGATCGGGTCGGTCGTCGCGCTTCACTTCGGCGCCCGCGAGGCCCACCACTTCCGCGACCGCCCCCCCGCCGCCCCGCCGCCCCCCACGGCGGCGGCGCCACCGCCCCTGCCGCGGGCGGGCGAGGCCGGCGCCGGTCCGGTTCCGCCGGCCGCGAATCTGCCCTAGGCTCGCCCCCGACGGGGGCGGGGGCAGGCCAGGGGCGAGGACGGGGGCCGGGGCGGGGTCGGAGGCGAAGGCGGCGCCGACCTGCGGGTGGGGCCGACGACGCTCGGCATGGTGCGGATCGAGGTCGAGGGCCGGGGCTTCCGCCTCCCCCTCGACTTCGACCCCGAGGAGGCCGGGGAGATCGCCGGGGAACTGCGCGCGGCCGCCGTCGCCGCCCGCACCATCGCCGCCCGCCCGGTCAGGAAAGACCGGGGGCGGCGGGGTCGCGAAGGGCCATGAGGCGCAGCGCCGCGTGGCGGGCAAAGCGCTGCACCGTCGCCCGCCGCCGTGCCGGCGCGAGCGGCGCCTCGGCCCCCATGCGCAGGATCTCGGCGTCGTGGCCGTCGGCGAGGATGAGCCCGGTCCCGGCCGGCAGGAGGTCGGTCGGAAAGGCCGCATCGACGGCAAAGAAGAAGCGGTCGCACCATTCGAGATAGCCCTGCCACTTGCGGTCGGCGGCGAAGTCCGCCCGCCCCGACTTGCACTCGACGACCCAGACCTCGCCCCGCGGCCCCAGCGCCATGACATCGACGCGCAGGCCGGGGACCGGCACAAGCTCGGTGACGGTGGCGAAGTCGAGCGCGAGGAGATGCCGGCAGACCCCGCGGGCGAGCGTCTGGCCGGCGGTCAGGCCGGGAAGGGCCAGGGCGGGGGCGGGGGCGTCGCGCATGCGGGCAGCGGTATGAACGGAAAGTGAACGGTTGTCCAGCCCCGGCGTCCGCCGCGCCGCGAGGACCTTGCGCCCGCCCGCCGCCCGACCTAGGATCGCGGGTGGCGGGTGCTGCTCTTCGCGTGCAGGGGTCAACTTTCCAGCGCCTACACCTGCATCCGAGGGAGCCGGCTCTGCCGGGACCCCGGTCCCGGTAACCGGCGCCCACCTGGCACGAACGGGCCTCGGAAAACCACAGCCCCCACGGTCGCTGCGGGCCCGCCACCGCCGCCCCGGGGGGCGGCGCCCCGGTTGCGGAACGGGGCGCGCCCGGCGCCCCCCCTGCCCTTCGGCTCCCCCCTTCCCTTCGACCCTCCCCGACCCTTCGGCTCGCCGGGAACGGGTCGCCCGCGGGCGGCGCGGGACCGCCCTTCCCGCCGGTCGGGGACGGGCACCGCCCGCGGCCGGCCGCGGGGCCGGCCCCGGGGACCCCGCGCCGCACCCCCCGGGGACCGCCCGCCCGGGCGGGGACGCTTGCCGGACCTGCCGCGGCCGGAGGGCGCCGGGGCCCGACTGCGCGTCCGCAGGCGCCCGCCGACGGCGGGGTTGCATCTGCCGGGGGGCGGGGTATGGAGGAGCCTTCCCGCCCGAGGTGAGCCGATGCTGGCTGCCGAGCCCCCCCCTCCCCCCGC
>JADLCV010000124.1 GCA_020846995.1 Paracoccaceae bacterium
AGCCCGGTGCCGGCGCCGCCGCCGACGATGGGTTCGCCACGCGCGATCATGGCGCGGAAGCGGGCAAGGATGGCGCTGCGGGTCATCGTCATAGGCGGGCCTCCCGGCGGCGGGCGCCCCGCGGCGCCCCGTGCAGGGCCCGGAACGCGGCGACCAGTGCGGCTGCGAACTCGGGGGCGTTGATATGGTGGGGCAGGCGGATGAGCTGGCGCGTGGCGGTCTGGCGCACGGTCGCTTCGAGGGCGGCAAAGAGGGCCGCCCGCGCCCCGGGGTCGTCGAAGGGCCGGCCCGGCGAGTCGAGCGCCGACACCCCGCCCTCGGGCAGGAAGAAGCGCACCGGCTGCTCCATGCGGTTCAGCCGCTCGCCGATCCACCGGCCCATGGCCCGGCACTCCTCGGCCGTCGTCCGCATCAGCGTCACCTGCGGGTTGTGGCGGTAGAAGCGGCGGCCGGCGTAGCGCCCGGGGACGGTCTCGGGGGGACCGAAGTTGACCATGTCGAGCGCCCCGACCGAGCCGACATAGGGCATCCCCGTGCGCACGAAGGCGAGCAGGCGGTCCTCGGTGCAGGGAAAGACCCCGCCCATGAGAAGGTCGCAGACCTCGGTCGTGGTGACGTCGATCGCCCCCTCGACCTTGCCCTGGGCGACGAGCGCCTCCATCGACTGGCCGCCGATGCCGGTGGCGTGGAAGACGAGGCATTCGTAGTCTTGGCCGAGGAGCGCCACCGCCTGCTGCACGCACGGGGTCGTGACCCCGAACATGGTCAGCGCCACCGCGGGCTTCCCGTCGGCGGGCCGGGGCGCCTCGCGCCGGGTCCTGACCATCCCCGCCATGGCCGCGGCGGCGTTGCCGAGGATCTCGCGCGTGATCCGGTTCAGGCCCTGGACGTCGGCGACCGAGGGCAGCATCATGATGTCGGAGGCGCCGACGTATTTCGACACCTCGCCCGAGGCGACGGTCGAGACGATGAGCTTCGGCACCCCGACGGGAAGCGCCCGGAAGGCCGGGGCGACGATCGCCGTCCCCCCCGAGCCGGCGGCCGCGATGACCCCGGCAATGCCGGTCTGGCGCGCCATCCAGCGGGCGAAGGCCTCGGTCATGCCGGCGACCGAGGCGCCGCGGTCGCCGGTGAAGACGCCCGCGGCCCCGCGCGGGTGGAAGGCGGCGACGAGATGGGCGGGGATCTCGGCCCCCGAATGGCGCCCCGAGGTCGAGAGGTCGACCATGCGGACGGCGAGGCCGGCGCCACGGATGAGGTCGCGCAGGTGGCGGAGCTCCTCGCCCTTGGTGTCGAGCGTTCCGGCGACGAGCACGATCTCTTCGCCCGGGCCGGCGAGCGGGCGCAGTTCGGGCTGGCGTGACCCCGCCACGGGCCCCGCCGTCATCACCCGCGCCATCGCCTCGAGCCGCCTGACCGGCACGGGCTGCGACCAGCGGGTGGGGATGACCGGGTTGGCATTGTAGATCCGCACGAGCCCCGGGGCCGGGGCGGCCCTGGCCGCGGCCCCGGCCGCCTCCTCCTCCGCCGCCGCCGCCGGCGGGCCGCCCGCCTCGTGCCCGTGCCGGCCGACGCCGAGGAGCCGCTGCTGGAGGTCGCGGTCGCCCGCGAGCGCGCCGGCCGCGATCATGCGGTTGATGCGGCCGTTGACCATGATCGCGACGGTCGCGGCCACCGCGCAGGCGACGCCGATGTTCTGCTCGATGACGAGGATGTCGACGTCGCCCTCGTCGGCGAGCCGCACCAGAAGCTCCTCGAGCTGGGCGACGATCACCGGGGCGAGGCCCTCGGTCGGCTCGTCCATGACGAGGAGGCGGGGGTTGGCGAGAAGGGCGCGGGCGATGGCCAGCATCTGCTGCTCGCCCCCCGAGAGCTGTCCGCCGAAGTTGCCGCGGCGCTCGGCGAGGCGGGGGAAGGTCGCGTAGACGCGTTCGGGGTTCCAGGTCCCGCCCGGCCGGTTGACAAGGCGCAGGTGCTCGTCGACGGTCAGCGACCGCCACAGCCGCCGGCCCTGCGGCACATAGCCGACGCCGCGGCGGGCGACCTCGGCCGGGGAAAGCCCGGTGAGGGGGCGGCCGTAGGCCGCGATCGTGCCCGAGGCGATCGCGACCAGCCCCATGATCGCCTTGCAGAGCGTCGTCTTGCCCATGCCGTTGCGGCCGACGACCGACAGGACCCCGCGCTCGAGCCGGAGATCGACCCCCTGGAGGGCGTGGCTCGCGCCGTAGAAGGCGTTGAGGCCCCGGACCTCGAGCGCCGGCGGGCCGGGGGCGTCGCGGGCCCCGCGCTCGCGTCCCTCAGCCATGCCCCCCTCCCCCGCCATGGCCGCCGCCGAGGTAGAGCGCCTGCACCTCGACGTCGTCCTCGATCTCGGCCGGCGCGCCCTCGCGGAAGATGCGGCCGTTGTGCATCATCGTCACCCGCTCGGCGACGCGCAGCGCCACGTCCATGTCGTGCTCGATGATGACGAAGCCGATGTGGGCGGGCAGGCCGGTCAGGATCGCCACGAGGTCGGCGCGCTCGGCCGGCGAGAGGCCGGCCGCGGGCTCGTCGAAAAGGATGAGCCGCGGCGCCCCGGCGAGCGCGAGGGCGATCTCGAGCTGGCGCTGCTGGCCGTAGGAGAGGGCGGCGACCGCCGTCGCCTGCACCGCGGCGAGGTGGACGGCCGCGATCAGGTCCTGGGCCTGGGCCATGACCGGGTCCGACCGCCGCGGCCGCACCAGCGAGAAGCGCGCCCGCCCCACCCCGCGGCAGGCGAGATAGACGTTGTCGAGGACGCTCAGCCCGCCGAAGAGAAGCGAGATCTGGTAGGTCCGCCGCAGGCCGCGGCGGATGCGCTCGTGGGCGGGAAAGCGCGTCACGTCCTCGCCGAAAAGCCGGATGGTGCCCGAACTGGGCAGGAAGTCGCCGGTGATGCAGTTGAAGAGCGTCGTCTTGCCGGCCCCGTTGGAGCCGAGGACGGCCCGCCGTTCGCCCGGCCGGACCGAGAGCGTGACATCCGAGAGCGCGGCGAGGGCGCCGAAGGTCTTGGTCACGCCGCGGAGCTCGAGGGCGTTGCCGGACCCCGCCGCGGCGGCGAGGCGGGGCCCTTCGGGGGCGGCCGGGCTCATCGCCCCGCCCGTCCCGTCAGGGGGTCGCGCCCGGCCGCGCGCAGCGCCCGCCAGCGGTCCCAGAGCCCGAGGACGCCGTCGGGCGACCACCACACGACGGCGAGGAAGCCGATCCCCACCACCATCTTGAAGCGCTCGCCCGAAAGCCCGAGGGCCTGGAGGACGTCGGGCGCGAAGGCCCGCAGGAGGACGTAGATCAGGGCCCCGATGTAGGGGCCGACGGGGTGGCGCAGGCCGCCGACGATGGCGACGACGAGGATGTCGAAGACCGCCGGCAGCCCCGCCGTGCCGGGCGAGATCTGGCCGTTCTGCCAGACGAGCAGGATGCCCCCGAGCCCGGCGATGACGGCGGCGAAGCCCTGGGCGAGGACGCGGTGCCAGAAGACGTCGAAGCCCAGGGCCGCCATCCGCCGGGGGTTGTCGCGCACCCCCTGGAGGGCGAGCCCGAAGGGCGCCCGGGCGACGTAGAGGACGACGAGGTAGCAGACCAGCGCGACCCCGAGGGTGAGGTAGTAGAAGGGCACCGGCTGGCGCCAGTCGAGGCCGAGGACGGGCGGCGGCACGACCCCCGGAAAGCCCGAGTAGCCGTTGAAGATCGAGTAGTTCTGGCGGGTGAAGTAGAAGAAGGCGGCGGCGATCGCGAGCGTGATCATGATCATGTAGATGCCCTCGGTGCGCACCGCGAGGGCGCCGACGGCGGTGGCGAAGAGGCAGGCGCCGGCGAGCGCGATCGGGATCACCACCCACCACGGCCAGCCGAGCGAGAGGGCGACCGTGCCCGAGGTGCCGAGGATCGCCACGACATAGCCCGCGAGGGCCGCCACCGACATCTGCAGGAGGCTGACCATGCCGCCGTAGCCGGCGAGGAACTGGAGCGAGAGGGCGATGGTGCCGAGGATGAAGGCCCAGCCGAACACCTGGTAGAGGAAGAAGTCGTTGGCGATCGCCGGCATGAGGAGGAGGAGCGCGCCCGTCACCCAGTAGCGCGGGGGGATGCGCCCGGCGGGCGCCGGGGTCGTGCCGCTTGCGGTCTCGGCGACGGCCATCGCCTAGCGGCTCCGTCCCATCAGGCCCTGGGGCCGGAAGGCGAGCACGAGGGCCATGATGAGGAAGGTCAGGACCACCGAATAGGTGGGCGCGTAGACCGAGCCGAACTGCTCGGCGACGCCGATGATCAGCGCCCCGAGGGCGGCGCCGGGGATCGAGCCCATGCCACCGACAATGACGACGACGAGCGAGGCGAGCAGGTAGCGCGTGTCCTCGCCGGGCGAGAGCGACTGGAAGGTGCCGCCGACGATGCCGGCGATGCCGGCGAGCCCCGCCCCGAAGGCGAAGACGCCGACGAAGACGATCTGGATGCGCACGCCCGCGGCGGCGAGCATCGCCCGGTCGTCGACCCCGGCGCGGATGATCATGCCGATGCGGGTGCGGTTCAGCCCCAGCCACATCGCCACCCCGAGGGCGATGGCGGCGAGGAGGATGGCAATGCGGACGGCGGGAAAGCGCAGGTAGGTGTAGTCGCCGGCGCGGTCGCGGCCGGCGATGATCGGGAGGTCGGCCGGCCCCGCCAGCCAGTCGGGCGTCAGCACGGTGTAGGACTGGCCGCCCCAGATCCACAGCATGATGTCGGCCAGCACGATCGAGAGCCCGATCGTCACCAGCACCTGGCGCAGTTCCTCGCCCTCCATGCGCCGGAACACCGCCCACTGAAGGATGACCCCCATCGCCGCGGCGATCACGAAGACGACCGGGAAGGCGAGGATCCACCAGCCGGTGGCCTCGCTGATCTCGAAGCCGAGGTAGCCGCCGACGAGGTAGAGCGAGCCGTGGGCGAGGTTGACGTTGCGCATCAGCCCGAAGATGAGCGTGAAGCCCGAGGCGACGAGGAAGTAGAGCGCCCCGAGCGTGATCCCCGAGAAGAGCGCGTTGAGGAAGATGCGCTTGCGCCCGAGGACGTCCTCGACCCCCTCCGACCAGGGCGCGAGGATCGCCCACAGGAGGAGGGCGGCGGCCAGCAGGATCACCACCGACCAGAAGGGATGCCGCTCGAAGAACCGGCCCAGCACGGGCTTCCCTCGCCTCCCCGCTCGCGCGCGGCCCGGCCCCGGCGCCGGGGCCGGGCCGGGGCCGGGCCGCGCGCCCCCGGAACTGATAGCGCAGGTGGGGGCCCGCGGCATATCCCGGAGTATGAAGCTTTCGCCCGCCCCCCCGGCCTCTCCCCTCCCCTCCCGCCCCCCCCGGACCCCGGCCCGGCCGCGGTGCCGCCGCCGCCGGGCCCGGGCGGGGCGGGCCTCAGACCCCGTGGCGGGCGCGATCCCAGGCGACGAAGGCCGCGACGCCCTCGGCGAGCGGCGTCCGCGGCAGGGGGCCGGCAAGGGCCGCGAGAAGGGCGGTCGAGGCCCAGGTCACGGGCACGTCGCCCGGCTGCATGGGCAGGAGGCGCCGCTCGGCCCGCCGCCCGGTCGCGGCCTCGACGGCGGCGATGAAGTCGCCAAGCCCGACCGGGGCGCCGTGGCCGAGGTTGACGACCCGGAAGGGGGCGTCGGGCGAGAGGCTGTCGCCCGCCACCGCCGGCGGCCGCGCCGGCCCCGGGGGCGGGGGGACGACGTCGACGAGACGCAGGATGCCGGCGACGAGGTCGTCGACATAGGTGAAGTCGCGCCGCATGGCGCCGTGGCCGTAGACCTCGATCGGCTCGCCCGCGAGGATCGCCCGGGTGAAGCGGAAGAGCGCCATGTCCGGCCGCCCCCAGGGCCCGTAGACGGTGAAGAAGCGGAAGGCCGTCACCGGCAGGGCGAAGAGATGCGCATAGGAATGGGCCATCGCCTCGGTCGCCTTCTTGGTCGCGGCGTAGAACGAGAGCGGCCGGTCGGCGCAGTCGGTCTCGCGCGAGGGGAGCGCCGTCCCGGCGCCGTAGACCGATGAGGTCGAGGCGAGGAGGAGATGGCGCGGCGGCCGGGCGCGGGCGGCCTCGAGCAGGGCGAAGGTGCCGCCGATGTTGGCCGCGACGTAGCTTCCGGGGGCCGCGAGGGAATGGCGCACCCCGGCCTGGGCGGCGAGGTGGAGGATGACCCCGGGCCGGTCGCGGGCGAGGATGTCGGCGACGAGCCCGGGGGTTTCGAGGTCGCCCTCGACGGCGCGGAAGCCCTGGTGGCGGGCGAGGCGGGCGTGGCGGTCGCGCTTGAGCGCGGGGTCGTAGTAGGGCGTCATGGCGTCGAGGCCCGTCACCCGCCAGCCGCGGGCGACGAGGGCCAGGGCGAGATGGTAGCCGATGAAGCCGGCCGAGCCGGTGACGAGTGCCGTCCGCTCCACGGGCCATGCCTCCGCCGCTGTCCCCGGGCCGGCAGCTTACGGGCGCGGCCGGCGCGGTCAACCGCGGCCGGGCCGGGGGCGGGGCGAGGATCGCCCCGGGGCCTCGCCGGGGCGAGCGGGCGGTCACCGTCCGGGTGGGCACGCGCTGGGGCGGAGGCGCCGCGGCACGGGCGGCGCCCGCCCGCCCGCCCGCCCACCCCGGGCGGGCGCCGCCCGTGCCGCCCCCGCTGCCCGGGCTCGCGATCGCGCGGGGCCGCGGCACGGCTCCGGCGCGGCGGGCGGATCCGGCCCCCCGGGGCCGGGCGGGCATCGCGCGCGGGGGGATCCCGCGCCTCCGGCGCGCCCCGCGGCCTCAGCCGAAGCGGGCGGGGGCGCAGGGGGCGAGTTCGGGCCGCACCGGGCGGCCGGCGACGAGGTCGGCCACCGCCTCGGCGGTCAGGGGCGCGAGCGTCACCCCGATGTGGCCGTGGCCGAAGGCGAGGATGACCTCGGCGCCGCCCCGCGACGGGCCGATCACCGGCAGGCTGTCGGGAAGGGCGGGGCGGAAGCCCATCCACGTCCGCGCCGGATCGGGCAGGTGGGGCAGGATCGCGCGCGCCCCGCGCAGGATCGCGGCCAGCCGGTGGGGGCCCGGCGGGGCGGCAAGCCCGCCGAGTTCCACCGTCCCCGCGGCGCGCAGGCGCCCTGCCATCGGCGTGAGGTAGAAGCCCCGCGCGACCGGCAGGACCGGGCGCGCGAGGGGCGGTGCGGCCATGTCCCATTCGAGGTGATAGCCGCGCTCGACGTCGAGCGGGATGCGGTCGCCCGCGCTCCGCGCGAGCGGCCGCGAATGGGCCCCGGTCGCGACCACCGCCCGCCTGGCCATGAGCGCGAGCCCCGGCCCGAGGACGCGGACCCCGCCGCCGGTCCGCTCGAGTCCCTCGGCCCGGGCCCGGCGGACGCGGACGCCGCGGGCGGCCGCCGCCTTCTCGATCAGCGCCACCATGAGCCCGGGATCGGCGAGGAAGCCCGACTCGGGAAGGAGCGCCGCCCCCGCCACGGGCGGCAGCGCGGGCTCGAGCGCCGCCGTCGCGGCCGGCCCGAGGATCTCGACCCGGACCCCGAGGCGGCGGCGCCAGGCGAGATCGCCCGCCTCGGCCCGGGCGAGGGCCGCAGCACTCGTGTAGGCGTGGAGGACGCCGGTGGGGCGGAGGAGGTCGCGGCCGCCGACCTCGTCGGCGAGCCCCTGCCAGCGGGCGCCGGTCCCGAGGACGAGCGAGGCGATCGCCGCGGCGTTGCGCCGCGCCGGGCCGGGCAGCGACTGGACGAGGAAACGCAGGAGCCAGGGCGCGAGCGCGGGCAGGGCCGGGCCGCGGAGCGCGAGCGGCGAATCGCGGTCGAGGAGAAGCCGCGGCAGCCCGGCGAGGACCGCGGGCGTGCCGACGGGCAGCACGGC
>JADLCV010000125.1 GCA_020846995.1 Paracoccaceae bacterium
CGGCCCGGGCGGGGTGGGCGGGCGGGAGCCTCGGGCCGGGGCGGCGGGCGGCCGGCCTCACTCGACGCGCAGGACGCGTCCCGCATAGGACGGGCCGGCGGTCTCGTCGACGGTGACGACGTAGAGCTCGCCCCCCGGCCCGAAGGCGAGGTTGGGCGCGGTCGCCCCGGGGACGTCGATCGCGCGTGCGAGGCTTCCGTCGGGGGCGATGGCGAGGATCCTCCCGCGGTTGTAGGAGCCCGCCCAGAGGTTGCCGTCGGGGCCGAGCCGCAGCCCGTCGGGATAGGCCCAGGGGCCCGACTCGGGATCGACCTCGCCCACGCGCACGAAGAGGCGGCGGTTGGCGAGGGTGAAGTCGGGGGCGATGTCGAAGGCGACAATCCGCGCCGCCTCCGATTCGGCGACGTAGAGGACGGCGCCGGCGGCGACGATGCCGTTGGCGTAGTGGAGGTCGTCGGCGGCCAGGACGGGGACGAGCCCGGGGCCGAGGTGGTAGACCCTGCCGGCAATGGGTTCGCTCGCCCAGGGGCCGGAGGTCGTCATCCAGGCCCCCCCGGCGCCGTCGGCGGCAAGGTCGTTCGGCCCGACGAGGGGTGCGCCCGCGGCATCGGCGGTGACGACGACCCCCGTCGCACCCGAGGCCGCGACCTGCACGAGCGCGCCCGCATCGTAGCAGGCGACGAGAAAGCCCCCCGCGAAGGGCAGCGTGCCCGAGGGCCCGCAGCCCTCGCGCCGCCAGAGTTCGGCCGGCGGTCCGCTGCCGTCCCAGCGCATCAGGCGGTCACCGGCATACTCGACGTAGTGGAGGACGCCGCCGACCACGACGGGCCCCTCGGGGAACCGGGCCCCGGGGTCGATCACGACGACGTCGGCGGCGGCCGCCACCGGGGCGGCGGCGACAAGGGCGGTGATGACAAGACCTCGCATCGGGCACCTCCTTTCGGTCGCGCCATCCTGCGCCCGAATCCGGCCCCCTCCAAGCGCCCGCCTCAGTGCAGGCGGAACTCGCGCACGACGTGGCGCCACTCGCCGCGGCCGATCATCCGGCGGTGGGTGAAGCGCACCGAATGCAGCGGGCCCTCGATTCTCTCCTGCCAGAACTCGATGAAGCGGAAGAGACGGGGGTAGTCGGGAGCGAGGTCGTAGTCCTGCCAGACGAAGCTGTTGAGGACATGCCGGTAGTCGGGCAGACGGTAGAAGAACTCGGCCGTGGTCAGCCCGTAGCCGCGGAGCATGAGCTCGGTCTCGCTCGGCTGCATGATGCCACCTCATTACGTTTCGCTGCCCCCCACCCTGCCAGATCGGCGTTGAGTTTCAATGAAAACAGCGTGTTGTCACATGGGTGGGGTGGCTGCCAGGCAACCCGGCCACAGGGGGCCCGGGGGCCGGGGCCGGTTGCACCCCACCGGCGGGATGGGATAGAAGCCCCGGCAACCAGATGTGGGGCGGGGCGGGGGCGGGGGCGTGGGCGACAGGCCGCAAGCGGCGGATCCGGCGGGCGCGGCGCCGGCCGGGCGGACCGGCGGCGGGCTCGTGCCCGTCTCGATCGCCGAGGAGATGCGGACCGCCTACCTCGACTACGCCATGAGCGTGATCGTCGCCCGCGCCATCCCCGACCTGCGCGACGGGCTGAAGCCCGTGCACCGGCGCATCCTCTATGCGATGCACGAGGTCGCGAACAGCCACGACCGACCCTACCGCAAGTCCTCGCGCCCGGTCTCCGACACCATGGGCAAGTATCACCCCCACGGCGACGCCGCGATCTACGACGCCCTCGTGCGCATGGCCCAGCCCTTCTCGATGTCGCTCCTCCTCCTCGACGGGCAGGGCAACTTCGGCTCGATGGACGGCGACCCCCCGGCCGCCTTCCGCTACACCGAGGTCCGGATGGCCCGCGCCGCCGCCTTCCTCCTTGCCGACATCGACCGCGAGACGGTCGACTTCCAGCCCAACTACGACGGCAAGGACCGCGAGCCGACGGTCCTGCCGGCGCGCTTTCCCAACATGCTCGTCAACGGCGCCGAGGGCATCGCTGTCGGCATGGCGACGAAGATCCCCCCCCACAACCTCGGCGAGGTCATCGACGCCTGCCAGGCGCTGATCGCGAGCCCCGATCTCACCTCCGAGCAGCTGATGGAGATCATCCCCGGCCCCGACTTCCCGACCGGCGGGCTCATCCTCGGCCGCGGCGGGGCCCGGCGGGCCTATCTCGAGGGCCGCGGCAGCATCCTCCTGCGCGCCCGCACCCACATCGAGGAGCTGCGCCGCGACCGCCACGCCATCATCGTCGACGAGATCCCCTACCAGGTGAACAAGGCGACGATGATCGAGCGCATCGCCGAGGCGGCGCGCGACCGCCGCATCGAGGGCATCGCCCATGTCGCCGACGAGAGCGACCGCACCGGCGTGCGGGTGGTGATCGAGCTCAAGCGCGACGCCACCCCCGACGTCGTCCTGAACCAGCTCTTCCGCTTCACGCCGATGCAGACCTCCTTCGGCTGCAACATGCTCGCCCTCAACGGGGGCCGGCCCGAGCAGCTCGCGTTGCGCGACTTCCTCGTCCATTTCCTCGCCTTCCGCGAGGAGGTGGTGACGCGCCGCACGGCCTTCGAGCTCCGCCGCGCGCGCGAGCGGGCGCACATCCTCTGCGGGCTCGCGGTGGCGGTCACCAACGTCGACGAGGTGGTGGCGACGATCCGCGCCTCGGCCGACCCCGCCGAGGCCCGCGACCGGCTGATGACGCGGGCCTGGCCCGCGGCCGCCATCGCCGCCTACATCCGCCTCATCGACGACCCCGCCCACACCGTCAACGCCGACGGCACCTACAACCTCTCCGAGACCCAGGCCCGCGCCATCCTCGACCTCCGCCTCCAGCGACTGACCGCGCTCGGTGTCCAGGAGGTGACCGACGAGCTCGAGGCGCTGGCGGCACGCATCAGGGACCATCTCGACATCCTCCGCTCGCGGGCCCGCATCCTCGCCGTCATCGCCGCCGAGCTGGTCGAGGTGCGGCGCGAGTTCGCGGTGCCGCGGCGGACCGAGATCGTCGACTGGGAGGGCGACCTCGAGGACGAGGACCTGATCGAGCGCGAGGACATGGTGGTGACGGTCACCGCCGGCGGCTACATCAAGCGCACCCCGCTCGCCGAGTTCCGCGCCCAGCGCCGGGGCGGCAAGGGCCTCGCCTCGATGGCGACCAAGGAGGACGACGCCGTCACGACGCTCTTCGTCGCCAACACCCACACGCCCCTCCTCGTCTTCACGACCGACGGCATGGCCTACAAGCTCAAGTGCTGGCGGCTGCCGCTCGCCGGCCGCGCCGCCCGCGGCAAGGCCATCGTCAACGTCCTGCCGATCGCCCAGGGGGTCACGGTCGCGGCGCTGATGCCGGTCGACGTGCCCGAGACCGAGTGGGAGGGCCTGCAGATCGTCCTTGCTACCTCGGACGGCGACGTCCGCCGGAACGCGCTTTCGGATTTCGCGAGCGTGCTGCGCAACGGCAAGATCGCCATGCGCCTGCCCGAAGGGGTCAGCCTCGTCAACGCCCGCATCTGCACCGGCGACGACGACGTCATGCTGGTGACGGCGGGGGGCCGCGCCATCCGCTTTCCCTCGACCGACGTCCGCGTCTTCAAGGGCCGCGATTCGACCGGGGTGCGCGGCATCCGCCTGGCCGCGGGCGACCGCGTCGTGAGCATGGCGATCATCCGCCATTTCGAGGCCGATCCCGAGGAACGCGCGGCCTTCCTGAAGATGCGCCGGGCCGTCGAGGGCATGGCCGAGGAACCGCCCGAGGCGGCCGAGGGGGCCGAAGCCGCAGAGGCCGCCTCGGAAGCGGAGGCCGACGACGAGGAGGAGGCGGTCGAGGCCGGCCCGCTCGGCCCCGACCGCTACGCGGCGATGTCGGCGGCCGAGGAGACGATCCTGACCGTGACCGAACGCGGCATGGGCAAGCTCTCGTCCAGCCACGACTACCCGGTCAAGGGGAGGGGCGGCCAGGGGGTCTGGGCGATCGACCGCGGCCGGCGCGGGGGCCCGCTCGTCGCCTGCTTCCCGGTCGAGCGGTCCGACCAGATCATGCTCGCGACCTCGTCGGGCCAGTCGATCCGGGTGCCGGTGGCGGGGATCTCGTTCCGCTCGCGCCTCGCCGGGGGGGTCAAGGTCATCACCACGACCAACGGCGAGGAGGTCGTCTCGGTCGCCCGCATCGCCGACCAGGCCGCCGACGAGGGCGATGGCGGACGCTGAGGGGGGACGCCTCGCCGCCCTCATCGGGCCCGCCGCCGCCCGCGGCGAGACCATGGGCTACGGCGCCCTCGCGGCCGCGCTCGGGCTTGCCGGGCCGGGGCGGATCGCGCGCCTTGCCGCCCTTCTCGAGGCCGGGATGGCCGCGGATGCCGCCGCCGGCCGGCCCTTCCTCGCCGCCGCCATGTCGGCGCGGCTGGGCACGGGGCTGCCGGCGCCGGGCTTCTTTGCCGCCGCGGCGGCGCTCGGTCGCTACCGGGGACCGCCCGCGGGCGCGGAGGCCGCGGCCTTCGTCGCGGCCGAGCGCGCCCGGCTGCGGGCCCGCTGAGGCGGGGCCCCCGGGGGGGGAGGGCGCCCGGGCCCGAGACTCCCCGGGCGTGGACGCGCGTTCTCCGCGACCCCCGGGCAACCCCGCGCCGCCCGGTGCCCCCGGGGCGGCTCGCGCGCAGGGCCGGGCGCGCTTCCCCGCGGGGACGGCAGGCCGCCCCGCGGGGGACGCGGCGGTCGCGACGGCGGCGGACGCTCTCCCGCCGCGCCGCCACGGGCGGGCGCCGCCCGGCCCCGGGGCGCCGGCGCGCTGCGGGGGTTCGCCCCCGCGGCGGGTCGCACCGTCCCGGCCG
>JADLCV010000126.1 GCA_020846995.1 Paracoccaceae bacterium
ACACGATCCGCATCAAGGATGCGGCGAAGTTCATGACCGAGATCGTCGGCACCGACGGCGAGTTCACCGAGGACGAGATCGCCGACCAGATCCGCAACATCGTCGTCCAGCGCTTCTCGCGCGTCATTGCCGGCTCGGGCATCCCCGTCCTCGACATGGCGGCGAACACCGCCGACCTCTCGAAGATCGTCGCCGAGGCGATCGAGCCCGCGCTCGAGGACTACGGGCTGTCGATGCCCGAGCTTTACATCGAGAACGTCTCGCTGCCGCCCGAGGTCGAGGCGGCGCTCGACAAGCGCACCTCGATGGGCATCGTCGGCGACCTGTCGAAATACGCCCAGTTCGCCGCCGCCGAGGCGATGGGCAAGGCCGCCGCCGCCCCCGACGGCGGCATGGGGGCGGGGATCGGGGCCGGGCTCGGCATGGCGATGGGGGCCCAGATCGCGGCCCGGGCGGGCGAGGCGGCCGCCCGCCCGGCCGCCGCCGTGCCCCCGCCCCCGCCCCCGCCTCCTCCTCCGGCCGAGGCGCTCTGGCACATCGCCGAGAACGGCCAGACCCGCGGCCCCTACGGCGCGGTCGAGTTGCGGGCGATGGCGGGCGCGGGGACGCTGACGCGGGCGACGATGGTGTGGACGGCGGGGCAGGAGGGGTGGAAGCCCGCGGGCGAGGTCGCGGCTCTGGCCGGAATCCTCGCCCGGGTCCCGCCGCCGCCGCCCGTGGCCTGAGGCGGCGATGGCGGAGGCGGGCGAGGAGCGCTTCTACCCCTGCGACATGTGCGGGGCGAGCCTGCGCTTCGCCCCCGGCCAGACGCGGCTTGCCTGCGAGCATTGCGGCCATGTCCAGGCGATCGGGGCCGGCGGGCGGGCGGACCGGGCCCGCGCCCTGCGCGAGCTTGACCTCGACGCCGCCCTCAAGGGGGCGACGCCGGATGCGGCGATGGAGGAGACGCGGGTCGTCAGGTGCCCCTCCTGCGGGGCCGAGGTCGTCTTCGACCCCGCCACCCATGCCCGCGAATGCCCCTTCTGCGCGACCCCGGTCGTCACCGACACCGGCAGCCACCGCCAGATCAAGCCGGCCGCGGTCGTGCCCTTCCGGCTGACCGAGCGCGAGGGGCTCGAGGCGATGACGGCCTGGCTCGGCCGGCTGTGGTTCGCGCCGAGCGGGCTCAAGGACTACGCCCGCAAGGGCCGCAAGCTCGACGGGCTCTACGTCCCCTACTGGACCTTCGATGCCGAGACCGCGACCCGCTACAGCGGCCGCCGCGGCGATGCCTACTACGTGACCGAGAGCTACACCGTCACCGTCAACGGCAAGACCCAGCACCGCACCCGCCAGGTGCGCAAGATCCGCTGGACCAGCGTCTCGGGCCGGGTCACCCGGGCCTTCGACGATGTCATGGTGATGGCCTCGACCTCGCTGCCGCGGGGTTACGCCGACGGGCTCGAGCCCTGGGATCTCGGCGCCCTCCTGCCCTATGCGCCCGACTACCTCGCGGGCTTCCGGGCCGAGGGCTACACCGTCGCGCTGGCCGACGGCTGGCAGATCGCGCGCGAGAAGATGGACCAGGTGATCGAGGGCGACATCCGCCGCGACATCGGCGGCGACGAGCAGCAGATCCTCTCCGCCGACACGCGAAGCTGGGACGAGACCTTCAAGCACGTCCTGCTGCCGGTCTGGCTCGCGGCCTTCCGCTACCGCGACAGGAGCTACCGCGTCATCGTCAACGCCCAGACCGGCAAGGTCCAGGGCGAGCGGCCGTGGTCGGCCTGGAAGATCGCCTTCGCCGTCGTCCTCGCGCTCGCGGTCATCGCCGGCGGGGTCTATCTCTACCAGCAATACGTGCCCCGGTAGGGCGGGCGCCTCCCCGTGCCCCGGCCCCCGGCGGCCGCCGGGGGCCGGTTCCCTCCCGTTGCGATCTGCCTTAAGGGAAGGGCGGGGCGGCGGGCGGGAGGGACGGGGATGGACGCGCGGCCAGGGCTCGCGGTGACCGGGGCGGCGGGGCGCATGGGGCAGACGGTGCTGCGGCTCGCGGCCGCGGCGCCGGCCTTCCGGCTCGTCGCGGCGCTCGAGCGGCCGGGCCATCCGGCCCTCGGGCGCGATGCCGGCGAGGCCGGCGGAGGGCCCACGCTCGGGGTCAGGCTCGGCGACGATGCCGTCGCGGCCTTCGCCCGGGCCCAGGCGGTGATCGACTTCACGAGCCCCGCGGCGAGCGTCGCCCACGCCGGCCTGGCCGCCCAGGCGCGGGCCGTGCACGTCATCGGCACCACCGGCTTCGGGCGCGACGACCTCGCCGCGATCGCGCGGGCGGCCCGGCACGCGGCGATCGTGCGCGCGGGCAACATGAGCGTCGGCGTCAACCTCCTCGTCGGCCTCGTCGCGCGGGTGGCGGCGGCGCTTGGCCCGGAGTTCGACGTCGAGATCCTCGAGGCCCACCACCGCGCCAAGGTCGATGCGCCCTCGGGGACGGCGCTGATGCTCGGCGAGGCCGCCGCCAAGGGGCGCGGCGTCGCCCTCGACGAGGTTGCCGACCGCGTCCGCGACGGCGTGACGGGCCCCCGGGCGGAGGGGCACATCGGCTTCGCGAGCCTCCGGGGCGGCGACATCGTCGGCGAGCACGACGTCCTTTTCGCCGGCCCGGGCGAGCGGCTGGTCCTGCGCCATGTCGCGACCGACCGGACGATCTTTGCCCGCGGCGCCCTGCGCGCCGCCGCCTGGGGCCTCGGCCGGCCGCCCGGCGAATACACGATGGCCGACGTCCTCGGCCTCTGACCGCGCCGGCGGGTGGCGCGGCCGGCAGGCGGCGGGCGCGGGCGGTCAGTGGCGCTCGTAACGCAGCACGACCTTCTCGATCGCCACCACGAGGAGGAAGAGGAGGATGGCGAGGCAGGAGCAGAGGGTGATGGCGGCGTAGAGGCGGCCCGACTGGTAGTTGAAGGTGGCCTGGATGATCATCGCCCCGAGGCCCTTGTCGGAGCCGATCCATTCGCCGACGACGGCGCCGATCACCGCCGTCGCCGAGGCGATGCGGAGCGAGGCGAAAAGGAAGGGCAGCGCCCGCGGCAGGCGCAGCTTCCACAGCGTCTCGAGCTTCGTGGCCGAGAGCACGCGGAAGAGCTCGAGCTCGTTGTTGGACACCGATTCGAGGCCGCGGATCATGTTCACGAGCGTCGGGAAGAAGCAGATGACGGCGGCGATGATGACCTTCGGCAGCATGCCGAGGCCGAAGATGAGGATGATGACCGGCGCCAGGGCGAGGACCGGGATGGTGTTGAGAAACAGGATGACCGGGAAATAGGCCGCCTGGACGTAGCGGTTGAGGACGAAGAGGACGGCGAGAAGGACGGCCACGCCGTTGCCGAGGAGGAAGCCGAGCAGCGCCTCCTGGACGGTCGGCCAGAGGTTCGTCCACAGGAGCGCGCTCTCGCGGGCGAAGATGCGCCCGATCTCGACCGGGGTCGGGACGATGTAGGAGGGAACGCCCGCGACCGGCAGCAGGAACTGCCAGACGAGCAGGATCGACAGCGCCCCGGCGGCGGGCAGGATCACGTTCCAGGGCTGGCGGACCATGTCGCGCATGAAAGCCTCAGCACCTCTCCAGATCGCGGCGAAGCTCGCCCATGACTTCGACGAGGCGCGGGTCCTCGCGGCCGATCGCGCCGTCGGCGCCCTTGAGCGGGCGCAGGTCGTGGAGGGCGTGGACCCGGCCGGGGTTGGCGGCAAGCACGAGGACGCGCTGGCCGAGGTAGGCCGCCTCCATGATCGAGTGGGTGACGAAGAGGATCGTGCAGCCGGTCTGGCGCCAGATCCGCAGGAGTTCGTCGTTGAGGCGGTCGCGGGTGATCTCGTCGAGGGCCCCGAAGGGCTCGTCCATGAGCAGGATGCGCGGCTCGGAGACAAGCGCGCGGGCGATGGCCACCCGCTGGCGCTGGCCGCCCGAGAGCTGGGCGGGATAGCGCCCCTCGAAGCCCTTCAGCCCCATGAGTTCGAGCAGCTCGGCGGCGGTGGGGCCCGTGTTGCGCGCCGCCACCCGCCCGACGTTGTGGGGAAGCTCGACATTGGCAAGGACGGTGCGCCAGGGCAGGAGGGTCGAGTCCTGGAAGACGAAGGCGACCTCGCGCCGGAGGCGTGCATCCGCCGCCGCCCCGCCGAGGACCTTGAGCGTTCCCGTGAGCGGCGGGAGAAGGTCGGCGACGGCCCTGAGGAAGGTCGACTTGCCGCAGCCCGAGGGGCCGATGATGGTCAGGAACTCGCCTGCTGGAACGGTGAGATCGAAGCCCTGCAGGACCGCCACGGCCCGGCCCGAGCGGGCGCGGTAGCCGACGTCGAGGGCCTCGGCCGCGATGGCGACGGGGTGGCGGTCCTCACGCATGGCGCATCAGATCCGGGGCCGGATGTCCGCGGTCATCTCGAGGATCTTCGTCGTGTAGACGTCCTCGATCTTCGGTCGCCCCTGCTCGTACTGCTTGAGGGCGTCGAACATGACGATCTGCTCCTCGATCTTCGCGGGGTCGAAGGTGCCCCAGCCGTCGCGGGCCGTGTCGGCGTCGAAGGCCAGCCTGAGGATCAGGTCGATCGTCTTCAGCTCCCACTCGAGGCTCATGTCGGGATGGGCCTCGACGGTCTTCCGCACCGCCTCCTCGGGGTTCTCCCGCGTCCACGCCCAGCCCTTCGAGGCCGCGCCGATGAACCTGGCAAGGATCTCGGCGTTCGCCTCCACCGCCCGGTCAGTGGCGAAGTAGACGTTGGCGTAGGAGGGCATCCCGAGGTCGCTCATCAGGAGGTCGATGCGGTCGGGGCCGAGGACCGAGAGCGCCTGAGTGTTGGTGATCCAGCCGCCGATGGCGTCGACGTCGCCGCGCTCGAGCGGGGCCTTGTCGAAGCCGACGTTGACGATCGTGATCTTCGAGGGGTCGAGGTTGTTCTTGGCGATGACGGCGTCGATGACGACCCGCGCCGTCGGCTGGATGCCGATCTTCTTGCCGATGAGGTCGGCGGCGGTGCGGACCGGGGCCCGCGGCAGCGAGGCGAGCGCGTAGGGCCCGGTGCGGAAGCCGCAGGCGAGGATGCGGATCGGCACGCCCGAGGCGCGGGCGGCGACGAGCTGGGTCGATTCCGAGAACTGCCCGAGGGCGGCGTCGCCGGCAACGACCGGCGGGACGGTGGCCGAGTTGGGCCCGCCGGGGTTGAACTCGACGTCGATGCCCGCCTCCTGGAAGAAGCCCTGCTGGGCCGCCATGACGTCGCCGATCTGGCCGTTCGAGATCAGCCAGTCGAGCTTGATGACGACCTTGGCGTTCTGGGCCCGGGCCGGGTCGGGCAGGAAAAGCTCGATGCCGCCGCCGACGGCGCCGGCGAGAAGGGCGCTGCCGGCGAGAAAGCGGCGCCGGGAAATCTGGGCTTGGTTCATGGTGTTCCCTGTTGTCGCGTTGACGGTCGGTCGGTCGGTTGGTCGGTCGGTCAGGCGCTGGCGCCGGAATCGAAGTCGTGGCGCGGTCCGTCCGGATACCAGGCGTAAAGCTCCCAGACGTGGTCGTCGGGATCGGTGAAATAGGCGCAGCGGGCATTCCAGGGATGGTCGGCCGGCGGCCCGGCGAAGACCACCCCCTGTGCCCGCAGGCGGTCGTAGGCGGCGTCGATGTCGGCCGGCTTGTCGAGGCGGGCGGCGATGCAGGCCTTGTGGGCGCGCGGCGGGGCGGGGATGTTGGCGATCCCGACATGGGCGGCCATGTGGCCGAGTTCCCACGCCGCGAGCGTCACCGCCTCGCTGTGGAAATCGGCAAACCCCTCGGCCCGGCGGCGCAGGCGGAAGCCGAGCACGCCGGTGTAGAAGTCGACCGTCCGCTGGATGTCCGCCACCAGAATGCAGACATCGGTGATCCTCAACGCCTGTTCGCCGATCATCGTCCCCCCTCGCGCCTCGCGCTGTTCGCCCGGTCTGCCGCGGCGTCGTCGGCAAGCCTGACGCCCACCCGTTCCGCCGCGCCGTGGATATGCCGCCCCATCGCCGCGGCGCTCGCGTCCCCGTCGCCCGCCGTCAGCGCCGCGCAGATCCGCTCGTGCTCGGCAAGGTTGACCGCCACCAGATCATGGAGCGGGTTGGTCTGTCGCGCAACGTGGATGGACTGCCGGATCTGCTCGCAGACCAGCGAGATGAGGCTGTGGATGTAGCCGTTGCCGGTCGCCGCCGCGATCTCGCGGTGAAAGGCGAGGTCGGCGTCGATGCTGCCCTCGCCCCAGCGCTCGGCGCCCTCCATGCGGGCGAGGTGGGCGCGGATGGCGGCGAGCTGGTCGGGTGTGCGGCGCCGGGCGGCCAGCCGCGCCGCCTCGGTCTCGAGCACGCTGCGAAGCTCGAAGAGCTGTTCCATGTTGCCGGGGTCGGCGAGCGCCTCGCGGTCGAAGCGCACGGCCGCCCGCTGCTCGGGGGCAAGGACGAAGGCCCCGACCCCCTGGCGCGCCTCGACCAGCCCGTCGGCGCGAAGCTGGGCGATGGCCTCGCGGACGACGTTGCGGCTGACGCCGAGCTGCGCCGCCAGCCGCTGTTCGGTCGGAAGCCGGCTGCCGGGGGCGAGGGCGCCGCTCGCGATGTCGCGGCTGATGAGCGCCACCACCCGCTGCGGCAGGCTGTCCGGCGTCCCGATGGCCTGCGCCCGCTTCGTCAAGACGAATCTCCCCCGGGGACTTCTATTTGTCGGATCATCCTACAACATGGCACTGCTGTCAACCCCGCTCCGGCCGCGCGGCGGGGGCGGAGCGGCCGGCGGCAGCGGTCGGGAACGGGCGCGGCGGGGCCGGCATCAGGGCCGCCGGCGTCAGGGCCGGCGGGATGTCCTCAGATCACGCCCAGCATCCGCATCGCCTCGGCCACCCGGACGAAGCCCGCGATGTTGGCGCCAAGGACATAGTCGCCCGGGGCGCCATATTCGTCGGCGGTGGTGGCGCAGGTGTCGTGGATCGAGCGCATGATGGCGGCGAGGCGGGCCTCGGTCTGCTCGAAGGTCCAGCTGTCGCGGCTGGCGTTCTGCTGCATCTCGAGGGCCGAGGTCGCGACCCCGCCGGCGTTGGCGGCCTTGCCGGGGGCGAAGAGCACGCCCGCCTCGCGGAAGTGGCGGATCGCCTCGGGAGTGCAGGGCATGTTCGCCCCTTCGCCGACCGCCTGCACGCCGTTCTGCACCAGCGCACGGGCAGCCTTGCCGGAAACCTCGTTCTGGGTCGCCGAGGGCATCGCCACCTCGCAGGGAACCTCCCAGATCGAGCTCCGCCCGGCGGCGACGAAATGGACGCGGGGGCCCCGTGCCCGCGCATACTCGGCGATGCGCTGGCGCCGGCCCTCCTTGATCTCCTTGAGGAGGGCGAGGTCGATGCCGTCCTCGTCGATGACATGGCCGCTCGAATCCGAGCAGGCGACGACGCGGCCGCCGAAGGACTGGACCTTCTCGATGGTGTAGATGGCGACGTTGCCCGCGCCCGAGACGACCACCCGCTTGCCGTCGAAGCCCGTGCCGCGGGTCTCGAGCATCGCCTGCACGAAGTAGGTGTTGCCGTAGCCCGTCGCCTCGGTGCGGGCCTGCGAGCCGCCGTAGGCGAGCGCCTTGCCGGTGATGACCCCGGCCTCGTAGCGGTTGGTCAGGCGCTTGAACTGGCCGAACATGTAGCCGATCTCGCGCCCGCCGACGCCGATGTCGCCGGCCGGGACATCGGTGAACTCGCCGAGGTGGCGGTGGAGCTCGGTCATCATCGACTGGCAGAAGCGCATGACCTCGGCCTCCGACCGGCCCTTGGGGTCGAAGTCCGACCCGCCCTTGCCACCCCCGATCGGCATCCCCGTCAGCGCGTTCTTGAAGGTCTGCTCGAAGCCGAGGAACTTGATGATGCCGATGTTGACCGAAGGGTGGAAGCGCATCCCCCCCTTGTAGGGGCCGAGCGCCGAGTTGAACTGGACGCGGAAGCCGCGGTTGATCTGCACCTGCCCGCGGTCGTCGATCCAGGGGATGCGGAAGATGATCTGCCGCTCGGGCTCGCAGATGCGTTCGATCAGCGCCAGGTCGAGGAAGTGGGGATGCTTGGCGACGACGCGGCCGAGGCTCTCGAGGACCTCGTGGACGGCCTGGTGGAACTCGCCCTCGCCGGCATTGCGGTGCAGGACCGAGGCGAGGATTGGCCGCAGCTTCTCGTCGATGTCGTTCATGCGGGCCTTCCCCCGGGGTGCCGTCGGACCCCTGCACTAGACCCGGGCGGCGACCACTTGCAAGCGACGGGGGGGCGGTGGGAGGGGGGTGCGGCAATGCCGACAGCCGCGCGGCGGCCCGCCCGCGCCCGCCGGGAGGGGCGCGCGCGGCCCCGGCCGCCTGCGGCCGGGGCGCCGGGCGGGGGGTCAGCGCCCGGGGGCGAGCTTGCGGGCGGCGTTGACAAGGCGGAGGTTCTCCTCCGGCGTGCCGATGCTGGCCCGCATGTAGCGGGGCGAGAAGTCGCCGCGGATCAGCACGTGGTCCTCGCGCAGCAGGCGGT
>JADLCV010000127.1 GCA_020846995.1 Paracoccaceae bacterium
CCTCTTTTCAGGTTGAAAACCTGACGTCCTAACCGATAGACGAACGGGCCCCCCGGGGGGTGTGCGGCGCTCTTTAGGCAAAGCGGTGGCGGCGTGCAAGGGGGATGTTGGAGTGGCCGCGGGGGGCCCCTTGCCGGGCGGGTGGGCCGCGGGGTGGGGGGCAGCGGCAGGTCCGCGCAAGGCGGGAGGTCCGCGGGGCAGGGTGGCCGCGAAAGGCACTGCGCCGGGACCGGCGGGCCGCGGGGCAGGGCGGCTGCGGGGGGGCCCGTCCCGGGCGGACGGAGCCCGGGGGCGAGGTCGTCGCGGGGGGGGCGCCCGACGTCCCGGGTTCGCCCGGGCCGGGCGGTCAGACGTCGGCGGCGTCGTCGAGGTGGAGTTCGGCCCGCTCGCGCCCGCCCCAGCGGCTGATCGCGAGCCGCCCGGCGAGGTGGACGGGGCGGCCGAGGCGGGCCTCGAGCGCCGGCCCGAGCGGCCCCGCGAAGGCCCCGAAGGCGCCGGCCTCGCGGCGCTCGCCGGCGCCGACGGCAAGCCTCAGGTGGGTCTCGCCGAGCCGGCGCAGGAACGCGAGGGGCTGGGCCGGAACGGCGAAACGCGGCGCCGGGGCGGCGGCGCCGAAGGGCCCGGCGGCATCGAGCGCCAGGACGAGGGCGGGTGCTGCGGCCTCGGGCAGGAGAAGCCCGTCGAGGCGCAGCCGGCGCGGCCCGCCGCGCCCGGCTCCGGCCGCGGCGAGAAGGTCGGCGAGACGCGCCATCGCCGCCGGAACCGCCTCGCCGGCGACCGTCAGCCCGGCCGCCATGGGATGGCCGCCGCCGCGAAGGATCAGCCCCTCGCGGGCCAGCCGCGCCACCGCCGCCCCGAGGTCGACGCCGGCGACCGAGCGGCCCGAGCCGCGGCCGACGCCCCCGGAGAGGGCGATCACCACCGCCGGGCGGTCGGCCGCCTCCCGCAGGCGGGCGGCGACGATGCCGACGACGCCCGGGTGCCAGCCCTCGCCCGCGGCCCAGACGAGGGATCCCGCGAGCCCGCGCGCCTCGGCCTGGGCGAGGGCCTCGGCGCGGACCGCCTCCTCGATCGCGCGCCGCTCGCGGTTGAGCGCCTCGAGGCGGGCGGCGAGCGCTGCCGCCTCGCCGGCGTCGGTGGCCGCGAGCAGGCGGTGGCCGAGGTCGGCGGCCCCGACCCGCCCGCCGGCGTTGATCCGCGGCCCGAGGAGAAAGCCCAGGGCATGGGCGTCGGGCGGGCGGGCGAGCCCGGCGCCGTCGGCCAGCGCCGCGAGCCCCGGCCGCGCCCGCGCCGCCATGACCCGGAGGCCCTGGTGCACGAGCGCCCGGTTGACGCCGACGAGGGGGACGACATCGGCGACGGTGGCGAGGGCGACGAGGTCGAGCGCCGCCCGGAGGTCGGGGACGGCCGCGCCCTCGGCGCGCAACCGGCGATTGGCCTCGACCAGCGTCAGGAAGACGACGGCGGTGGCGCAGAGATGGGCGAGGGCGCGATCCTCGTCCTGGCGGTTGGGGTTGACGACGGCGAGGGCCGCGGGCAGCGTCTCTGCGCCCGTGTGGTGGTCGAGGACGACGACCTCGGCGCCCGCCGCGGTGGCGGCGGCGACGGCGTCGTGGGCGGCGGTGCCGCAATCGACGCAGACGATCAGCGCGTGGTCGCGGGCGAGCGCCGCCATCGCCGCCGGGCCGGGGCCATAGCCCTCCTCGATGCGGTCGGGGACGTAGAGGGTCGCGCGCCGCCCGAAGGCGGCGAGCCAGCCCGCGAGGAGGGCCGCGGCGGCGGCGCCGTCGACGTCGTAGTCGGCGAAGATGGCGAGCGCCTCGCCCCGCGAGACGGCCGTCGCGATCCGCCCCGCCGCCCGCTCCATGTCGCGGAGCGAGCGGGGATCGGGAAGGAGGTCGCGGAGCCGCGGCGCGAGGAAGGCGGCCGCCCCCCCCGCGGCCACTCCCTGGCGGGCGAGGACGGCGGCGACCGGCAGGGCGATCCCCTCGGCCTGCGCGAGCGCCGCGGCGCGCCGCTCGGCCGCCGCGTCCGGCCCCTCCCAGCGGCGCCCGGTGAGCGAGGCCTCGACGCCGAGGAAGGCGCGCGGGGCCGCCCCGGGCGTGCTCACCGGCCGGCGGCCGGGCGGTCGACGGGCGTGCGGTAGATCATGCGCCGGACCGAGCCGGTCTTCGAGCGCATGAGGATGGTCTCGGTCGTGAGCCAGCCCGGCTCGCGCCGGATGCCCTGGACGATCGAGCCGTTGGTGACGCCGGTGGCCGAAAAGATGACGTCGGCCCGCACCATCTCGTCGCGGGCGTAGACGCGGTCGAGGTTCTCGATCCCGGCCCGGCGGGCGCGGGCCACCTCCTCGTCGTTGCGGAAGATCAGCCGGCCCCACATCTGCCCGCCCATGCACTTGAGCGCGGCCGCCGCCAGCACCCCCTCGGGCGCCCCGCCCGAGCCCATGTACATGTCGATGCCGGTGGTCTCGGCCTCGGCGCAATGGATCACCCCGGCCACGTCGCCGTCGGTGATGAGGCGGATCGCGGCCCCGGTCGCGCGGACCTCGGCGATGATCTCGGCGTGGCGGGGACGCTCGAGGATGCAGACGGTGATGTCCTCGGGGGAGCAGCCGCGGGCGGCGGCGAGCGCGCGGACCCGCTCGCCCGGGGCCATGGCGAGCGCGACCACATCGACGGGATAGCCCGGGCCGACGGCGAGCTTGTCCATGTAGACGTCGGGGGCGTGCAGCATCGAGCCGCGCGGCCCCATGGCGATCACGGTCAGCGCGTTGGGCATGTCCTTGGCAGTGAGCGTCGTGCCCTCGAGCGGGTCGAGCGCGATGTCGACCGCGGGGCCGCTGCCGGTGCCGACCCGCTCGCCGACGAAGAGCATCGGCGCCTCGGCGCGCTCGCCCTCGCCGCTGACGCCGACGCCGTCGATCTCGAGCATGTTGAGCTGGCGGCGCATGGCGTCGACCGCCGCCTGGTCGGCGCGCTTCTCGTTGCCCCGCCCGACCAGGCGCGCGGCCGCGAGTGCCGCCGCCTCCGACACCCGGGCGAGGCCGAGCGAGAGCATGCGGTCGTGGAACTGGACGGTCGCGGACGCGGACGCGGACATGGGCCCTCCCCCCTCTGCTGCCGGCCGCCGGCGCGGCCCGGTGCGGCTGCACTAGCGCGGGGGGGCCGCGCCAGCAAGGCGCCTCCCGGCCGCAGGGAGGGGCGGCCCGGCCCGGCCGGCCTCGCGGGCGGGGTCAGACCTGCTCGATGCGGAGCGCCACCGGGGTGCCGACGACGACCCCGGTCGCGGCGAAGGCGGCAAGCGCATGGTCGAGGGCGTCGCGCGTCGTCTTGTGGGTGACGATCAGCACCGGCGCCTCGGGGGCCTCGTGGCGATACTGCCGCATGCGGTCGATCGAGACCCCGGCATCGCCCAGCGCCGCCGCGACCTTGGCGAGCGCGCCCGGCTTGTCGACGAGCGTCGTGCGCAGGTAGTAGGGCGCCGGCGCCGGCTGCACCGCCGGCGGCGCCTCGGCAAGAAGGCGCGCGGGCAGGCCGAAGGCCGGCACGCGGATACCGCGGGCCAGATCGACGACGTCGGCCATCACCGCCGAGGCCGTCGGCCCCTCGCCCGCGCCGGCCCCGCGGAGGACGATCTGGCCGACCGAATCGCCCTCGATCATCACGAGGTTGGTGCCCCCCGAAAGCTGGCCGAGGGGGCTGTCGGCAGGGACGAGGCAGGGCGACATGCGCTGCTCGAGCCCGCGGCCGGTCATCTGCGCGACCCCGAGCAGCTTGACCCGGTAGCCCATGTCGGCCGCAAGCCGGATGTCCTCGATCGCGACCCGCTCGATCCCCTCGATCGCCACCTGCTCGAAATGCACCCGCGTCCCGAAGGCGACGGCGGCGAGGAGCGCGAGCTTGTGGCCGGCGTCGATGCCGCCGACGTCGAGCGTCGGGTCGGCCTCGAGATAGCCGAGGCTGCGCGCCTCCTCGAAGACGGTCGCGTAGGAGAGGCCCGCACTCTCCATCCGCGTCAGGATGTAGTTGCAGGTGCCGTTCATGACCCCGACGACGCGGCCGACGGCGTTCGCCGCCATGCCCTCGGTCAGGGCCTTCATCACCGGGATGCCGCCCGCGACCGCGGCCTCGAAGCGGATGGTGCGGCCGGCCGCCTCGGCCCGCTCGGCCAGCCCCTGGCCGTGCAGGGCGAGGAGCGCCTTGTTGGCGGTGACGACGTCCTTGCCGGAGGCGAGCGCGGCCTCGGTCGCGGCCCGCGCCGGCCCGTCCGACCCGCCGATGACCTCGACAAGGACGTCGATGTCGCGGCGCGTGGCCAGCCGCACGGGGTCGTCCTCCCAGGCGTAGGCCGAGATGTCGGCGCCGCGGTTCCGCCGCCGGTCGCGGGCGGTGACGGCGACGATCGAGACCGGCCGGCCGGCGCGGGCGGCGATCAGGGCGCCGTGGCGCTGGACGATCTTGACGACGCCGATGCCGACGGTCCCGAGGCCGGCGAGACCAAGGCGCAGGGGCTCGGGCATGACGGACTCCGTTCGGCCGGCGGGCTGGGCGGGCGAGACCTATCCCGCCGCCGCGGCGGAGGCAATGCGCCTGCCCTGCGGCCTTCAGCCCCCGCCGAGGCGGCGCGCCGCCGCCGCCATCCGCGCCCGCGTCGCGGCCTCGATCACCGGCCGGCGCAGCGCCTGGGCGCGCCCCCGGAGCCCGGCGGCGCGGGCCGCGAGCGAGGACTCGATGGCAGCATCGAGGGTGAGCCCCTCGGCCCGGGCCAGCAGCACCCCGAGGGGAAGGAGCGCGGGATAGCCCGCCGGCGCCGGGCGCAGGCCGGCCCCGGCCCCGGCGCCCGCCGCGTCGAAATCGGGGAGTTCCGCGCAGCCCGCGGCGAGGGCGAGGGCGAGGGCGACGAGAAGGGCGGGGCGGCGGGGCATGGTCCGCGCGAGGATACCCCCGATGCGGCGGGGATGGAAAGCGTCCCCGCCGCCGCGCCGCCGCGCGCCCCCGGGCCTCAGGCCGCGATCAGGCCCATGCTCTCGAGCTTGAGCAGCACCTGCTGGGCGCAGAAGTCGACGTCGGTGCCCTCGGTCACGACCCGCAGCTCGGGGCTTGCGGGTTCCTCGTAGGGGTCCGAGATGCCGGTGAACTCCTTGATCTTGCCCTCGCGGGCGAGCTTGTAGAGGCCCTTGCGGTCGCGCCGCTCGCATTCCTCGAGGCTGGTCGCGACATGGACCTCGACGAAGGCGCCGAAGGCCTCGACCATCTCGCGCACCGCCCGCCGCGTCACCGCGTAGGGCGCGATCGGGGCGCAGAGGGCGATGCCGCCGTTCTTGGTGATCTCGGAGGCGACATAGCCGATGCGGCGGATGTTGATGTCGCGGTGCTCCTTGGAGAAGCCGAGCTCGGAGGAGAGGTGCTTGCGGACGACGTCGCCGTCAAGCAGCGTCACCGGCCGGTCGCCCATCTCCATGAGCTTGGTCATGAGGGCGTTGGCGATCGTCGACTTGCCCGAGCCCGAGAGCCCGGTGAAGAAGACCGTGAAGCCCTGGCGCGAGCGGGCCGGGAAGCGGCGGCGGAGTTCGGCCACGACCTCGGGAAAGCTGAACCAGTCGGGGATCTCGAGGCCCTCGCGCAGCCGCCGGCGCAGTTCGGTGCCCGAGATGTCGAGGACGGTGGCCCCCTCGGGGATCTCGTTGACGGGGAAATACTGCGCCCGCTCCTGGACGTAGACCATCTGCTGGAAGGGCACGACCTCGATGCCGATCTCGGCGGCGTGGGCCCTGACCAGTTCCTGGGCCTCGTAAGGCCCGTAGAAGTTGTTGCCCTGGCTGTTCTTGCCGGGGCCGGCGTGGTCGCGGCCGACGATGAAGTGGGTGCAGCCGTGGTTCTTGCGGATGAGCGCGTGCCAGACCGCCTCGCGCGGGCCGCCCATGCGCATGGCGAGGTTGAGGAGCGAGAGATGCGTCGTCGCCGCCGGATACTTGCCGAGCACGCCCTCGTAGCAGCGCACGCGGGTGAAGTGATCGACGTCGCCGGGCTTGGTCATGCCGACGACGGGGTGGATGAGGAGGTTGGCCTGCGCCTCCTTGGCGGCGCGGAAGGTCAGCTCCTGGTGCGCCCGGTGGAGGGGGTTGCGGGTCTGGAAGGCGACCACGCGGCGCCAGCCCATCTTGCGGAAGAAGGCGCGCAGCTCGTTCGGGGTGTCGCGGCGGGCGCGGAAGTCGTAGTGGATTGGGGCCTGGATGCCGGTCACGGGGCCGCCGAGGTAGACGGGGCCGGCGACGTTGTGGAGGTAGTTGACGCCGGGGTGGGCGGCATCGTCTGCGCCGAAGACGCCCGCGGCCTCGCGATGCTTGTCGGGCGTCCACTTGTCGGAGACCGAAAGGATGGCGAGGATGACGCCCTCCTGGTCGCGGAGCGCGATGTCCTGGCCCGGCTCGACGCGGGCGGCGAAGGTCTCGCTCACGTCGAGCGTGACCGGCATCGGCCAGAGCCGGCCGTCGGCCAGCCGCATCCCGGCGACGACGCCGTCGTAATCCGCCTCGGACATGAAGCCGGTGAGCGGCTGGAAGCCGCCGTTCATCAGGAGTTCGAGGTCGCAGATCTGGCGCGGCGTCAGATCCCAGGAGGGCAGGGCGCCCGCCTCGACCTTGAGCTTCTGCGCCGACTCGGGCGACACGAAGAGTTCGGGAATGGGCGCGGCATGGGCAAGCGACATGGACGGGGAACGCTCCAATGGGTCTCGGGCTGGGCCGGAGGCGATGATGCCCCGGCGGATCCGGGGCGACGCGGCGCATTTGCCCCTGATTCGTGGGGGAATCAAGCGCGCGCCGCCGCCGGCCTGCCGCCGGCGCGGGGTCCCGGCGGCCTTCTGCTGCATTGCGGCAACGGGTGCCCCGCCGGCGGTCAGCCTTGCGCCGCGAGCCAGCGCCCGGCGTCGAGCGCGGCCATGCAGCCCATTCCGGCCGAGGTCACGGCCTGGCGGTAGAGGGGGTCGGTGAGGTCGCCGGCGGCGAAGACGCCGGGGATCGCGGTCTCGGTGCTGCCCGGCCGGACGGCGACATAGCCGCCGTCGTGCAGGTCGAGCTGGCCGCGGACGAGGTCGGAGGCCGGGGCGTGGCCGATGGCGACGAAGAAGCCGGCGCAGGGCAGGATGCGCTCGGCCCCGGTCCCGACGTCGCGGATGCGCACGCCGGTGACGCCGGCGGGATCGGTCTCGCCGAGGACCTCCTCGACCGTGTGGTTCCAGACCACCTCCACCCTGGGGTTGCGGAACAGCCGGTCCTGGAGGATCCTCTCGGCCCGCAGGCTGTCGCGGCGGTGGACGAGCGTCACGCGGGTGGCGAAGCTGGTGAGAAACAGCGCCTCCTCGACGGCGGTGTTGCCGCCGCCCGCGACCACCACCTCGCGGCCACGGTAGAAGAAGCCGTCGCAGGTCGCGCAGGCCGAGACGCCGAAGCCCTTGAAGCGCTCCTCGGACGGAAGGCCCAGCCATTTCGCCCGGGCGCCGGTGGCAAGGATCAGGGCGTCGGCGGTGTAGGTCGTGCCCGAATCGCCCGAGGCCCGGAACGGTCGCGCCGAGAGGTCAAGGCGGGTGACGATGTCGGCGACGACATCGGCCCCCATCGCCCGGGCATGGGCCTCCATCCGTGCCATCAGGTCGGGGCCCAAGACCCGGGTGTCGCCGGGCCAGTTCTCGACCTCGGTCGTCGTCGTCAGTTGCCCGCCGGGCTCGATGCCCTGGATCAGGATCGGGGCCAGCATCGCCCGCGCGGCATAGACGGCGGCGGTGTAGCCGGCCGGCCCCGAGCCGATGATCAGCACCCGTGCGTGTCGTGTTCCGGCCATCATGGTCCTCTCTGGGGTTTTGGCTGCCGCGGCTGCGGGGGCGCGCGCCGGGCGGAAGCGGCGGCGGTTGGCGCGATCACCGGCCCGGCCGAGCCGGTCCTGCCCTACCGGCCGAGATGGGCGCGGGAAAAGGCGGGAAGCCAGGGGGCCTCCATGGCCGTGATGAGCGGCAGCGCCGCCAGCAGCACGCCCGCGACCGCCGCCACCGCGAGGAGATGGCCGCGGGCGACCCGGTTGATCGGCGCCGGCCCGCCAAGGCCGCACACCCCGCCCGGGCACATCCGCGCCGTCTCGCGGGCGACGAGGGCGAAGAGCTTGCAGCCGACGCAGATGCCGAAGGCCGCCTCCATGTAGAGGAGCGCGAGGCAGGTGAGGCAGAGGAGCATGAGCGCGGGCCCGGCCATGTTGAGCCCGAAGACGAGCACCATGCCGACCGTCGCCATGGCAAGCCCGAGCGCCCAGGCGAAGCGTTTCTGGGGGGCGCCGACGAATTCGGGCTCCTGCCGGGCGACGATCAGCCGGCCGAGGACGAGGCTGGGCGCGAAGCGGGGGTTGACGAGGACGCGGATCGCGAAGTCGATGAAGAAGCCGAGGACGACGAGGCGGGCCGGGGTGTATTCGGCAAAGCCCACCGCGCGCACGAAGGCGACCGCGGCGACGAGGAAGAGAAGCCCCGCGCCCGCCCGGGCCTCACGCTCGTTCAGCACCCGCACGGGGTATTCGGCCATCTCCTCGCCGAACTGGAACAGCCGCGCCGACGTCATTCCCGATCTCCGTCCCGGATTCATATGCACGGGCCCGCATATGTGCTCGGCCGGAGCGCTGTCAACCCCCCGCTCCGTTGCGCCGCGCTGCCTTGCGGCGAAAGAATGTTGTGCGGACCGGCCCCACTCCGTAAGGTCCGCGCCGAAGGCAGGAGGATCCCATGGCCGGCACCCGGCTCGACCCGATCGACCGCAGGATTCTGGCCGAGCTCCAGGACGCCGGGCGGATGACCAACGTCGAACTCGCGCGCCGGGTGGGCATCTCGGCCCCGCCCTGCCTGCGGCGCGTCCGCACGCTCGAGGAGGCGGGCTTCATCCGCGGCTACCACGCCGACGTCGACCCCCGCGAACTCGGCTTCGAGGTCCAGGTCTTCGCCATGGTCCGGCTGCGGGGCCAGGCCGAGGCCGAGCTTGCGGCCTTCGAGCGGCGCTGCCTTGCCTGGCCCCTGGTCCGCGAATGCCACATGCTGAACGGCGAGATCGACTTCATCCTCAAGTGCATCGCCCCCGATCTCTCGACCTTCCAGGCGTTCCTGACGGGCGAACTCACGGCGGCGCCGAACGTCGCCAGCGTCAAGACCTCGCTCGTCATCCGCGCCGCCAAGGACGCCCCCGCGATCCCCTTCGAGGTCCTCGAGACGCGCCTCGGCCGCAGCGCCTGAGGCCCCGGGGGGCGCGCGGGGGGTCAGAGGCGCGAGGAGATGATGCCGGTCGCGAAACCGGCCATGCGCAACTCGCCGAAGAGCCGCTGATACTCGATCTTGGGGCAGCGGTTCATGATGACCGTCTTGCCGCGCGCCTCGGCGCGGGCGGCGGCGGCGGGGTCGCTGACGCCGATCTGCATCCAGACCGTGCGCAGCTGCGGCAGGTGCGCGAGCGCCTCGTCGACGACCGCGCCCGCCTGGTCGGAGCGGCGGAAGATGTCGACCATGTCGACGGCCTCGCCGGGGGCGATGGCGGCGAGGCTCGCGCGCACGGTCTCGCCGAGGAGGCTCTCGCCGGCATGGGCGGGGTTGACCGGGATCACCCGGAAGCCCTTGAGCCCGAGGTAGCGGGCGACGAAGTAGCTCGGCCGCACCGGGTTCATCGACACCCCGACCGCCGCCACCACCCGGGTGGAGGTCAGGATGCGGCGGAGGTCGTCGTCGGAAATCCCGCTCATGCCCCCATCCTAGGCCGGATCGCCGCCGCCCGGAAGCACCCGCCGGGCGCGAGCCGCACGTATCGCGGCCGGGGGACGGCAGCCGCGCCCCTGCGGGCCGGCCGGGACGGCGACCGGGAAGCGCCCGGACCCCCGCGGCCGGGCGGCGCGGGGACAAAAAAGCGCCCGGACCGTGCGGCCGGGCGCAGTCGCGGAACGAGGGACAGTGAAGAGAAACGCGAAGGTTCCGGCTCCGCGCTCCGGCCTTTACATGGGGATGCGGGGGGGGCGCGCAAAGCCCCTGTCGCGAAGGCGTGAACGCGCGCGCCCGGCGCGGTCAGCGCCGGAGGCCGGGCCAGGCCCGGCGCGCGGCCTCGATGACCGCGGCGGGGTCGGCCACGATCAGGCGCAGGACCTCGGCGTCGTGGGCGAGATAGAGGCGGCCGTTGACGATCGCGAAGGCGGTCGGGTCGCCCGGCACGACGAGGCCGCGGCTGAGCCCGAAGGCGCAGTAGCCGCCGAGGTCGGGGGCGAAGGCGGTGGGATTGCCCTCGAAGGTGTCGAGGTTGCCCGAGGTCGCGAAGCGCCAGACCGCGCCCCGCCAGCGCAGCGCGAGCGAGGGCAGCCCCGGGACGGGCCGGCCCTCGGTGAAGTAGGCGACCGCGTCGTGGCCGCCGAGCGCGATCCCGGCGGGGGCGAAGAAGCGGGCGACGGGGGCCGAGAGTGCGGCCGCCGCGAGCGCCGCGGGCATCGCCGCGGGACCGGTCGCCGGCCCCTCGGCCCTGGCCGTCGCTGCCGCGAGCGCGAGCGCGAGGATCCCCGCGCCCCCGGCCCGGAGCGCGGCAGCGGCGGCGGCGGCGGGCCCGGACGGGTGGACGCGGCGGGGGCAGGCGGGCATCGGGCGGCTCGGCGAACGGGGCAGGCGTTGTCGAGACATGCCGGATTCGGCCCCGGCTGGGAAGCCGGCCTCCCGCAAGCGTGAAGGCCCGTCGCGCCGGCGTGCGGCCGGCGCCGCCCGGTCGGCCGCCCCCGGCCGCGCTCGCGACGCCGGTCGCGACCGGGGACCCGGATGCGGGATGGGCAAGGGGGTCCGCCCGGGGATCCCGGCCGGGACGCCCGCCTCCTGCCGGCGCGAAGGTCCGTGGCGGCGGCGGGCGCCCCTGCGATCCGGGTCAGCCGCGCCCGGTCGTCGCGGCATAAAGCGCCACCGCGGCCGCGTTCGAGACGTTGAGCGTGGCGAATGGTCCGGATGCGGGGACGCGCACGAGGACGTCGCAGGTCGCGCGCGTGCGCTCCCGCAGGCCCGCCCCCTCGGCGCCGAGGACGAGCCCTGCCGGGGCGCCGCCCCCGGCGGCGAGGCCCTGGGCGAGCGTCGCCGGCGCCCCGCCGTCGAGCCCGAGGAGCCGGTAGCCCGCCGCCCGCGCCGCCTCCATCGCGAGGGCGAGGTTCGTCACGCGGAGGTAGGGCTGGCGCTCGAGCGCCCCGCTCGCGGCCTTGGCAAGCGCCCCGGTCTCCGGCGCGGAGTGGTGGAGCGGGGCGACGACGGCGGCGGCCCCGAAGACCTCGGCCGTGCGCAGGATGGCCCCGGCGTTGTGGGGGTCGGTCACGCGGTCGAGGAAGACGACCGGGCGGCCCTCGCCGAGGCGGGCCGCAAGCGGCCCCCAGTCGAGGGGACGAACCTCGAGCGCCGCCCCCTGGTGCACCGAGACCGGGTCGAGCGGGGCGGGAAAGCGACGCGGGTCGGCGATCTCGGGGACGATCGCCGCGGCCGCGATTGCTTCGGCAAGGCGGTCGGCGGCGTTGCGGGTCACGACCAGCCGCAGCCGCCGGCGGGCCGGGTTGGCGAGCGCGTCGCGCACGGCGTGAAGCCCGTAAAGCCAGACCGTCGCGGCTGCGGCGGCGCGCCCGGCGCGCTCCTTCGCGATCGCCCATGCAGGCTTCTGCACCCCGGCCTCCCACCCCTCGCGCCGGCCGGTGATAGCGCCCCCGCGCCGCCCTGGAAAGCCACGGCCGCCGCTTCGTCCTTGACGCCCAAGGGGGGGTCGGCTACGAGGCCGGCCGGGGGCGACGAGCTGCAAGGTGCGGCAGCGGACTGTAACTCCGCCGGGGAGACCCACGCCTGGTTCGATTCCAGGGTCGCCCACCACCCCCTGCCGCCGGCGTTGCCCCCCGCCTCAGCCCTCTCCTGCGCGGGCACGGATCGGCGCCCGCCGTTCCAGGGGGCGGCCTGCGCCCGTGCCCCGTTCGCGGGCGGTCTCCCCTTGCCCCCGGGCAGGCGCCGGCCGTGGCCTGGGAGAGAGGAGGGCGAGCCGGGGCGCCGGTCCGAAAGGGACCACGGCTCCCTCATGGCGACGCCGCGCCCCGCGGAACCGCCCCGCCGCCCGTCCCCCGCCCGTGCGCGAGCACGGGCTCGCGCCCGCCGTTCGGGGGGCTCTCGTCGTGCCACCGGCACGGGCGGTCCCCCCTCACCCCAGGGCGGGCGCTTCGCGCCGCCCGCGGCCGGGCCCTGCCCGTGGCCTGGGGGCGAGGACGGGCAAGCCATGGCCCCCTCCGCACGAGGGTTCACGCTCCCGTCGTGGCGACGCCCGCCATGAGGCACCGCCCCGCCGGCCTTGTCCCGCCCGTGCGCCAGCACGGGCAGCGCCGGGCGGCCCGGACGGCATGTCGCGCCGCCCGCGGGCCGGCGTTGCCCATGACCCGGGGGAGAGGGCGGGCAGGCCGGGGCCGGTGGCGCGCGGGGCCACGGTCGCCCGGGGTTGGTGTCCGGTCCCTTGGAGCGCTCGCCGCGCTCCCGCCCCGTTCCCGGGGACGCGGGGGCGGCGCGGGCGGTTCCCACCGGGGCGATCCCGCACTAGAGAGGGGGCGAGTGCCCCCGAGGCCCGCGCCCATGGCCAGAGCGTCCGCCCCCGCCCCCGCCCCCGCCCCTGCCGGCGAAGCCGGACCGGGGCCCGCCTTCAGCGTCGTCGCCGTCGCCCAGGCCGGCCGCCTCGAGCACGAGGCCGTCCTCCTCGCCGCCTCGCTCCGCCGCGCCGACCCCGGCGGGCGCCACCCCCTCATCCTCGCCGAGCCCCAGCCGGGTCCGCTCTGGCCCGGCGATCCCCGCATCTCGGCCCCCGTGCGGGCGCTCCTCGAGGGCTTCGGGGCCGCGATCCTGCCCTTCGAGGCGCGGGCCTTCGGCGCCGCCTATCCCCAGGGCAACAAGATCGAGGCGCTCCTCGCCCTGCCCGAGGGCACCCCGTTCCTCTTTCTCGACACCGACACCCTGCTCCTCGGCCCGCCGGCGGCCGTGCCCTTCGACTTCGACCGCCCCTCGGCCTCGATGCGGCGCGAGGGGACATGGCCCCGGCCCGAGCCCTACGGGCCGGGCTACACGGCGATCTGGCGGTCGCTCTACGACCGCTTCGGGCTCGACTTCGCAAGCTCGCTCGACCTCACCCAGCCCGACGAATACTGGGAGCGCTACCTCTACCTCAACGCCGGCTGGTTCCACTACCGCTCGGGGCCGGCCTTCGGGCGCCGCTTCCTCGAGATCGCGGTGGCGATCCGCGACGATCCCCCGCCCGAACTCGCGCTGCAACCGCTCGACCCCTGGCTCGACCAGGTGGCGCTCGCGCTCGTCATCCACGGGCTCGGCGGCGGCCGGCCGGCCGCGGTCGGCATTCCCGACGGGCTCATGGACGGCCGCGTGAGCTGCCACTGGCGGGCCCTGCCGCTCCTCTATGCCCGCGAGGACGACGCCGTCGTCGACCTCCTCGAGGCGCTCGCCGCCCCCAATCCCGTCAAGCGCGTCCTCAAGGGCTACGAGCCCTTCCTGCGCATGATCTACCAGGGCCGGGGGCGCAAGGCGCGGGCGCTCTTCGACCGCGCCCGCCTGCCCCGCCGCGAGCAGGCGATCCGCAACACCCTCAGGCGCGAGGGGCTGTGGCTGCGCTGAGGGGCCGGGCCCGGGGCGCCCGCGCGCGTTGTGTCGCCCCTGCCCCCGGCGGGCCGGCGCCATGGGGGCGGGGGGCCGCGGGCGGGCGCGCCCCCGCCGCGCGCGCCCCCCGGGGGGTTTACGCGCCCCGCGGCGGTGGCTAGCAAGGGCGCCGGGGACGGGACGGGAGATCCTCATGGCACGGCTCACGGGCAGGCGCGCCTTCGTGACGGCGGCAGGGCAGGGCATCGGGCGGGCGATCGCCGAGGCGCTCGCGGGCGAGGGAGCCGAGGTCACGGCCGCCGACCTCAACCCCGCGACGCTCGCGACGCTTGCCGGCATGGCGACCGCGACCCTCGACGTGCGCGACCGCGAGGCGGTGGCGCGGGCGGCGGCCGCGACGGGCCCCCTCGACATCCTCGTCAACGCCGCCGGCTTCGTCCACCACGGCACCATCCTCGACTGCGACGAGGATGCCTGGGCCTTCTCGGTCGAGTTGAACCTCACCGCCATGTATCGCGTGACCCGGGCCTTCCTGCCGGGGATGCTGGCCCGCGGCGGGGGCAGCATCGTCTGCATCGCCTCGGCCGTGGGCTCGATCCAGGCCGCCCCCAACCGCTTCGTCTACGGCGCGACCAAGGCCGGGGTGATCGGCCTCGTCAAGGCGATCGCCGCCGACTACGTCGCCCGCGGCATCCGCTGCAACGCGATCTGCCCCGGCACGGTCGAGAGCCCCTCGCTCGCCCGGCGCATCGACGCCCTCGGCGCGACCCTCCCCGGCGGGGTCGAGGAGGCGCGGCGGCTCTTTCTCGCCCGCCAGCCCTCGGGCCGGCTCGGCCGGCCGGCCGAGGTGGCGGCGGCGGCCGTCTACCTCGCCTCCGACGAGGCGGCCTTCACCACCGGCACGACGCTCGTGGTCGACGGCGGCTGGTCCAACCTCTGACAGAAGGGAACGCCATGCGACTCTTGCGCTTCGGCCCGCCAGGCCAGGAACGCCCGGGGATCCTCGACGCCCTCGGCACGATCCGCGACCTCTCCGGGCTGGTCCCCGACATCGCCGGGCCGGTCCTCTCGGACGCCGGGCTCGCCATGCTCGGCACCCTCGATCTCGCCGCCCTGCCCGCGGTCGATCCCGCCGTCCGCCTCGGCCCGCCCGTCGCCGGCATCGGCAAGTTCATCTGTATCGGCCTCAACTACGCCGACCACGCCGCCGAATCGGGCCTCGCGGTGCCGCCCGAGCCGATCATCTTCCTCAAGGCCGCCTCGGCCATCTGCGGGCCCAACGACCCCATCATCATCCCTCGCGGCTCGCTCAAGACCGACTGGGAGGTCGAGCTTGCGGTCGTCATCGGCCGACGGGCGAAATACGTCCCCAAGGCCGAGGCGCTGGCCCATGTCGCCGGCTACGCGGTCGCCAACGACGTCTCCGAGCGCGCCTTCCAGAGCGAGCGCGCCGGCCAGTGGACCAAGGGGAAGAGCTGCGACGGCTTCGGCCAGATCGGCCCCTGGCTGGTCACCCGCGACGAGGTCGCCGACCCCCAGGATCTGGCCATGTGGCTGACGGTGAACGGCGAATCGATGCAGAACGGATCGACCCGGACGATGGTCTACGGGGTTGCCCATCTCGTCAGCTACCTCAGCCAGTTCTTCACCCTCCATCCCGGCGACGTCATCTCGACGGGCACTCCCCCGGGCGTCGGCATGGGCCGCAAGCCGCCGCGCTTCCTGCGCGCGGGCGACGTGGTCGAACTGGGCGTGGCCGGGCTCGGGGCCCAGCGCCAGGAGGTCGTGGCCGACGCCTGAGCCCCGCGCCCGCCGCGCTACCCCGCCGCCGCCCGCGCCCGGGCGGCGGCCGCGGCCGCCGCCTCGGGAAGGCCCGGCAGGCGGGCGGGGGCGACCGGGACGAGGAGCGGGGCCGCCGCCTCGGGCGCGACCAGTGCCGCCGCCCCGGCCACCACCCCCCCGCCGTCACCACAGGCGAGCGTCGGCCGGCCCGGCCGGAGCGCCGCGACGAGGGGCGCGAAATGGGGGTCGGCAAGGAAGGTGCCGTCGAGGATCAGACGTTCCCCGCCCGCGAGCGCCGCGGCCGCCTCCTGCGCGAGGTGGGCCGCGTGGAGGAGGGCGAGGGCCGTCCGCTCCTCCTGCCCCTCCGGCGGCGGGCCGAGGATGACGCCCCGCCCGGCGCTGCCGGGAAAGGGGCCGTCGTCGGGGGCGAACCCCGGGGTCGCGAAGGTGCCGCGGGCGACGAGGCGGGCGAGGGTCGCGGGCCGGGCGGGCTCGCCCCGCCAGCCCGGCCCGGCGAGGGCGGCGAAGGCCCGCCCGCCCATCGTCAGCGCGCCCCCGAGCGGGCGGCCGTCGGGGGCGGCGCCGAGGGTCCCGCCGCGGGCGGGATCGAGGCGCGCGGGCCGCGCCTCGGCCGAGAGCGCGACGATCCAGGTGCCGGTCGAGACAAGCGTGAAGCCGCCCTCGCCCGCGGCCGCGAAGCGGTGGAAATGGGCCGACGAATCATGTGCCCCGGTGTGGACGGCAAGGCCCGGGGGCAGGCCGTGGCGGCGGACGAGGGCCGGGCGCAGGGGGCCGAGGACGTCGCCCGCGCGCCGCCGCGGCGCCACCAGCCGCTGCCAGCCGCGGGCGGCGACGAGGGGGGTGAAGCGGCCGCGGGCGAGGTTCCACAGATGGGACTGCGCGGCCAGGGCCGAGATCTCGGAGGCTGCGACGCCCGCGAGCCACCAGGCCCAGTATTGGGGCGTGTCGAGCCACCAGCGGGCGGCCGCGAGCGCCCGGGGCCGCTCGGCGGCGATGCGCAGGAGCTGGCGGGCGGCATGGGTCGTGCCGCCCATGATGGCGCTTCCGCATTCGCCGAAGCCGCCCCAGGCGGCGGCATAGGCGGCGGCGACCGCGGGCGGGCAGTCGTCCTCGTAGTCGATCATCGGCACGAGGGCGCCGGTGCCCCCCGCCCCGGGGTCCGCTCCCACGAGGACCCCGGCGGCGCCATGGGCGACGGGGACGAGGCGGGCGAGCGGGTGGCGCCGGGCGAGGGCCGCAATCCCCTCGGCCACCCAGAGGGTCAGGGCTTCGATGTCGTGGTGGCGCCAGGGCGGCCCCTCGCGGAGGGGATTGGCGCAGGCGATGACCTCGTGGGCACGCCCGGCGCGGTCGGCGGCGACGAGCCGGACGTTGGTCTTGCCGACGTCGAGGACGCAGGTCGCGGCCGGGCCCGTCCCGGTCATCGCCCCTCCTCCCGTCGCCGGCCGAGCACGAGGCGGTGGCCGGCCTGCGCCATCGCCACCGCGATCACGATCCGCAGGATGTGATGGGCGCTGACGAAGGCGACGCTCGCCCGGAGCGAGAGGGCGACGAGCGACATCTCGGCGACGCCGCCGGGCGCGAAGGCGAGAAGCACGGTCGACAGGCGCTCGCCGAGGATCGCGTGCAGGACGGCCGCGAAGACCATGGCCAGCCCCAGCATCGCCGCGACGTTGACCCCCGCGAGCCGGAGCGCGAGGCCGAACGTCCGTCCCGGCATCCCCCAGAAGCGCAACCCGAGCGTCGCCCCCATGACCAGCTGGGTGACGCCGATGAGGAAGGGCGGCGGCACCGTCGCCGTGAACCCGGCGAGATGGATCGCCGCCGAGGCGAAGAGGGGGCCGGTGATGAGCCCCCCGGGCAGGCGCACGAGGCGCCCGACGAGCACGCCGCCCACGCCCGCGGCGACAAGGAGGAGGACGTCGGCCGGGGTGTAGGGCAGGCTCGCACCCTGGAGGCGGACCCCGGCGGCGCTGCCGACGACCTGCCCCGTCAAGAGCGTGAAGCCGATCGGCACGAGGAGGATGCAGAGGATCAGCCGGAGGAACTGGAGGACGACCAGCATCTGGCGGTCGGCCCCGGCCGCCTCGCCCATCTCGAGGGCCTCGAAGAGCCCCCCCGGCATGGCCGAGAAGAAGGCGGTCGAGGGCGCGAGCCCGCCCATCCGGCGGTAGACCTGGTAGCCGAGGGCATGGGCGAGGGGCACGAACAGGGCGACGGCGGCGAGGCTTGTCAGCCAGCGCCCGGCCTCGGCGAGGAGCGCCGGGCTGAAGCCCGCCCCGATCGCGACCCCGATCACCGGGATGAAGACGGTCCGCAGCCCTTCCGGCAGCCGGGGGGTGATGCCGAAGACGGAGAGCCGCAGGATCGAGACGCCGCCGAGGGCCACGAGCGAGCCGAGCATGAGCGGCAGGGGCAGCGAGGCCGCCCGGGCCGCGAAGGCCCCGGCAAGGGCGATGGCGGTGGCGATCACCATGGCGGCAAGCCGCAGGGCGAGCGGCCGGAAGTCGGATCGGTGCATCGGCGGACGGGTTTTCCGGGGCGGGGCGGGCGGGGGCGGGGGCGGGCGGTCCTGGCGGGAAAGACTGGCAGCGACGCGCGGCAGGGGCAAGGCGGGGCCAGCGCCCCGCCCCCCGGAGGGGATCAGGACGGGGCCGCCATGCGGGCGCGGAGGTCGTCGTGGAGCGCCGCCGGGGCAACGACCAGGCCCGGGCTCCGGGGAACGGCGGTGTTGAAACGCAAGGGGGCGCCGGCGCGGTCGGTGACGACGAGGCCGGCCTCGCCCGCGACCAGGGCGCCGGCGGCGATGTCCCAGTGCCAGACGTCGCGGAAGGTCAGCGTGCCGTCATAGGCCCCCTCGGCGACGAGGCAGAGCCGCCAAGCGAGGGCGGGCCGGGCCTGGCGGGCCGCGACCGGGGCGCCCCCCGGCCACAGCCCCGGCGCCAGCTGCGAGCGGCCGACGAGGAGGCGCGCGGCCGCGAGCGCGGGCGGCGGGGCGGCGGCGAGCGGCCGGCCGTTCAGCCGCGCCCCGCCGCCCGCGCTCGCCTCGTAGGTCAGCCCGAGCAGGGGCAGGTGCACGACCGCCGCCACCGGGCGGCCGCCCCGGACGACGGCCAGGGCATGGGCGAACTCGGGCCGGCCGTCGAGGAAGGCGCGGGTGCCGTCGAGGGGATCGACGACGAAGAGGTCGGTCGCCGCGAGGCGGGCGGGATCGTCGGGGCTCTCCTCCGAGAGCCAGCCGTAGCCGGGCCGGGCGGCGGTGAGGCGGGCCCGCAGCATGGCGTCGATCTCGAGGTCGGCCTCCGACACCGGACCCTGGCCCGCGCCCTTCTCCCAGGCCCGCGGGCGGGTGCCGAAATGGCGCCGGGCGATCGCACCCGCGGCGCGGGCCGCCTCGCCGAGGAGCGCGAGGTCAGGCCCCAGCAACGGTCAGCCCCTCGACGAGGAGGCTGGGCACGACCTGGGCGAGGTGGCGGCGGGCGTCGTTGGCGGGCCTGAGGCTCCGGAGCATCGGCCGCAGGTTGCCGGCGATCGTGCATTCGTTCACCGGCCCGCGGATCTCGCCCCCCTCGACCCAGAAGCCCGCGGCCCCGCGCGAATAGTCGCCGGTCGTCGGGTTGACCGAGGCGCCGAGGAGGGTGGTGACGACGAGGCCGCGGCCCATGTCGCGGAGCAGGGCGGCCGGGTCGACGGCGCCCTCGGTGAGGGTGACGTTGCCGGCGGCGGGGGCGGGGGCACCGCCGGGGCTGCGGCTCGCGTTCGCGGTGCTGGCCATGCCGAGCCGCCGCGCCGTCCCGAGGTCGAGCGTCCAGCCCGTCAGGACACCGTCGCGGACGATGGCGCGGCGGGCGGTCGCGAGCCCCTCGGCATCGAAGGGCCGCGAGAGGGCGGCGCGCGGCCGCCGCGGCTCTTCCCAGAGGTCGAGGCCGCGGGGCAGCACCTCGGCGCCGAGCGCGTCGCCAAGCCAGGTGGCGCCGCGGACGACCGCCGTGCCGTTGACGGCGGCGAGGAGGTGGCCGATCAGGCTCGCCGCCACCCGCTCGTCGAATAGGACCGGAAAGGCCCCGGTCGGCGGCCGCCGGGCGCCGGCCCGCGCGAGCGCCCGCGCCGCCGCCTGCGCCCCCACCCATTCGGGCGCGGGCAGGTCGGCCGCGTGGGCGCGGCTCTCGCTGCACCAGTCGCGTTCCATGGCCGCGCCCTCGCCGGTGATGGCAACGCAGGAGAGGCCGGCCGCGCTGCGCCTGTAGCCGCCGGCAAATCCGTTCGAGGCCGCGAGATGGACGGTGCTGCGCCCGGACCAGGCCGAGGCGGGATCGACAAGGCGGATGCCGGGCCGGCTGAGGGCGGCGGCCTCGGCCTGCCGGGCCGCCTCCTCGAGGGCCGCGGGCGCGGGCGCGGGGGCGGGATCGACAAGGTCAAGGCCGGCGCCGTCCCGCTCGCGCGCAAGCTCGCCCGGAAGGGCGAGGCCCACGGTCGGGTCCCGCGGCGCCTCGCGGGCCATGGCGACTGCCCGCTCGGCCATGGCGGCAAGCGTCTCCGCCCTCAGGTCCGAGGCGGCGACCGCAGCCTGGCGGCCGCCGACGATGACCCGCAGCCCGATCTCGACCGCCTCCGACCGCTCGGCCTTTTCCAGCCGCCCGGCCCGCACGTCGATCGCGACCGAGGCCTCCTCGAGCGCCATGGCGTCGGCCTCGTCCGCCCCGGCGCGGCGCGCGGCCGCGAGAAGGGCCGCCGTCAGATCCTCCAGGGCTGCCGCCACCCGCACCTTCCCCCTGCCCGTCCCCGTCCGGCTAGCTAGGTGCCCGTGCCCCGCCACGCAAGGCGGGGGACGGGCGGAACGGGCGCGGGAACTCCCGCGGCCCGCGCCGGCGCCGGTGCGGCCCGGCCGAGGGGCCGGCACGGGGCCGGCCACGACGCCGCCGGTCCCGCCGAAGCGGCCGGCACGGTGCCGCCACTCCCGTCCCCGGGCGCCGGCGCGAGCACCGCCCGCGCCGGCGCCGGTCCGGCCGACGGGTCCGGCGCCGGGCGCCGCCGGGCGCGGCGCCTATTGCAGGGGCTGGCCGTTGGCGACGATGCCGCCCTCGGGCGTGAGCTCCACCTTGGTCGTGTAGGTGTCCGACTGGCCCTCGACCACGCGCGCGAAGAGGCCGAGCATGAACTTGGCCGAGGTCGCCTCCTCCTGCGGCAGGAGCCCCATGGCCACGAGCTTGTCCATGAGCGTGGTGATCCCGGAGGCGGTGACCTCGACCTCGCCCATCGGCCGCGGCAGGCCGGGGTAGGTCTCGCGGTCGGCGTTGTCGAAGATGAAGGCGCCCTTGCCGGTGACGCCGACGCCGACGGCCTCGACCTGCAGGTCCTTCAGTTCCAGCGCGTGCATCTCGCCAGGGAAGCTGTCGGCGCCCATGGTCTCGGGCGCGAAGAGGCCGTGCGTCCAGGCGAGCCGGCCGGCGATGTCGGCGACCAGCGTCGCGGGGTCGTGGGGCAGGCCGCCGCCGGGGTCGATCATCGACCACAGCCCCTCGTCGAGCCCGAGGTTGACAAGGCGCAGGAGGACCGAGAAGTCCTGCGGCTCGGTCGAGGCCGAGGCGGGCACCGAGAAGCCGAAGGCGAGGTCGTCGAAGGCGACGGTGACCTCGGGGAAGGGGATCTCGGAGCCGCTGACGGTGTAGCGGGCGCCGGTGTTGGCGACCGAATAGGCGAGCTTCTCGGCGCTCATCTCGACCGCGACGCTGCCGCCCGCCGTCTCGCCGGAAATCCGCGCCTGCTCGCCCGGCTCCTCGAACTCGAAGCTGAACTCGGTCGCCCCGATGGCGAAGTCGGTGGCGAGCGCGAAGCCGGCCGCGAGGGCCGGGCCGACCTCGTTGTCCTCGAGCGCCTCCATGAGGTCGAGCCGGTCGATGCTCGAGCTGGTCTCGATGCCGGCGGCGGTGGCCGCCATCACCATCCTGCCCTCGCCCTCGGGATTGACGACGCGGAGGTCGAGCTTCAGGCTCTCGGCGGCAAGCTCGCTCGCCAGCGAGGGCGCCTCGCCCGCGACGTAGGAATAGCTGCCGGCAAGGGTGCCGACGGCAAGGTCGAGGACGGCGTCGACCGGCTTGCCGTCGGCGATGACGTGCTCGACCCCGACCGTCAGTGCGTCGGCAGCGAAGTCGTAGGTGATCTCCCGGGGGCTGCCGCTGGCGGTGAACTCGAGCCCCTCCTGGCGCATGACGATGCGCGCATCGACATTGTCGCCCGACCCCGGCCGGTCCTTGACCGTCAGGGCGAAGGCGGGGGCGAGCGTGATCGCGACACTGCCGTCGCCCTGGTCGGCAAAGGCGATGTCGCCGAGCTCGACGGTGACGTCGGGGCCGTCGGTCGGTTGCGAGAGAGTGACGGCGGTCACCGTCAGGACGGCGCCGGCGCGGGTCGCGGCGCCGAAGGCGACGGTCTGGCCGACGTCCTCGAGGGCCGCCTTCCACGAGGTCCAGACGTCCTCGGGCGTCACCTGGGCGAGCGCCGGGGCGCCCGCGAGCAGCGCGACGAGGGCGCAGCCCGAAAGCAGGGCGCTCTGCCTGCGCGTTGCGGAAATGGCCATGAAAGCGTCTCCCTGTGCACGGACCCTTGTCGGCGAGCATCCCGGTTGCCGGGGGCGAGGTCAAGCGAACTCGCACCCGCGCCCAAGGCCGACGCATCGTGCCGATGACGGCCCTGGCGCAGTCGTCGGACCGTCGGGCGCGTCGGCGCCTGCGGGCGAGGGGCGAGCCTCGGCCATGGAACCCGGGGCTGGTCGAGGGCGGGGCGGCGGGGGTCGAGGGTCCCCCCGCCGTGATCGGCGCCGGTACCGGTGCGGTCCTCGTCGAAGCCGGCACAGGGAACCGAAGCCGGTGCGGGTTCCCGATCGCCCGGCGGGCGCGGGGGCGGCCCCGCGCGCGGGTCGGGCCTCTCGGGCAGGATCGAGATCGGGCATGGCGCCGGACTCCCCGAGACCGTGAAGTCACCGCGCATCCGGATCGGCCCCCCCCGCGACTGCCCCGGGGCCGCATGATGCGGATTCCCGGGCCGGGGGGGGCCAAAATCCTTCGTGCGAAGGATCTTGGGCTCCGGCCCCGCCGCCGGTCGCAGGCCGGCCGCCCGGCCGGGCGCCGGTCGGGGGAGGCAGGGCGCGGCCCCCCCCTTGCCGGCGGCAGTTTCCGGCCCGAGATGGTGGGGTTCGGGCCGGCCCCCGGCGGCGGGGGCGGGCGCCCGGGAAAGGGGGGCGGCGGTGACGGAGCACGAGGTCGCGGCCGGGGCGCTGGTGATCGGTGCCGGCCCCGCCGGGCTGATGGCGGCCGAGATGCTTGCCCTCCGCGGGGTTCGCGTGCGGGTGGCCGAGGCTCGCCCCTCGCCTGCCCGCAAGCTCCTGATGGCCGGCCGCTCGGGGCTGAACCTGACGCGGGAGGAGCCGGACGCGGCCTTCACGGCGGCCTATGGCGAGGCGTCAGGCCGGCTTGCCCCCCTGCTCGCGGCCTTCGGGCCGGCCGCGGTCAGGGCCTGGGCCGAGGGGCTCGGCCAGCCCCTCTTCACGGGCACGACGGGACGGGTCTTCCCGGTCGCGATGAAGGCCTCGCCCCTGCTCCGGGCCTGGCTCGGGCGGCTCGCGGGCCTCGGGGTCAGGCTCGAAACCGGCTGGCGCTGGACGGGAGAGGCCGGTCCGGGCTTCGCCTTCGCGACCCCCGGGGGGCCGGTCCGGCTGCGGCCGGGGGTGGCGGTCCTCGCCCTCGGCGGGGCGTCGTGGTCGCGGCTGGGCGCGGACGGGCACTGGGCGCCCTGGCTTCGCGCCCGCGGGGTCGGGGTCGCCCCCTTCCGTCCCGCCAACATGGGTCTCGCCGTCGCCTGGCCGGCCGGGGCCGGGCGCCACTTCGGGGCCCCGGTCAAGGGCGTGGCGCTCGAGGCGGGCGGGATCCGGAGCCGCGGCGAGTTCGTGATCTCGGCCCGCGGGCTCGAGGGCGGCGGCATCTACGCCGTCGCGCGTCCGGTGCGCGAGGGGGCAGCGCTCACGCTCGACCTCGCCCCCGACCTCGCGCTTTCCGAGGTCGCGCGCCGCCTTGCCGCCGCCCGGGCGGGCGACAGCCAGGCGAACCGGCTCCGCAAGGCGCTCGGCCTCGACCCCGCGCGGGCCTTCCTGCTCGCGGCCTTCGGCCGGCCGCTGCCGCCCCTCGCCGCCGATCTCGCCCGCCTCGTCAAGGCGCTGCCGGTCCGCCACGACGGACCGCGGCCGCTCGACGAGGCGATCTCGACCGCGGGCGGGGTGTGCTTGTCCGCCCTCGACGACGGGCTCATGCTGCGCGCCTGGCCGGGCGTCTTCGCCGCCGGCGAGATGCTCGACTGGGAGGCGCCGACGGGCGGCTACCTCCTCACCGCCTGCCTTGCCACCGGCCGCCGGGCGGGCGTTGCCGCCGCCGCCCGCCTGGCCGCGGGCCTGCCGGGGCCGGACGGGGAGGCCGCCGGGGAGCGGCCGCCCCGGGCGGGGTGAGGGCCGCGCCGCGGGGGTGCGCGGGCCGGCGCCGGGCCCCCCCGCCCGGCCGCGCCTGCCCCGGGCGCGCGCGGGCGCCGCGGCATCTGCGCCACCGCCGTCTCGGCCGGTGACCGCCTGCTCGGGCGCGAGGGGGGCCCCCCGCGGCGCCGGCCCGCCTGCGCCCGGGGGGACGCGGCTCAGGCGAAGAAGGCCGGGCGCAGCCAGCGCGCGGTCAGGGCCCCGAGCCCGGCGAGGGCAAGGGCGAGGCAGAAGAGCCAGCCCACCGCCGGCACGAGGGCGACGAGCCCCGCGATCACGACGCCCACGAGGGCGGCGACGAGGCGCTCGCCCGCGCGGGCGGGCTCGCCCCGCCCGAGCGCCTTCATCGCCCCCGCCCCGAGCGCGTAGAGCCCGACGACCTAGCCGAGAACGGCGGCGAGCGCCGCAAGCGCGAGGGCGGCGGGGAGAAGGAGGATGCCGACCACGGTCAGGGCCACGACCAGCCCCGCCCCGGCGAGCGCCGAGAGCGCGAGAAAGCCGAGCCAGGCGGCGCGGAACGGCCGCTCGGCGACATGTCGGCGGAGCGAGGCCATGCCCTCCGGGGCGACGAGCGCGAGAAGCCCGGTCACGACCGCGAGGGCCGCGAGCGAGCCGAGGGCCCCGCGCACCATCCACCACCAGCCGGCGCCGCCCCGCGGCCGCCCGTCCCCGGGGATGGCGTCGGCGCGGATGCGCGTCACGCGGTCGGCCGCACTCACCGATGCGGGGATCTCGACCGCCTCGGGGTCGGGGTGGACGAGCGTCAGGCGGCCCTCGAGGCGCGCCCCCTCGCCGAACTCCACCCGGCCCGCCGAGAGGTTGACGTCGCCCGTGACGGGGGCCTCGAGGCGCACCTCCTCGCCCGCGAGCGCCGCCGCCCCGGCGACCGGGGCCGCGAGCCGGACCCGCCGGCCGACGGCGCGCAGGTTGCCGCCGACCGGGGCGAGGACCTCGACCGCGTAGCCCGCGAGCGAGGCCCCGCCGCGCACCGGCGCCTCGAGCCTGACCTCGTAGCCCGCGGCATAGGCGTTGCCGCCGATCTCGGCGGCGACGGCCACGCTGCGGCCGACGAGATGGGCGCTGCCGGTCAGGGGGGCGGCGACGCGCGCGGTCTCGCCGGCGAGGAAGGCGTCGGCCGCGGGCTGGGTCAGTTCCGCCCGCTCGGCCCCGAGGTAGGCGTCGCCGCCGAGGCGGAAGGCCGCCTCCTCGCCGGCGGCGGGCAGGGCAGGGGCGAGGGCGAGGGCGAGGGCGAGGGCAACGGCGAACGCGGACGGATGACGGTGCATCATGCGGGCATGCTCCCCCAGGGGCGCCGGCCGGCGGCGGCCGGCCGGCAGCGTCTCCCCTCATCTTGGCCAGCCGCCCGGCGGCGCGCCTTGAGCGGGATCAAGCCGGTCCCGGGGAAATTGCGTCCGGAGGTCCGACGGGCCGCTTGCGAGGGGGGACGGCTTCCGGCGCGGCGGCGTGTTCGCCCCCGGGATGCCCCCGCGGACGGCGGGCCGGGCTTGCCTTCGGCCGGCCCGGCGCTATGAGGGGCCCGGGGCCGGGGAAGACGCGAGGGCAGGATGGCACGGCCGGGCCGCCCCTTCCTTGCCGCGCTCTGGATGGGCGGGGCGATCGTCTCCTTCACGCTGATGGCGTTCGCGGCGCGCGAACTGCAACCCGCGCTCTCGACCTTCGAGATCATGGCCTGGCGGTCGCTGATCGGGTTCGTGATCGTCCTCGGGCTCGTCCTTCGCGCGCGGCCGGGGACGGCCCGGCTGCGCACCCCGGTGGCGGGCCTGCACGCGCTCAAGAACCTCTGGCATTTCGCCGGCCAGAACCTGTGGTTCTACGGCATCGCGACCATCCCCCTTGCCCAGATCGTGGCGCTCGAATTCACGAACCCGCTGTGGGTGACGCTGCTCGCCCCCCTCCTGCTCGGCGAATCCTTCACCGCCCGCAAGGCCGGGGTGGCGGCGCTGGGTTTCGTTGGCGTCCTCGTCGTCGCCCAGCCGGGGGTGTCGCCGCTCGGCTGGGGCCATGCGGCGGGGCTCGCCTCGGCCCTCGGCTTTGCCATGAACGCCCTCTACACGCGGCGGATCATGGCCCACGACGGCGTCCTCTGCGTGCTCTTCTGGATGACGCTCATGCAGGGGGTCCTCGGCTTCATCCTCGGCGCGCCGGGCGGCATCGCGGTGCCGGCGGCGGCACTCCTGCCCTGGCTCGCGGTGGTCGGGGTGACGGGGCTGAGCGCCCATTTCGCGCTGACGAATGCCCTCGCGCTGGCGCCGGCGAGCGTGGTCGCGCCGATGGAGTTCCTGCGCCTGCCGATCATCGCCCTTCTCGCGGCCTGGATCTACGGCGAGCCGCTCGAGGCGGCGGTGTTCCTCGGCGGGGCGGTGATCCTGGTCGCGAATCTCGTCAACCTTGCCGGCGTCGCCCGCGATGGCCGGCGTGCGGCGCTGCCGGGGGGCTGAGGTCGCCCGGGGGACGCGCCCGGCCGGCAGGGCGCCGCCCCGCCGGGCCCGGGCGGGCGCGGCGCGGGGCGGGGCGGGGCCAGAAGCCGGCGGTCAGAAGTCGACGGCGATGCCCTTGCGTTCCCAGTCGCCGAAGCGGACGGGCTCGGGCCCCGCCCGGCCGCCCCGCTCGGCGGGAAGCGCCGGGGGGGCCGCGGCGCGGCGGCGGGCCGCGGCCTCGGCGAGCGCCCGGCGGGCGGCGGGGGCGAGCGCCGCGGCGGGGTCGGCAGCGGCAGGGGCGCCCGCACGGACGGGCCCGGCAGCGGGGCCGGCACCCGGATCGGCCGCCGCGTCGGCGGCGGGGTCGGGGACGGGGTCGGGGTCGGCGGGCATGGCGCGCTCCTTGCCGGGGCTGGGCTGCGTGCTATAGCCGCCGCGGGCGGGGGGCAAGCGCAGGCGCGGGCAGGGGTCGCGGGCGCGGGGCGCGCGCGCGGTGGTCGCGGTGGTCCGGGGCGGCGCGAGACCGGCGCGGGGGGCGGCATGGCGGCGGGAGCGCGGGCGGGGGCGGGGGGCGAGGAGGCGGCGGCGGGGCGGGCCGAGCGGGGGGCCGCGCTCGACCTCCTCGTCGCGGTCCTCGGCGGCGGCCGGACGCTGGCCGCGGCCGAGGCGGCAGCGCCCTTCGCCGCCCTCGCCCCGGCCGGGCGGGCACGGGCGCGCCGGCTCGCGGCCGCGGCCCTGCGCCACGGCGGGCGCGCCGACCGCCTCCTCGGGCCCCTGCTGCGGTGGCGACCGGCGCCCGCCGTCCACGCCGCCCTGCACCTCGCCCTGGCCGAGATCTTCGCCGGGGGCGGGGCCGCCCATGCCGCCGTCGATGCCGCGGTGGCGCTGGTGGCGGCGCGGGCAGGCCGGCCGGCGGCCGATTTCGCGAACGCCGTCCTGCGCAAGGCGGTGGTGGCCGGAGGGGAGGGGGGCTGGGCCCGGCTCGCCCCCGGGGCCATGCCCGCCTGGCTGCGCCGGCCGGTCGTCGCGGCCTGGGGCGGGGCGGTGGCGCGGGCGATCGAGGCCGCCCACGAGCGCGGCGCGGCCCTCGACCTGACGCCGAGGGAGCCGGCGGCGGCTTCGCTCTGGGCGGCCCGGCTCGGCGCCACGCTCCTGCCGACGGGATCGCTGCGCCTGCCCGCGGGCGGACAGGTGACGGCGCTGCCGGGCTACGACGAGGGCGCCTGGTGGGTGCAGGACGCGGCCGCGGCCCTCCCCGCGCGCGTCCTCGCGGCGAAGGCCGGCGAGGAGGTCGTCGATCTCTGCGCCGCCCCCGGGGGCAAGACCCTCCAGCTTGCCGCCGCGGGCGCGCGGGTGACGGCGGTCGAGCCTGCGGCGCCGCGGATGGCCCTCCTCGCCGCGAACCTCGCCCGCTGCCGGCTCGCGGCCGACTGCGTCCAGGCCGACGCCCTCGCCTGGGCCCCGCCCTCGCCGGTGGTGGCGGTTCTCCTCGATCCTCCCTGCACCGCGACCGGGACGATCCGCCGCCACCCCGACCTGCCGGCCCTCCGCGACGGCGCCGGGCTCGACCGTCTCCGCGCCCTCCAGGCCACGCTCCTCGACCGGGCGGCGGGGTTCCTCGCCCCGGGCGGGCGGCTCGTCTACGCCGTCTGCTCGCTCCTGCCGGCCGAGGGCGAGGACCAGCTTGCCGCCGCCCTCGCCCGCCATCCCGACCTTGCCCCCGACCCCTCGGCGCTCGCGCTCCCGGGGGTCGCGCCGGAGTGGATCACCAGGGGCGGCGGGCTCCGGCTGCGGCCCGACTTCTGGCCGGGGGCCGGCGGCATGGACGGCTTCTTCGTTGCCTGCCTGCGGCGGACGGGCTAGAGCGTGACCGCAACGACCGGGAACGCTTCCCGCCCGTGCCCCGCACGGGGCCGCCTTCCTTCGCGCCGGCGACCGGCCCGGGGGGCGCGTCCGGGCGGGCCGAGGGGCAGGGAAGGGCGCGGGGTGGCAGGGCTGCTCGACGGCTGGACGGCGGGGCGTGCCCGGCTGCTCGACCGGCTCGCGGCCTGGCGCGCCGGCCTCGTCGCCGCCGAGGCGCGCTTTGCGGCGCCGCCCGAGCCCTGGCTCATCGGCGATGCCGGGCGCGGCCGCGACCTTCTGGACGGCCATCTCGCCTTCGGCGGCGCCCGCGCCGAGGCCCGCGGCCGCAGCCCCTGGGCGGTCCGGCCGCCGGGGCCGGCCTTCAGCGCCGAGCTGCACGGGTTCGCCTGGCTCGACGATCTCGCCGCCCTCGGCACGCCGGCGGCGGCCAGCCTCGCCTGCGCCTGGGTCGGCGACTGGACCCGCCGCTACGGGCGCGGCGGGGGCCCGGGCTGGACGGCCGGGCTCGCCGGCCGCCGGCTCCTGCGGCTCGTCGCCCACGGGATCCTGCTGACCGCGCGCGAGGCGGCGGGGGCAGGGGCGGTGCGCCGCCAGATCGCCCGCCACATGGCCTTCCTCGCCCAGCGCGGGGCCGACGCGCCGGGCGGGCTTGCGCGGATCGAGGCCCTGACGGCGATGCTCCTGGCCGCCCAGGCGGTCGAGGACGGGGCCGCCCGGGCCACGGCGGCCGAGGCGGCGCTGGGCCGGGCCGCGGCCGCGGCGATCGCGCGCGACGGCACCGTCCCGTCCCGCAACCCCGAGGAACTCCTGCGGCTCTTCGAACTCCTCGCCGTCGCCGCCGGGCGCATCGCCGCGACCGGCCGGGCCCCGGTCGCTCCCCTTCTCGCCGCCATCGAGGCCGCGGCGCCGGTCCTCCGGGCCCTGCGCCACACCGACGGCGGGCTCGCCCGCTTCCACGGCGGCGGCCGCGGGGCCGAGGGCGCGCTCGACCGCGCCCTTGCCTTTGCCGGGCTGCGCCCGGCGCTGCCGCCCGCCGCGGCCATGGGCTATGTCCGCCTCGCCGCCGGGCGGACGTCGGTGATCGTCGATGCCGCCTCTCCCCCCGCCGGGTCGGCCGGCGAGGGCCACGCCTCGACGCTCGCCTTCGAGCTCACCTCGGCGCGCCGCCCGGTGATCGTGAGCTGTGGCGCCGGCGCCCCCTTCGGCCCCGAATGGCAGCAGGCCGGCCGCGCCACCGCCGCGCACTCGACGCTGGCGATCGAGGGCCATTCCTCCTCGCGCCCCGGCCGCGACGGGCGCCTCGCCACCGCGGCCCCGGCGCGGCAGATCGAGCTGCCGGGAGAGCGCGGCAGCGGCGCCCTCAGGCTCCTCGCGGCCCACGAGGGCTATCTCGCGAGCCACGGCCTCACCCACACCCGCCGGCTCGAGCTTGGCCCCGACGGCCGCAGCCTCGCCGGCGAGGATGCGCTCGGCGCCGTCTCGCGCGCCGACCAGCGCCGCCTGGCCCGGGTCGTCCGCGAGGGCGGCGGCGACGGGGTCCACTTCACGCTCCACTTCCACCTCCACCCCGACGCCGCGGCCGAACTCGACCCCGGCGGGCAGATGGCCTGGATCGGGCTTCGCAGCGGCGAGGTCTGGGTCTTCCGCCAGGACGGCATGGCGCGGCTGTCGCTCGAGCCCTCGCTGTGGCTCGAACGCGGCGCCCCGGCCCCGGCTGCGACACGGCAGATCGTTCTCGCCGCCGTCCTCATCGACTATCAGGGCCGGGTCGGCTGGAGCCTGGCCAAGGCCCCCGGGACGCCGCTCGCGCTGCGCGATGTCGGGACCGACGACGAGGCCCCGGCGGAGGACAAGGGATGAGCGGTCTGGTGGCGGTGCGGCGAGCCCTCGTCTCGGTGGCCGACAAGGGCGGGCTCCTCCCCCTCGCCCGCGCGCTCGCGGGGCACGGGGTCGAGATCGTCTCGACCGGGGGCACCGCCGCCATGCTCCGCGCCGAGGGGTTCGCCCCGCGCGAGGTCAGCGAGCTCACCGGCCTTCCCGAGATGCTCGACGGCCGCGTCAAGACGCTGCACCCGGGCGTCCACGCGGGCCTCCTCGCCCGCCGCGACGCGCCCGCGCACATGGCGGCGCTGGCCGCCCGCGGGCTGGTCGCGATCGACCTTGTCGTCGCCAACCTCTACCCCTTCGAGGCGCGGGTCGCGGCGGGAGCGGATCCGGCCGCCTGCATCGAGGAGATCGACATCGGCGGGCCGGCGATGCTCCGGGCGGCAGCCAAGAACGCCGCCCATGTCGCGGTCGTGACCGACCCCGAGGACTACCCCGCCCTGGTCGCCGAACTGGCGGCGAACGGCGGCAGCACCACGGAGGGCTTCCGCGCCCGCCTCGCGCTCACGGCCTTCGGCCGCACCGCGGCCTATGACGCGGCGGTGGCGGAGTGGCTCGCGGCCACGCTCGGCGAGACCCTGCCGCGGCGGCGGGTCCTCGCCGGGCGGCTCGCCCGGCCCCTCCGCTACGGCGAGAACCCCCACCAGCGGGCGGCACTCTACCTCGGCGGGCCGCCGCGGGCGGGCGCCGCGACGGCCCGCCAGCTCCAGGGCAAGGCGCTTTCCTACAACAACCTCGCCGATGCCGATGCGGCCTGGGAACTCGTGGCCGAGTTTCCCCCCGGGGAGGGCGCCGCCTGCGTCATCGTCAAGCACGCCAACCCCTGCGGCGTCGCCCGCGCCGGGACCGCGGCGGCGGCCTTCGCGCGCGCCCTCGACGGCGACCGGACCTCGGCCTTCGGCGGCATCGTGGCCCTGAACGTGCCCCTCGACGGGCCGGCGGCGGCGGCGATCGCGGCCGTCTTCACCGAGGTCGTGATCGCCCCGGGGGCCGACGCCGCGGCGCGGGCGGCCTTCGCGGCCCGCCCGAACCTGCGGCTGCTCGAGGCCGCGCTGCCCGACCCCGCCGCCCCGGGGCCTTGCTTCCGGCAGGTGGCGGGGGGCATCCTCGTCCAGGACCGCGACGCCGCAACACCCGCCCCGGAGGGGCTGCGCTGCGTCACCCGGAGGCCGCCGACGGTGGCCGAGGCCGCCGACCTCGCCCTTGCCTGGACCGTCGTGCGGCACGTCACGTCGAACGCGATCGTCCTCGCCCGCGGCGGCGCCACCGTGGGCGTCGGCGCGGGGCAGATGAGCCGCGTCGACGCGACCCGCATCGCCGCCCGCAAGGCCGAGGACATGGGCGCGGCCCTCGGCCTCGGGGAAAGCCTGGCGCGGGGCGCGGCGGCGGCCTCGGACGCCTTCTTTCCCTTTCCCGACGGCATCGAGGCCCTGGCCGCGGCGGGGGCGACGGCGGTCATCCAGCCCGGGGGCGCGCTCCGCGACGGCGAGGTCATCGCCGCCGCCGATGCCCTCGGGCTCGCCATGGTCTTCACCGGCGTCCGCCACTTCCGCCACTGAGGCGGGGCGCGCGCGCGCGCGCCCCGGGGGCTGCCCCCCCCCTCGCCCCGGCCCCCGGGGCAGGCTATCTGCACCGGCGACGGGGCGAGGGGCCCGGGGGGAAAGGGAGAGGGGCGCGATGCGGCTTGCGACAGGGGTCGCCCTCGGCGTCATCACCCTCGACCAGGGGCTGAAGGTCGCGGTCGTCGACCTCCTCGATCTCCGCGGGCGGCTCATCATCGAGGTGTGGCCGCCCTTCCTCACCCTCCGCATGGCCTGGAACGAGGGCGTCAACTTCGGCCTCCTCGCCTCCGGGGCCGCGGCAATGCGCTGGATCCTCGTCGCGGTGGCGCTGGCCATCGCCCTCTGGGTGTGGCTCTGGGTGCGGCGGGGCGGCGAGGGACCGCGGGTGCAGGCGGCCGCGGGCCTCCTCATCGGCGGCGCGCTCGGAAACGTGATCGACCGGCTGCGCTGGGGGGCGGTCGCGGACTTCCTCAACCTCTCCTGCTGCGGCATCGCCAATCCCTTCGCCTTCAACGCCGCCGACGTGGCGGTCTTTGCCGGGGCGCTGGGGCTTGTCCTCTTCGCCGGCCGCGGACCGCGGCCCGGGGCTTGACGTTGCCCCCGTGACGGGGCTGACGTCTTGCGTTATCAGGGGCCGGCATGGGCAGGGGACGGGACATGAAGGGCGACGCGCGACCCGGCAGGGGGGCAGGCATCGCCGCCGCCCTCGCCCTCGCCCTGGCGCTTGCGGGCTGCTCGCGCGGCGAGCCGCGGCTCATGAACATCGCCGCCAACACGACCTCGCCCGACGAGTTCTCGATCCTGCCGACCAGGCCCCTCCTGATGCCCGAGGACATGACGGCGCTGCCCGAGCCGGACCCGGGCGGGGCGAGCCGTTCCGATCCGACGCCGCTCGCCGACGCCATCGCGACCCTTGGCGGCAACGCCGCCCGGCTGGCCGCGCCGGTGCCGGCGGCCGATGCCGCGATCCTTGCCCGGGCCCGCCGCTTCGGGACCGACCCCGCCATCCGCGCCACGCTCGCCGCCGAGGATCTCGAGTTCCGCCGCAAGAAGGACGGCCGCCTCCTCGAGCGGTGGTTCAACGTCAACGTCTACTACCGCGCCTACCGGGCAATGGCGCTCGACCGCTATGCCGAGCTCGCGCGCTGGCGCCGGGCGGGCATCCGCACCCCGGCCGCCCCTCCCGACCCCGCCGCGAAATGACCGGCGGGCGGGCGCGGGCGGGGCGGGCAGGGCGGCGGCAGGAAGGGGAAGGATGGCGATGGCGATGATCCGGGCGCTCGCGCTCGTCGCGGCGGCGCTTCTCGCGGGCGGGGCGGGGGCCGAGCCCGTCACGACCTTCCGCCTCGACAACGGCCTCGAGGGGGTGGTGATCGAGGATCACCGGGCCCCGGTCGTCGTGCACATGGTCTGGTATCGGGTCGGCTCGGCCGACGAGACGGCCGGCCGCTCGGGCCTTGCCCATTTCCTCGAGCACCTGATGTTCAAGGGCACTGCGACGCGGGCGCCGGGCGAGTTCTCGGCCCTTGTCGATGCCAACGGCGGCAGCGACAACGCCTTCACCTCGTGGGACTATACCGGCTACATCCAGCGCATCGCCGCCGACCGGCTCGAGCTCATGATGACGCTCGAGGCCGACCGCATGACCAACCTGCGCCTGCCCGAGGCCGAGGTCCTGACCGAGCGCGACGTCGTCCTCGAGGAGCGCGCGCAGAACACCGAGAGCCGCCCCGGCGCCCTCATGGCCGAGCAGATGCGGGCGGCGATGTTTCTCAACCATCGCTACGGGGTGCCGAACATCGGCTGGCGCCACGAGATCGCGGCCCTCACCGCGGCCGACGCCGAGGCCTTCTACCGGGCCCACTACGCCCCCGACAACGCCATCCTGATCGTCGCCGGCGACGTCACCGCCGCGGCGGTGGAGGCGCTCGCCCGGCGCCACTACGGCGGCATCGCCGCCCGCGACCTTCCCCCGCGCGAGCGCGCCCAGGACCCGCCCCCGATCGCCGAGCGGCGCGTCATCCTGCGCGACCCGCGCGTCGCCCAGCCCTACCTCAGCCGCTGGTATCTCGCCCCCGTCCGCCGCCCGGGCGAGCAGGCCGAGGCGGCGGCGCTCGTCGTCCTTGCCGAGATCCTCGGCGGCACCGGCGCGACCTCGGTGCTCGGGCGGGCGCTCGAGTTCGACGGCAAGGTGGCGATCGGGACCTCGGCCTCCTACGACGCGACCGGCGTCGATTCGGGGCTGTTCGCGATCGGGGTCATCCCCGCCGCGGGGGTCGAGGTGGCGGCGGCCGAGGCGGCGCTCGACGCGGCCCTCGACCGCTTCCTGACCGGGGGCATCGACCCCGAGCACTTCGCCCGCATCCGGATGCAGGTGCGGGCGGCCGAGGTCTTCGCCCGCGACAACGTCCAGGGACGGGCCCGGAGATGGGGCGAGGCGCTCACCGCCGGGCTCTCGGTCGCCGACGTCGAGGGCTGGCCCGCGGCCCTGCAGGCGGTGACCCCCGAAGCGGTGATGGCGGCCGCCCGCACGGTTCTCGACCGCCGCCGGAGCGTCACCGGCTGGCTTCTGGCGCCCGCGGCCGGGCAGGCAGGGGAGGCCGGGAAGTGACAAGGATCGTCCTCGGGCTGGTCGCGGCCCTTCTTTTCGCCCTGCCGCTCCGGGCCGGCGTCGCCGTCGAGGAGGTGACCTCGCCCGGCGGCATCCGCGCCTGGCTCGTGGCCGAGCCCGAGATCCCCTTCGTCGCCCTCGAGATCGGCTTTCGCGGCGGCTCCTCGCTTGACCCCGGGGGCGCCCGGGGGGCGGTCCGGCTGATGGTGGGGCTGCTCGAGGAGGGGGCGGGCGAGCGCGACGCGCGGGCCTTCGCCGAGGCGCGGGAGGCGCTCGCGGCCGAGTTCGGCTTTGACGTCGACGCCGATTCCGTCACCGTCTCGGCCCGCTTCCTGACCGAGAACCGCGACGAGGCGACCGCCCTCCTCAGGGACGCGCTGACGGCGCCGCGCTTCGATGCCGAGGCGATCGAACGGGTGCGCGGGCAGGTCGCGGCGAGCATCCGCGCCGACAGCCAGGATCCCGGCACGCTCGCCTACTGGGCGCTTCTCGCCGCGGCCTTCGGCAGCGACCCCTACGGCAGTTCCGACACGGGCAGCGCCGAAAGCCTCGCCGCCCTGACACGCGACGACCTCGTCGCCGCCCACGGTGCCGCGCTCGCCCGCGACCGGGTCCACGTCGCGGCGGTGGGGGACATCACCGGGCCCGAACTCGGCCGCCTGCTCGACGACCTCCTCGGCGGTCTCCCCGCCACCGGCGCGCCCCTGCCCGGCCCGGCCGCGGTCGCGCTGGCGCCGGGGATCACCGTCCAGCCCTTCGCCGGGCCGCAGTCGGCCGTGGTCTTCGGCCAGCCCGGGATCGACAAGGACGATCCCGACTTCCTCGTCGCCTTTGTCGTCAACGAGGTGATGGGCCAGGGAGCCCGCTTCGGCACGCGGCTGATGGCCGCCCTCCGCGAGGAGCGCGGCCTGACCTACGGCGTCGACACCTCGCTTTATGCCTTCGACCGCGGCGCCCTCATCGTCGGCGGCTTCCAGACCGCCAACGGGCGCGCGGCCGAGGCGGTCGCGGTCCTGCGCACGGAATGGGCGCGGATCGCCACGGCGGGGCTGACGGCCGAGGAACTCGCCGCGATCAAGACCTACGCCACCGGGGAATACCCCCTGCGCTTCGACGGCAACGGCAGGATCGCCGCCAATCTGCTCGCGATGCAGCTGGACGGCCGGCCCGCCGACTACATCCTGCATCGCAACGGCCTTGTCGAGGCGATCACGCTCGAGGAGGCCAACCGGGTCGCGGCGCGCCTCTACGACCCTGCGGCGCTGCGCATCGTGGTGGTGGGAGAACCCGCGGGCGTCGTCACCGGGCCCTTGCCGCCGCTTCCCTGAGGGCCGCCGCATGTGACTGTTGCCGGCAGGCCGATCGTGCTAGGGATTGTGGCATGCCTGCCCTGGAACGCTATGCCTGCGAGTCGCGCGCGCCGGTGATCCGGCAACTCGACGCCGCCGCGATCAACCGCATCGCCGCCGGCGAGGTCGTCGAGCGCCCCGCCTCGGCGGTCAAGGAACTGGTCGAGAACGCGCTCGATGCCGGCGCGCGGCTGATCGAGATCGCCTATGCCGAGGGCGGCATGGCCCTCGTCCAGGTCACCGACGACGGTCACGGCATGGCGCCCGACGACCTGCCCCTGGCGCTGGCACGGCACGCGACCTCGAAGATCGACGGCGGCGACCTGACGGCGATCCGGAGCTTCGGCTTCCGCGGCGAGGCGCTGGCGGCGCTTGGCGCCGTCGGCCGGCTGCGTCTCGCCTCGCGCCGGGCCGGGGGCGAGGGGGCGGCGATCGAGATGGCGGGGGGCGAGGAGGGGCCGCTGCGCCCGGCCGGCCTTCCGGCCGGCACCGTCGTCGAGATCCGCGACCTCTTCTTTGCCACCCCGGCGCGGCTCAAGTTCCTCCGCAGCGTCCGCGCCGAGGCGCAGGCGATCGTCGATGTCGTCCGCCGGCTCGCGCTCGCCGCCCCGGCGACCGGCTTCGTCCTCCGCGACCTTGGCGGCGGCGGCGACCGGGTGGTGCTGCGGGCCGAGGCCGAGCGGGGCCCCGATGCCCTCGCGCGCCGCGTCCGCCGGCTTCTCGGGGCCGAGTTCGCCGACCATGCGCTGGCGGTCGCGGTCGAGCGCGAGGGGATCGCGGTTGCCGGCCTCGCCGGGCTGCCGGCCCAGGCCCGCGGGGCGGCGGTGCAGCAGTTCGTGACCGTCAACGGCCGACCCGTGCGCGACCGGCTGCTGCTCGCGGCCCTTCGCGCGGGCTACGGCGACCTTGTCCCCCGCGACCGCCATCCCGCGGCCGCCCTCGCCCTGGCCCTCGATCCCGGGAGGGTCGACGTCAACGTCCATCCCGCCAAGGCCGAGGTCCGCTTCCGCGAGCCCGGGCTGGTCAGGGCGCTGGTCGTCGGCGCGCTCGGCCATGCCCTTGCCGCCCACGGCCAGCGCGGGGCAGGCGCGCTCGGCCGGGCGGCCCTTGCCGCCCTCCGCCCGGCGGCGCCGGCGGGCGGGGGCTGGGGCTGGGGCCATGCCCGGCCGCCGACACCCTCGCAGGCGGCGCTTGCGCTCGCCCGCGCGGCCCAGGCGCCGGGGCTGGCCGAGGCCGCCCCCCCGCCGCCCGCGCCCCCCCCGCCGGCGCCGGGCCCACTCGAGGGGCCGCTCGGGCGGGCGCGGGCCCAGGTCTTCGCGACCTACATCGTGGCCGAGGCCGAGGCCGGGCTCGTCATCGTCGATGCCCATGCCGCCCACGAGCGGCTGGTCTACGAAGGGCTGAAGCGGGCGCTCGCGGGCGGCGGGATCGCCCGCCAGGCGCTCCTCATCCCCGAGATCGTCGCCTGCGGGGCGGCCGAGGCGGGGCGGCTTGCCGAGCACGCGGACGACCTCGCGGCCCTCGGGCTCGTCATCGAGCCCTTCGGGCCCGGTGCGGTCGCGGTCCGGGCGGTGCCGGCGCTGATCGGGGCGGGGTCGGTCGCGGGGCTTCTCGCCGACATCCTCGACGAGATCGCCGATCTCGGCGCCTCGGCCCGGCTGCGCGACCGCCTCGACGCCCTCCTCGCCCGCATGGCCTGCCACGGCTCGGTGCGGGCGGGCCGGATTCTCCGGCCCGAGGAGATGGACGCGCTCCTCCGCGAGATGGAGGCGACGCCCGCCTCGGCCAGCTGCAACCACGGCCGGCCGACGGCGGTGACGCTCACGCGCGCCGACCTCGAGCGGCTGTTCCAGCGGCGATGAGGGGCCTGCGCGCCGCTCCGGCGCTCGCGCTCGCCCTCCTCGCCGCCCTTGCCCGGCCGGCGCCGGGCTGGGAGGTGCCGGCGATCCCCGGCACCGACGAGGTGGCGGCGATCCGGACCGCGATCGAGGCCCGTCCCCTGCCCGCGACCGCCCCCGGGCGCGTTCTCCTCGCCCGCGTGGCCGAGGACCGGGCGCTGCGCCGGCTCTACCGCGACGGGGCCCCCGGGGCCGAACGCTGGACGGGCACCGGCATCGTCATCGAGACCGGCGTCTTCGACCTCCCCGGCCTCGCCCGCGCCCTCCCCGCGCCGGGCTGGCTCGACTGCGCCGGCGCCCTCTGCACCCTCCGCGCCCCGCTCGTCGTCCGCCCCGGGGCGACACTTGTCGTCGCCGACGTGACCCTGCGGCTCTCGCAGGAGCACGGGGCGGGAATCATCAGCCACGGTCGGCTCGCGGTCAGCGACGCGACCGTCACCGGCTGGCATCTGGGTGCTCACCGGCCGGCCGCGACCGACGCCGAGGGGCGCGGCTTCCGCCCCTTCCTCGCCGGGCTCGAGGGCGGGGAAACCCTGATCCGCCGCGCCCGCCTCGCCCATCTCGGATATCAGGCGCACCTTGCCTACGGGCTGAGCCTTGCCACCGTGGACCGTGAGAGCACGACCCTGCACCCCCGCGCGGACATCGTCGCGAGCCGGATCGAGGATGCCTACATCGGCATCTACAGCTTCGATGCCGTGGGCGTGAACGTCATCGCCAACACCATCAGCCTTCCCCACCTCTACGGCATCGACCCCCACGACGACAGCCGCGACCTGCTCATCGCCGAGAACCGCGTCGAGGGCGCGCGCCGCAGCCACGGCATCATCCTGTCGCGCCGCATCCGCCGCGCCGCGGTCGTCAGGAACACCAGCCGCGCCAACGCCGGGGCGGGGTTCTTCATCGAGAAGGCGAGCCACAACGCCGTCTTCGCCGGCAACCTCGCCGAGGCGAACGGGGGCGACGGCCTCGTCGTCCACGAGAGCCGCGAGGTCGTCCTCTCCGGCAACCGGCTGGCGGGGAACGCCGGCGACGGCATCCGCATCCGCGCCTCGTTCCGCATCGGCGTCTACGACAACGCGATCGTCGGGAACGGCCGCTACGGCCTGCGCATCTACGACTTCGCGCATGCCCGGCGGCGGCCGACGGCCGAGGAGGCGGGGCAGATCCTGCCCGTGCTGGTGCGGGTGGGCGCGAACCGCATCGAGGGGAACGGCGCCGGCGCCTGCGCCGCCCCGGCGGCCGATGCCGCTGTGGTCTTCGAGGCCGCGGGCGTCTGCACCCTGCCCCCGCCCTCGCCCCCCTGACCGGCGCCGGGCGCGGGGGGCCGGCCCGCCCGGGGCCGGCGCGCCCACGGGGCCGTGATTTCCTTCCCCCCGGCGATGCGCTAGAGGGCGCGGGGAACCCCTGCCGTCCCGGGGGGCGGCCGCGCGCGCGCCCCCGGGGCCCCTGCGCGGCTGGGGCGCGCGGGCGCGGGCCGGGTGGCCGACCCGGAGCGAGAGGAGGCAGGCATGGGCGAGACACGGCAGGGACGGGGCGCGGGGCCCACACAGCGCCAGTTGCGGGTCGGCGAAACCATCCGCCGCCGCCTCGCCGAGGTGCTGGGGAAGGGTGAGATCCACGACCCCGAGCTCGACCGGCTGGCGATCACCGTCAGCGAGGTGCGGGCCTCGCCCGACCTCCGCCAGGCCACGGCCTATGTCCTCCCGCTCGGCGGGGCAGGGGGCGAGGCGGCGCTCGCGCTCCTTGGCCGCCACCGCGGCGCCCTGCGCCGGGCGGTGGCGGCCTCGCTCGGGCTCAAGTTCGCGCCCGACCTGCGCTTCGTGCTCGACGACGCCTTCGACCGGGCCGAGGCGATGCGGCGCCTTCTTGACGCCCCCGCGGTAAGGGCCGACCTCGCCCGCCCGCGGGCGGGCGGCGGCGACGACGACGGCTGAGCGATGCCGCCCCGCCGCCCGCCCGCGCCCCGATGCGCCCTGGCGGCCGCCCTTGCCGCCGTCGCCTTCCTTCTTCTCGTCGCCGGCCCGGCCGCCGCCCTCTGCCGGCGCGTGAGCCACGAGGGCCGGGGTTACGCCGTATGCGAGGCGGTCGCGGGCGAGGATGCGCTGCGCCTCTGGCTGGGCGACGGCGGCGGCACCGCCTGGGGCAGCTTCGAGCGGCTGAACGCGGGCCTCGCGGCTGCGGGCCAGCGGCTCGGCTTTGCCATGAACGCGGGCATGTTCCACGCCGACCTCCGTCCGGTCGGCCTCTACGTCGAGGACGGCCGCACCCTCGCCCCCCTTGTCACCGCCGCCGGGCCGGGCAACTTCGGCATGCTGCCGAACGGCGTCTTCTGCATCCTCACGGGCGGCTTCGCGGTCGTCGAGAGCCGCGCCTTCGCCGCCCGGCCGCTTCCCTGCCGCCACGCCACCCAGTCCGGCCCGATGCTCGTCATCGCCGGGCGCCTGCACCCGCGCTTCCTCGCCGACGCGACCTCGCGCCACATCCGCAACGGCGTCGGCGTCAGCGCCGACGGCCGCCGCGCGGTCTTCGCCATCGCCGAGACGCCGGTGACGTTCCACGAGTTCGGGCGGCTCTTCCGCGACGGCCTCGGGCTCGGCCAGGCGCTCTATCTCGACGGCGCCGTCTCGCGCCTTCATGCCCCGGCACTCGGGCTTGGCGGCGGCGGGCTGCGCCCGGTCGGTCCCATCGTCGGCACCCTCGTGCCGGCCGCGCCCGCGCGTTGACGCCGCCGCCGGCGGCCGCTAGCAGGCGGGCCGGCCGGCAGAAGGGGGATGGCATGGGACGACGGCGCGGGGGGGAGGGCGGCGAGGTCGCGGGCTGGCTCGTCGTCGACAAGCCCTCGGGGATCACCTCGACCGCGGTCGTCAACCGGGCGCGGCGGGCGCTCGGGGCGGCGCGGGCGGGCCACGCCGGCACCCTCGACCCGGCCGCGACCGGGGTTCTTGCCATCGCCTTCGGCGAGGCGACGAAGACCATCCCCCATCTCGCCGGATGCCTCAAGACCTACCGCTTCCGCGTCCGCTGGGGGGCGGCGACGACAACCGACGATGCCGAGGGCGAGGTTCTCCTGACCTCGCCCGACCGCCCCGGGGCGGCGGCGATCGCGGCCGCCCTGCCCGCCTTCCGCGGCGACATCCTGCAGGTGCCGCCGCAGGTCTCGGCGGTGCACGTCGCCGGGGCGCGGGCCTACGACCTCGCCCGCGCCGGCACGCCGGTCGATCTCGCCCCCCGGCCCCTGCATGTCGCCCGCCTCGAGCTTGGCGGCGGCCCCGACGCCGACCATGCCGATTTCGAGATGGTCTGCGGCAAGGGCGGCTACGTCCGCGCCGTCGCCCGCGACCTCGGCCGGGTGCTCGGCTGCTTCGGCCATGTCGCGGCCCTGCGGCGGCTCGCGGCGGGGCCGTTCCGGGCCGAGGACGGGGTGAGCCTCGTGACGCTCGAGGCCGAGGCCGGGACGCCCGCGCTCGCCGCCCGCCTCCTGCCGCTCGAGGCGGGGCTCGCGCTCCTCCCGCAGGTCCGCGCGACGGCCGCGGGCGTCGCCCGCCTGCGCCAGGGGGCGCCGGGCGCGATCCTCGCCCACGACCTCGCCCCCGGCACTCTCGCCTGGGCGAGCGACGGCGGCCGGGCGGTCGCCGTCGGCCGCTGCCTCGGGGGAGAGCTTCGTCCCGAGCGGGTGTTTGCCGCCTGACCGCCCGCCCCCCTCAGGCCGCGAGGGCCCCGCCGATCGTGGACCCCGGGGTGTTGGCGACAAGCTCGATGTCGTCGGCCGTCAGGCCCGCGCCGCCGGGCACCGCGGCCACGCGCACCCCGTCGAGGAGGACGTAGGCGGTATCGCCCTCGGTCTCGACCGTGATCTCGGGGTCGGGGGTGGCGGCGGGATCGAAGACGACGCCGATGCGGTCCTCGGCGGGGTCGAAGTCGGTGATCGTCGCCACCGTGCCCGGGGGCATCCAGTCGCCGACGGCAAAGAGATCCTCGCCCTCGCCGCCGCTGAGGATGTCGTCGGCCCCGCCGATCAGCGTGTCGGCGCCGTCGCCGCCGTTGAGGAAGTCCTGACCGTCCCCGTCGGCCGGCGGCCCCTCGCCGCCCGGGCCGCGGACGACGCCCGAAAGGATGTCGTCGCCGTCGTCGCCGAAGAGGAGATCCTGCCCGAGCCCGCCGGTCAGGCTGTCGCCGTCCAGGCCGCCGGCGAGGGTGTCATCGCCCTCGCCGCCCGTCAGCCGGTCCGCGCCCGGCCCGCCGGCAAGCGAATCGTCCCCCGCCCCCCCGTCCAGCCGGTCGTCGCCGTCCTGGCCGTTCAGCCGGTCGTCGCCGTCGCCGCCGAGAAGGGTGTCGTGGCCGATGTCGCCGTCGATCGAATCGTCGCCCGCCCCGCCCGCCCCGAGGTCGTCGCCCGCCCCGCCGTCGATGGTGTCGCGGCCGTCGCCGCCGTCGAGGCGGTCGTCGCCGTCGCCGCCGCCGACGAGGTCGTCGCCGCCCTGCCCCCAGATCTGGTCCTTGCCGCGCCAGCCGGCGAGAAGGTCGTTGCCGTCGCCGCCGACCTGGAGCCCGTTGCCGCCCCCGACCGGCGGCCCCCCGCCGTCCCCGCCGCCGCCGGCCCCATCGGTGTCATCGCTGACGGCGTCGTCGCCGGCCGCCCCCGGCAGCGCGGCCATCCGGGCGATGAGGTCCTCGCCCTCGCCGCCGCCCTCGCCCCCCTCGCGCGCGGGCGGATCCTCGCCCTCGTCCTCGCCGCCCTCGTCCGGCCGCAGGAGCCCGTCGGCAACCAGCCCCGCCGCCAGCACACCCGCCAGCCCCATGATCGCCAGCAGCATCCCGCACCCCCGTCCCCCGGCCCCGCCGAATCCGTTAACCAATTAACTTCATTGGATTTTATCACCGGAATGCGGCGAAAGCGGGGCGCCCCTCCGGCCGCCGCGCCGGGGGCCCGCACGGGCCCCCTTTCCTTCGGGCGGATTTTCGCCTAAGGGCGCCCATCCGTCCCCGCGGGGGGCGGACGCTCCACCGACGCGGCTGGACGACATCCCGGCCGGCGCCATCCCCGATGCCACGAAAGGAGACCCCGATGTCGATTGCCGCCGACGCCAAGGCGCAGCTCATCAAGGACTACGCCACCGGCACCACGGACACCGGCTCGCCCGAGGTCCAGGTCGCGATCCTCTCGACCCGGATCGCCGCCCTGACCGAGCACTTCAAGACTCATGTCAAGGACAACCACTCGCGCCGCGGGCTCCTCAAGCTCGTCGCCCAGCGCCGCAAGCTCCTCGACTACCTCAAGCGCCGCGACGAGACGCGCTACCAGTCCCTGATCGGCCGCCTCGGCCTGCGCCGCTAGGGCAGGGGCACCGCCCGGCCCGCGAGGGCGCCGGGCCGGGCCTGCCGACCGGGGCGGGCACCGGCGCGGCCCGGCACGGCATGGGCCGCCGGGCCGCAAGGCCCGGTCCCACCCGGGCGCGCGATCCCGGCACCGGGCGGCGCGAAGCGTCCGCCCTCCCTGCGGCATGAACCGCAACGGCGACGGCCCGCGACACGGCCACCCGCCGCAACCGCCGCGGATCGCAGGGGCCGCTCCGGGGCGGCCCCTCCGGCCCGGGAGCACAGGCGTGCGGCGCCTTCGTGACGGGGGACGTGCCGCTCCTCGTCGTGGCTCCCCCCCTCCGGCGGCCGGCCCCCCCTGCCTGCGCCCGCCTGCGGCAGCCAGCGCCCCCGGTTGAGGGGCCAGGGCGGACCTGCTGCGCCTGCCCGCCCCGACAGTGCCGCGCAATGGCGCGGCATGCGTCGCGGCGTCGGAACGATGGAGGCCGGCCGGGGCGCGGGGCCGGCCCGTCGCGCGGGCCTGCCTGTCGGGGCGGAACCGGCGGCGCCGGTCGAACAGGCGCTGAATCGAATTGACAGCCTGCCGGGTGTCGGCGATCCTCGGGGGATGGGGATCCGCGATCTCCCCACGAGGCGACAGCCGAAGCTCGCGTTCCGCCCGACCCTTGTTGCCAAGGAGGAACGCAGATGCCTGCGCCCGACGCCATTCCTGCCGACAAGCTCGCGAAGCTGATCGGCACCCCCCGCTGCCCGGTTCTCCTCGATGTCCGCACCGCGGCCGCCCGTGCCGCCGATCCCCGCCGCATTCCCGCCGCGCGCGCCCTGGCCGAGGACGAGGCCACGCCCGAGGCGCTGGCGCGGCTTGCGCCCGCTCTCGCCGGCCCCGTCGTCGCCGTCTGCGGCGAAGGGCATCGCCGCGCCCAGGGCGCGGCCGCCCTCCTGCGCAGCGCCGGCGTCGCGGCGGAATACCTCGAGGGCGGGCAGTCGGCCTGGACCGCCGCCGGGCTGCCGCTGATCGATCCGGCCCCGATCACGGCCCGCGACAGCCGCGGCCGCAGCGTCTGGGTGACGCGCGCCCGGCCCAAGATCGACCGCATCGCCTGCCCCTGGCTGATCCGGCGCTTCGTCGATCCGGGCGCGGTCTTCCTCTTTGTCGCGCCGGCGGAGGTCCTGGGGGTCGCGGAGCTCTTCGGGGCCATGCCCTACGACATCGAGGGCGTCTTCTGGAGCCATCGCGGCGAGGGCTGCACCTTCGACACGATGCTGGACGAGTTCGCCCTGTCGGTCCCGGCGCTCGACCGGCTGGCCGCCATCGTGCGCGGGGCCGATACGGCCAGGCCCGACCTTGCCCCCGAGGCGGCGGGGCTCCTCGCGGCCTCGCTCGGCCTCTCGCGCATGTTCGCCGACGACCTCGAGCAGCTCGAGGCCGGGATGACGCTCTACGACGCCTTCTATCGCTGGGCCCGGGATGCGGGCGAAGAGATGCACAACTGGCCGGCCAGCCGGCCGGGCGGCGGGCGGTGACGGACGGGGCGGTGGCAGGGCCGGCACCGCGGGGGGCCCGGCGGGCCCGGCCTTCGCTGGCCGCGGCGGCAGGGGTCTGGGCGCGGGTCGCGGCCCTGTCGTTCGGCGGTCCGGCCGGGCAGATCGCGGTCATGCACCGCATCCTCGTCGAGGAGCGGCGCTGGCTTGGCGACGGCCGCTTCCTGCATGCGCTGAACTTCTGCATGCTGCTGCCGGGGCCCGAGGCGCAGCAGCTTGCGGTCTATATCGGCTGGCTTGCGCACGGGGTGCGGGGGGGCGTGATCGCGGGCGTCCTGTTCGTGCTGCCGGGTGTCCTCGCGATCATGGCGCTGAGCTGGATCTATGTCATCTTCGGCGAAGTCGGGCTGGTGGCCGGGCTCTTCTTCGGGCTCAAGGCGGCCGTCCTCGCCATCGTCCTGCAGGCGGTCGTCCGGGTCGGCCGGCGGGCGCTGACCAATGCCGCGATGCGCGGGCTGGCGGCGCTGTCCTTCGTCGCGCTCGCGGCCTTCGGCGCGCCCTTCCCGCTTGTCGTGCTGGCCGCCGCCCTGACCGGCTATCTGGGCGCGCGGGCCGGGATGGCGGCACCTGCCCCGGGCAGGGGAAGCCACGGCCCCGGCGGCGGCGCCCTGGTCGAGGACAGGGACACCCTCCTTGGCGAGGATATGGCCGCGCTTCCCGGGGCGGGGCGGCGCGGCGCGCTTCGGGCGGGCGCATGCGCGCTCGTGCTCTGGCTGGCGCCGGTCGCGGGGCTGCTCCTCGCCTTCGGTTCCGGCAATGTCTTCGCGGACATCGCCGTCTTCTTCTCGAAGATGGCGGTGGTCACGTTCGGGGGCGCCTATGCCGTCCTTGCCTATGTGGCGCAGGAGGCGGTCGGAAGCCACGGCTGGCTCGCGCCCGGAGAGATGCTCGACGGCCTCGGCATGGCCGAGACCACGCCGGGGCCGCTGATCATGGTCCTGCAGTTCGTGGGCTTCCTCGCGGCCTTTCGCGGGGCGGGCTGGGAGAACGCGCTGGCGGCCGGCACGCTGGGCGGGCTTCTCGCCACCTGGGTCACCTTCGCGCCCTGCTTTGCCTTCATCTTTCTCGGTGCGCCCCATGTCGAGGGCCTGCGCGCGAACCGCGCCCTCGCGGCGGCGCTGTCGGCGGTGACGGCCGCGGTCGTCGGCGTGATCCTGAACCTCGCCGTCTGGTTCGCGAGCCACACCGTCTGGACCGAGGTGCGCCGGATCAGGACCGGACCGCTCGACCTCGCGCTTCCGGTCCCCGGCTCGATCGACTGGGCGGCGGCGGCACTGTCGGCCCTCGCGCTCGTCGCGGTCTTCCGCCTCCGGCTCGGCATGGCGGCGGTGCTGGCCGGGGGCGCGCTTGGCGGCATGGCCCTTCACGCCCTGGGGCTTGCCGGCTGAAGGCGGTCGCGGCCGGGCGCCGGGGCGCGGGGCCCCGGCGCGGTGCCGATGCCCCCTTGCGCGACCGCCCGGCCCGCGGCGGCGGAGCGGGGCGGGCTTGCCGCCCCGGCCCGCGGGGTTGCCTCACTTCACCGGGATCATCAGGTGCTGATAGGGGGTGCCGGCCCACATCACGAAGGGCTTCGTGGTGTCGGGCCTGGCGTCGGTCGGGTAGCCCGACATCATGGGAACGGCGTTCATCAGCATCACATGCGGCCCGGTCGTGATCCAGTTGTTGCCCTCGGCCGGGCCGGTCGCATAGGGATCGGTGTTGCTGGCATCGGTCCCGCCCTCGAGCATGTAGATGAAGCCGACCTTGCCCGCGGGCGGGTCGGTGTGGCCGATCCAGGCCATCGCCCATTCCATCGCGTTGGCGTCGCCGCACATCGGGTCGGGGCCGGGGGTCGCCGGGCTGTCGGGCATGCACCACCAGCCGTTGGTGCCCTCGCGAAGGGTGCGCATCTGGCCGTCCGCGCCGACGGCATAGATCGCGGCGCCCGAACCGACTGCCGCGGGGGCGGCCCCTTCGGCGCTGCGGATCAGGGCCGCGTCGTCCTGGGCGGCGGCCGGCATGGCAAGGGCGATGGCCAGCGCTCCGGCGGTCGTCGTCACAACCCGCTTCATGGTCTCACTCCCCTAGGTTGGTGTTGCGATCAGTCGTCCCAGGCCTGGACGGTGGTCTGGCGGCGGATGCCCTCGGGCCCGAGCTCGGCGGTGCAGGAGGCGACGACGCGGACCCCGTCGGGGTAGGTGCAGCGTTCGAGGAAGGCGAGCCGGTTGCCGTCGATGACGCCAAGCTCGATCGCGTGGGTCATCTCGCGGCCGCAGATGTCGGCGATCCAGGCGCCGATCTCGACCGCCCCCCGAAGCGTGCGCGGCCGGCTTGGCGGGTTCATCGTGTCGATGATCGTCACGACGGCGTCCGGGGCATAGAGCGCCTTCATGCCCTCGCGGTCGCGGCCTTCGACCGCATGGCGCAATGCCTCGATGCTGGGCACTCTGGGGCCCATGACTGCCTCCCTCGATGGCGGGCTTCGGGTCTCGCGCGGGTCCGGAGTGGTCCCACCGGCAATGCGGTAGCTGCGACTCACTTTCAGGTCGGACGCCCCGGTGGCCCATCTTCGCGCGTTGAAGGGAAGGCTGTCAACTAGTAGATAGATAGCACTGCCCGGCCGGCGTTGCCGGCACCGGGCCCCTCGCGGAAGGCATGGCATGAAACCGGGGCCGGCGGCGCCGCAGACCTCCCAGGCGATCCTCGACATCGCCCAGCGGCTGGTCCAGACGCGCGGCTTCAATGCCTTCAGCTATGCCGACATCGCCGGCGTCCTGCGCATCACGACCGCGAGCCTGCACTACCACTTCGCCTCCAAGGCCATCCTCGGCGTCCGCCTGATCGAGCGCTATGCGACGCATTTCGCGGCCCTCCTCGCGGCGATCGACGCCGCGGCCGCGCAGTCGGGCGGGGGCGCGCGGGAACGGCTGCGGGGCTATGCCGGCATCTATGCCGCCGTCCTCGCCGAGGACCGCTCCTGCCTCTGCGGCATGCTGGCGGCCGAGTTCGAGACCCTGCCCCGGGCCATGCAGGGCGCGCTCGACGACTATTTCGCGCTGAACGAGCGCTGGCTTCAGGGGGTGCTCGAAGCCGGCCGGGCGAGCGGATCGCTCGCCGTCACCGGGCCCCTCGAGGAGGCCGCGCACTACATCGTCAGCACGCTGGAGGGGTCGATGATCCTCGCCCGCTCCCACGGCGGGCCGGCGCGCTTCGATGCCGCGGCCCGCCGGCTGCTCGCGGGGTTCGGGGCCTGAGGTCGCCCGCGGCCGGTGCGCGCGGCGCGCCCTGCGCCGGCCGGGGCCGGGGCCGGCGCGGCCGCCCCTCAGGCGGGGTCGAGCGGGTGGTGGCAGGCGAAGCGGTGGCCGGGGTCGAGCGCGCGGGTCGGGGGATCGACGGCGAGGCAGATGTCGGTCGCCCGCGGGCAGCGGGGGTGGAAGCGGCAGCCCCGCGGCACCGCCGAGGGATCGGGGGGCTCGCCCTTCAGGCGGGTGCGGGCGCGGGCCCGCTCGCGCACGGGATCGAGGAGCGGGATCGCCGCGAGCAGCGCCGCCGTGTAGGGGTGGCGGGGGGCGCGGAAGAGGGCCGCGCGCGGGGCGAGCTCGACGATGCGGCCGAGATACATGACCGCGACGTCGCGGCACATGTGGGCGACGACGCTGAGGTCGTGGCTGATGAACAGCATCGTCAGCCCGCGCTCGGCCTGGAGGTCGCGCAGGAGGTTCATGATCTGGGCGCGGGTCGAGACGTCGAGCGCCGACACCGGCTCGTCGGCGACGATGAAGGCCGGGTCGGTGCTGATCGCGCGCGCGATCACCACCCGCTGGCGCTGGCCGCCCGAGATCTCGTGGGGGTAGCGGGGCAGGAAGTCGGCCTGGAGGCCGGCCCGCTCGATGACGGCGGCGGCACGGGCGCGGGCCTCGGGCCGCGACCAGCCCTGCACGCGGAGGTGCTCGACGATCGTGTCGCCGACCGTCATCCGCGGGTTGAGCGCGCCCGAGGGGTCCTGGAAGATGATCTGGCGCTGCTGGCGCAGGCGCCGCAGCGTCGCGGGATCGGTCGCGCCGGCATCGCGCCCCTCGAAGCGGACGCGGCCGAGCGTCGGCGGCTGGAGGCCGACGAGGGTGCGGCCGAGCGTGCTCTTGCCGCTGCCGCTCTCGCCGACGAGGCCGAGGGTCGCCCTCGGGCCGATCCCGAGATCGATGCCGTCGAGAGCGCGCAGCGTCCGGCCGCCGCGGAGGCGGTAGTGTCGCGCCAGCCCCTCGGCCGCGACCAGCACCTCGCTCATGGCGCGTTCCAGCAGGCGACGAGATGGCCGGGCTCGATCTCGCGCAGCCGCGGCACCTCGGCGCAGGCCGCGCTCGCGCGCGGGCAGCGCGGCGCGAAGCGGCAGCCGGGAAGGTCCATGGCGCCCTGGACGCTGCCGGGGATGGCCGGGACGGGCTCGTCCCAGCCGCTGTCGAGCCTGGGGATGCAGTCGAGAAGCCCGCTCGTGTAAGGATGCACGGGGCGGGCGAAGAGGGTGACGGTCGGGGCGAGTTCAACGATGCGGCCGGCATACATCACCGCCACGCGGTCGGTCATGCCGGCAACGACGCCGAGATCGTGGGTGATGAGGATGACCCCCATCCCGGTCTCGGTCACGAGGTCGCGCAGGACATCGAGGATCTGGGCCTGCACGGTGACGTCCAGGGCCGTGGTCGGCTCGTCGGCGAGCAGGAGGCGCGGCGAGCAGGCGATGGCCATGGCGATCATCACCCGCTGGCACATCCCCCCCGACATCTCGTGGGGATAGGCCGCGAGACGCTCCTCGGGGGCGGCGATGCCGACCTTCCCGAGGAGGGCCCGAGCGCGCTCGCGCGCCTCGCGCTCGGACAGCGGGAGATGGGCGTGAAGGGCCTCGACGATCTGGTCGCCGACCCGGATCATGGGGTGGAGTGCCGTGCCCGGATCCTGGAAGATCATGGCGATGTCGGCCCCGCGCCGCTCGCGCATCGCGCCCTCGTCGAGGGCGAGGAGGTCGTCGCCGCCAAGCCGTGCCGCCCCCGCGATCCGGGCCCCCGCAAGGAGGCGCATGAGCGCGAGCGCGGTCGTCGACTTGCCGCAGCCGCTCTCGCCGACAAGCCCGAGCGTCTCGCCCCGGGCGACCGCAAACGAGATGCCGTCGACGGCGAGCGCCCTGCCGAAGGCGACCGAGAGACCCTCGACCTCGAGCAGGGGCAGGGCCGGCGCGGGCGCGTTCATCGGCCCGCCGTCCTCGGGTCGAGCGCGTCGCGCAGCCCGTCGCCGAGGAAGTTGAAGCTGGTCACCGCGAGCGTGATGGCGATCCCGGGAAAGACCGCGAGCCAGGGATCGACCTGGAAATCGCTCTGGGCGTTGGTCAGCATGTTGCCCCAGCTCGCCTCGGGCGGCTGGATGCCGTAGCCGAGAAAGCTCAGGTAGCTTTCGAGGAGGATGGCGTTGGCGGTGTTGAGGGTCGCCGCGACCAGGACCGGGGCCATGGTGTTGGGCAGGATCTGGCGCAGGATGATGCGCCAAGACGGCGCCCCGACCATCTGCGCGGCGGCGATGAAGTCGGCCGACTTGAGCACGAGGATCTGCGAGTAGACGATGCGCGCGATCTCCATCCAGCAGGTCAGGCCGATCATCAGCGCCATCGAGGCGAGGCTCGGGGTGACGAAGGCGGCGACGAAGAGGAGCAGGAAGACGCTCGGGAAGCACAGCATGATGTCGGTGAGCCGCATGAGCACGGTGCCGACCCAGCGCCCGTAGTAGGCCGCGAAGGCGCCGACCGAGAAGCCGACGACGACGGTGACGAGCATCGCCGCGATCCCGACCGCAAGCGAGATCTGGCCCGCGAACATCAGCCGCGTGAGGACGTCGCGGCCGAGATCGTCGGTGCCGAGGATGTGGCCGGCGGCGAAGGGCGGGGCATAGCGGCTGGCGAGGTCGAGCTCCTCGGGATCGTGGGGGGCAAGCCAGGGGGCGCCGGCCGAACCGACGACGAGGACCGCGAGCACGACGAGGGCGAGGATCGAAAGCCGGTGGCGGACGAGCCGCTTCAGGAGGCCCGCCCGCGGCGGCGCGATCGTCACCGCCATGAGGGTGGCGTCAGCCATGTCCGAGTTTCACCCGCGGGTCGATGAGGGCGACGAGGACGTCGGCGAGGAGGTTGCCGAGCACGACCATGACGGCGCCGACCATGAGGATCGCCATCAGCACCGGATGGTCGCGGGTGTTGAGCGCGCTCAGGAACAGCATGCCCATGCCCGGCCAGCCGAAGACGGTTTCGGTGACGAGCGCGCCGCCGACGAGGAGCGGCACCTGGAGGCCGGCGAGCGTCACGAGCGGCACCAGCGCCGCCCGGAGCCCGTGGTTGAGAAGCACGCGCGAGCGCCGGATGCCCTTGGCCCGCGCCGTGCGGATGAAATCCTGGTCGAGGATTTCGAGCATGGTCGAGCGCGTGTAGCGGCTCCACTGGGCGACGAGCACGAGGGCGAGGACGACGACGGGCAGGATCAGGTGCTCGAGGCGGTCGACGAACCCCCCGCCGCCGGTGCTGACCATGCCGCCCGCCGGCAGCCAGCGCAGCGTCTGGGCGAAGGTGAAGATCGACAGGAGCCCGAACCAGAAGGTCGGCAGCGACAGCGCCACCATCGCCGCCACGGCGCTGGCATAGTCGAAGACCGAATTGCGCCGCCCCGCCGACAGGATCCCGACGGCGACGCCGATGACGAGCGCGAGCGCGAGCGCCGTCCCCATCAGGAGGAGGGTTGCCGGCAGCCGGTCGAGCACGATGTCGACGACCGGGCGGCCGCCGAAGAAGCTGTAGCCCCAGTTGCCGGTGGCCATCCCCGCCGCCCATTTCAGATACTGGACGTGCACCGGCCGGTCGAGGCCGAACAGCGCCTTGACGCGCTCGATGTCCTGGGCGGTGACCGTGGGATTGAGGGTGTAGAGCGAGAGCGGACCGCCCGGCGCCAGATGCATCAGCCCGAAGCTGACGATCGAGACGCCGAGCAGGAGGAACGCCGACTGGATCAGCCGATAGCCGAGGAAGCGCGCCATTCCCTGTCCCGTCGCGCCGCCCGGACGGCCGTGGCCGCCCGGGTCGGCAGGTTGCCCCGTGCCGGACTATCCTTCACCCGGCCCGACGCGACGGGCAAGGGCCTCGCTCACGCCGCCGTCCATTCCACCGTGTTCCACGAGTTGATCGAGGTGTAGGGGTTGGGCCGGTAGTTCTGGATGCGGTCGAGGACGCCGACGATCGTCTGGTAGGCGAAGATCGGCGCGAAGGGCACCTCGTCGAGCAGGATCTCCTGGATGCGGTCGTAGATCGCCTTCCGCGCGGCCTGGTCGACGGTCGTCACCCCCCGAGCCGAGAGTTCGTCGATCTCGGCGTTCTGGTACTGGACGTAGTTCGAGCCGCTGCCGCCCTTGGCCGGGATCGCGGTGCTGATGATGCGGTCGCCGTAGTCGGGGTCGGGATAGAGGAGCGCGTCCCAGCCGACCATCAGCGTGTCGAACTCGCTCTTGACCGTGTAGTCGCCCCACACGACCGACGCCGGCATGTTCTTGATCGTCATCTCGACGCCGATGCGCTTGAAGTTCTGCTGCACGAGCTGCTGGGCCTGCTCGCGCGACTTGTTGCCGGCGGTCGTCGACATGGTGAAGGCAAGCCGCACGCCGTCCTTCTGGCGGACGCCGTCGCCGCCGACGGTCCAGCCGGCCTCGTCGAGGAGGGCTGCCGCCTTCTCCGGGTCGAAACCCGGATCGACGAGGTTCTGGTTGTAGGCCCAGTGGTTGGGCGGCAGGTAGCTGAGCGTCGGGATGGGCACGCCGTAGTAGACGGCGTCGATCCAGCCCTTCTTGTCCACCGCCATGTAGAGGGCCTTGCGCACGCGCTTGTCGGCGAACTGGGGCTTGCCGCAGTTGAAGTAGATGAACTCGACGAAGGGCGAGGCGCTGAGCAGGATCGAGCAGTTCGGAAGCTCCTGGGCCTTCTGGTAGAGCAGCGGCGGGATGCCCTGGAGATCGAAGATGTCGACCTCGCCGGTCTGGAACTGGGCGTAGAGCGTCTGCTGGTCGGGGACGTATTTCTGGACCAGCGAGGCAAGCTTCGGGGCCCCGCCGTGATAGTCGGCGTTGGGCTCGAAGGCGATGTGGCTGCCCGCCACCCGCTCCTTGAGGCGGAAGGGCCCGGTGCCGACCGGGGCGGTGTTGAAGGGCGCGGTGTTTATGTCGGTCCCCTGCAGGATGTGGCGGGGGATGATGCTCGTCTTCTGCCACGACACCATGTAGGGCGCGAAGCTGTCCTTGAGCGTGATGCGGACGGTGTGGTCGTCGACCGCCTCGTAGCTCGCGACGTGGTCGTGGCCGCTGCGGCTGCGCACCACGACCTTGGGATCGAGGATGACGTCGAGCGTGAAGACGACGTCGGCGGCCGTGAACGGGGTTCCGTCGTGCCACTTGGCATCGGGGCGGAGCTTGATCGTCCACGTCAGCCCGTCCGCCGAGATGCCGCCGTTGGCGCCGGTCGGGATCTCGGCGGCGAGGTTGGCGACGAAGTTGCCCTCGGGGTCGATCTTCCAGAGCGCATCGAAGACGATGAACTCGACCGAGGTCTCGACGCCGGTGTTGACGTAGAGCAGCGGGTTGAAGTTGACCGCCTCCTGGGTGACGCCCAGCACGCACTGGCCGGTCACCGCCGCCTGCGCGGGCGCCGTCCAGGCGCCGTAGAGGGCGCCGATGCCGCCCGCGAACGGCAGCGACAGGCCGATGGCGCCACCCGCGCGCAGGATGTCGCGGCGGCCGACGGCAGGGGCGGAGAGCGCACCCTCCGGGGGCTGTTCCCGTCCCGCGGCGCTGGCCCCGGGCCCGGTCGGAATGCGGTCGCTGTTACGCATGTCAGCCACTCCCCTTCAGGCCGGCCCACCGGCCGGCGCCGGCGGATGCTAGTCGAAGGAAGGGTGCCCGACAAGGCGCCGTCTGCCCGGCGGCGGCTGGACAGCCCCGCCCGCGCTCATTAGGCTCGCGGGTAAACATATGGGGGGAAAGCATGAAATCCCATTACCGCGCGGTCGTCATCGGCGGCGGCGTCGTCGGCGCCTCGGTCCTCTATCACCTCGCCAGGTTCGGCTGGACCGAGGTCGCGCTGATCGAGCGCAAGGTCCTGACCGCGGGGTCGAGCTGGCATGCCGCCGGCGGCTTCCATGCCCTGAACGCCGATCCCAACATCGCCGCGCTCCAGGCCTACACCATCGACCTTCTCTCCGAGGTCGAGCGCGAGAGCGGCCAGAGCATCGGCATGCACATGACCGGCGGCATCTCGGTCGCCTCGGCCCCCGAGCGCTGGGAGTGGCTGCAGGCCTCCTACCGCGTCTTCCAGACCATGGGCATCAACGATGTCCACCTCGTCGGCCCGGACGAGATCGCCCGCCGCTGCCCGGTCATCGACACCCGCGGCATCCTCGGCGGCCTCTACGCCGAGCGCGAGGGCCACATCGACACCTCGGGCACGGTCCATGCCTATGCCCGGGCGGCGCGGCTGCGCGGGGCCGAGATCATCGAGAACAACCGCGTGATCGAGCTTCGCCACCGCCCCGACGGCCGCTGGGAGGTCGTGACCGAGCAGGGCACGACCGTCGCCGACCACGTCGTCAACGCCGCCGGGCTCTGGGCCAAGCAGGTCGGGCGCATGGCCGGGATCGAGCTGCCGCTCTCGCCCATGGAGCACCACTACCTCGTCACCGAGGCCCTGCCGGACCTCGCCGCGCTCGACTTCGAGCTGCCGCTGATGGTCGATCTCGAGGGCTTCACCTACATGCGCCAGGAGCAGAAGGGGCTCCTCCTCGGCATCTACGAGATCAACCACAAGCACTGGAACATGGACGGCGCGCCCTGGGACTACGGGGTCGAGCTCATCCCCGAGGATCTCGACCGCATCACCGACGAGCTCGCGATCGCCTTCCGCCGCTACCCCTGCCTCGAGACCGCCGGCATCCGGCGCTGGGTCAACGGCGCCTTCACCTTCTCGCCCGACGGCAACCCGCTCGTCGGGCCGGTGCGGGGGGTCGCGAACTACTGGGTCGCCTGCGGGGTCATGGCGGGCTTCCTCCAGGGCGGCGGGGTCGGCCGGTCGCTCGCCGAATGGATGATCAGGGGCGAGCCCGAGGCCGACGTCTGGGGCATGGACATCGCCCGCTACGGCGCCTTCGCCGCGAACCGCGAATACATCCGCGAGACGACGGGGCAGTTCTACTCGCGCCGCTTCGTCATGAGCTATCCCAACGAGCAGCTGCCGGCCGGCCGGCCCCTGAAGACCGCCGGCGCCCATGACGCCATGACCGCGGCCGGCGCCCGCTGGGGGGTCTCGTGGGGCATGGAGGTGCCGCTCTACTTCGCGCCCGCGGGCTTCGTCGAGACGCCGACCCTCCGGCGCTCGAACGCCTTCGCGATCGTCGCCGAGGAATGCCGGCGGGTGCGCGAGGGGGTGGGGCTGATCGACATCACCGCCTTCTCGCGCTACGAGGTCCGGGGTCCGGGCGCGCGGGCCTGGCTCGACCGCCTGCTCGCCTGCCGGCTGCCCCCTCCGGGGCGGGCGCGCCTTGCCCCCATGCTGGGCGCCGACGGCCGCCTCAAGGGCGACCTCACCCTCTTCAACTGGGGCGACGGCAGCTGGTGGATCATGGGATCCTACTACCTGCGCGAATGGCACATGCGCTGGTTCGAGGGCCATCTCGACGCCGGCGTCGAGGTGCGCGACATCTCGGACGCGACGGTGGGCTTCCTCGTCACCGGCCCGCGGTCGCGCGAACTCCTCGCCCGGCTGACCGCGGCCGACCTCTCCAACGCCGCCTTCCCCTTCCTCGCCTGCCGCAGCCTCGATGTCGGCCTCCTGCGGACGCGGGTCGGGCGGCTGTCGGTAGTGGGCGAGCTCGGCTTCGAGATCCATTGCCAGGCCAACGAGCACGCGGTGCTCCGTCGCCTCCTCCTCGGGGCCGGGGAGGGCCTCGGCCTCGCCGAGTTCGGCTACGGGGCGCTGAACGCGCTCCGGCTCGAGAAGAGCTTCGGCATCTGGTCGCGCGAGTTCACCCAGGCCTACACCCCCGGCGAGACCGGGATGGACCACTGGATCGCCTTCGACAAGGGCGACTTCGTGGGCCGGGCGGCGGCGCTGGCCGAACGCGACCGGGGCGGGGCCGGCCGCCGGCTCGTGACCGTCGAGGTCGATGCCGGGGACGCCGACGCGGGCGGCTACGAGCCCCTCTGGCACCGCGGGCGGCTTGCGGGCTTCGTGACCTCGGGCGGTTACGGCCACACCGTCGGCCGGAGCCTCGCGATGGCGCTCCTCGAGCGCGACCTCGCCCGCCCGGGGCAGGAACTCACGACCCACATCGTCGGCATCGAGCGCGCGGCCCGCGTCATCCCGCCCTCGCCGCACGATCCCGCGGGCCGGCGGCTGCGCGCCTGAGGGGGGTGCGGGCCGCCGGGGCGCGCGCGCGCGCCCCGGGCGCCTGCGCGCGGGGCCCGGCTCGGGCTCCCCGCCGGCGGCGGCCGTCAGGTCCCCTCGTAGGTCCGTTCGGCGGCCTCGATCGCGGCCAGCCCGATGAGGTCGTTGAACTCGTCGAACGAGAGCATGCGCTCGGCCGCGCGGCCGTAGGAGCCGGTGCGCTTCAGCTCGCCGAAATACTCGCGGAGCGCGAACGAGACGGCATAGAGGACATCGGCCTGGAGAACGAAGCGGTAGCCGAGATCCTGGAGTTCCGGCAGCGGGATGAGCGGCGAAAGGCCCTTGTAGACCCAGTTGTAGAGGAGGGGCCCGGCGATCCTTCGCGGGATCTCGGCCGCCTCCTCCCGCGAGGTGATCGCCTCGACGAAGATGACGTCGGCGCCGGCCTCGCGGTAGGCGCCGGCGCGGTCGATGGCGGCCGCGAACCCCTCGACGGCAAGGGCGTCGGTGCGGGCGACGAGAAGGAAGTCCTCCGACCGGCGGGTATCGACGAAGGCCCTGATCTTGGCGATGAAGTCCCGGGCCGGCACGATCCGCTTGCCCTTCATGTGGCCGCATTTCTTGGGCAGCACCTGGTCCTCGATGTGGATCGCGCTGGCGCCCGCCCGCTCCATCTCGCGCACCAGCCGCATGACGTTGAGGTAGTTGCCGTAGCCGTCGTCGCCGTCGGCGATGATCGGGGCCGTCGCGACGGCGGCGATCCGGCGCACCGCCTCGGCCTGCTCGCTCAGGGTCAGGAGGCCGACATCGGGCAGGCCGAGCCATGAGCCCGAGACGTTGTAGCCGCCGACGCTCAGCCAGTCGAAGCCGAACTCGCCCGCGATCCGCGCCGCGAGCGCGTTGTGGACGCTGACGATCTGGAACAGTCGGCCGGGGGTGCGGATGTTGTCGCGCAGGGACATGGTGCCTCCGTTGGGCTGGTGCCCCCCGCCCGGACCTCGTGCCGCCGCTAGGGACGGGCGCCCATCAAGAGGTCGGGCAGCCAGAGGCTGAGGGCGGGGATATAGGTGAACAGCATCAGGCAGCCGACGAGGATGAACAGGAACGGGATGCAGGCGACGACCAGCGTCTCGAACCGGATGTCGGTGATGCCCATCATGACGTAGAGCCCGATGCCCATCGGCGGGGTGATGATGCCGATGGTGATGTTGAGGCTGACGACGATCCCGAACTGGATCGGATCGACGCCGAGCGCGGTGACGACCGGCAGGAAGAGCGGCGTCGTCAGGATCATCACCGGCAGGGGCTCGAGGATCGAGCCGAGGATGAGGAGGACGATGTTGACGAGCAGGAGGACGACCCAGGGGTTGCTGCTGATCGCGATGATGAGGTCGGTCAGGGCCATGGCGACGCCGTCGTAGGTGTAGATCCAGCCGGCCACGGTCGAGACCGCGATCACATACATGATCATGACCGTCGACTTGAAGGAATCGACCAGCACCCGCCAAAGCTGACGCGGCCCCGCCTCGCGGTAGGCGAGGTTGAGCAGGAGCGCGTAGGCGGCGCAGAAGATCCCGACCTCGGTCGGGGTGAGGAGCCCGAAGCTGATGCCGACCAGCACGACGACCGGCAGCACGAGCGCGGGCGAGGTGGTGCCGAGGCGCCGGGTGACCTCGAGCGCCGGCTGGCGCGGCGACGGCCGGGCGACGTCGCGGCCGGTCACGGCCATGACGTAGACGGCCCCCATCATCGCGAAGCCGATGACGATGCCGGGGACGACCCCGGCGAGAAAGAGCCGGCCGATCGATTCCTGGGCGATGACGCCGTAGATCACGAGGTTGATCGAGGGCGGGATCATGGGCCCGATGACCGACGAGCAGAGCGTGAGCGCGGTCGCGTAGGCGCGGGTGTGGCCGCGCTTCTCCATCGCCGGGATACCCATGACGCCAAGCCCCGCGGCATCGGCGAGGGCCGATCCCGAGATGCCGGCGAAGATCATGTTGGCGATGACCATGACATGGCCGAGGCCGCCGCGGATGTGGCCCACGAGCGCGTCGGCGAAATCCCAGATGCGGCGGCTGAGGCCGCAGGCATTGAAGAGGTTGCCGGCAAGGATGAAGAACGGCAGCGCCAGGAGCGCCTGGCTCGAGACCCCCTCCATCATGAACTGCGGGATGACGACGAGGTTGCGGTCGAGGAGCACGAGCGGGAGGAGCGTCGAGAGCCCGATGGCCATCGACACCGGCACCCGCAGGCACATCAGGAGGACGAAGCCGAGGGTCAGGATCAGCGACATCATGGCGCGGGGCCGCCCGGGCTAGGGGTGGTGGGCGTCGGGGCGGGGCGGGGCCGCGGGCCGGCCGAGGTCGGCGAGGCCGTCGAGAAGCTTGCGGATCGCGACGAGAAGGCCGAAGGCGGCACCGATCACGAGCGGGGCGTAGACCGCCGCCGCCGGCAGGGCGAGCACGGGGTGGCGGAAGCGCAGGCCCATGCGGAAGAGGACGATCGCCTTGACCACCAGGACGACGAAGAAGAGGACGATCGCCGCCGCCGCGGCGAGGTCGATGCCCCGGCGCAGGCGGGGCGGCAGCCGCAGGTAGAAGTAGTCCATGCGGATGTCCTCGTCGCGGTTGAGGAGGGCGGGGTAGCCGGTGAAGTACATGGCGACGGCGAACAGCATGGCGAGGTCGCCGGCCTCGATCCAGGAACTCCCGGTGAGGCTTCGGGCGACGAGCTCGGCCCCCGACACGAGGGTGACGAGGGCGAGGAGGACGGCCCCGAGGACGGTCGCGCCGTCGGCGAGGGCATCGGTCACCGTGTCGACGACGGCGCGCAGTCGCTGCATGCCCGGCCCCCCCTGGGATGCCCCCCGGCCGCGCGCGGGCGGCCGGGGGGCGATGCGTCGGCCTAGCCCGCGGCGGCGATCGCCAGCACCCGGTCGTAGAGCCCCGCGGGGATGAACCCCTCGGCCTCCAGCGCGCGGACGACCGGCTGCATGAGCGCGATGCCCGGCGCGAGGTCGATGGTGGTGAAGTCGGCCCCGTCCTGCTCGCGCATGAGGGCGATGTCGGCGTCCCCGCGCGTCTCCTGCTCGGCGACATACCACTGGCCGGCCTCGGCCGCGGCGGCGAGGAGGGCCGCCCGCTGGTCCCCGGTCAGGCTCTCGAAGCGGTCCTTGTTGATGACCGGCAGCAGCACCTGCCAGAACTCGTCGGTGCGGATGATGTGCTTGGCGACCTCGGTGAACTTCATCGGCCGCACGAGGCTGATGGGCGAGGTCACGGCCTCGACCGTGCCCTGCTTCAGGCCGAGGTAGACGTCGGTCCAGGCCAGCACGACCATGTCGGTGCCGACGGCGCCCCAGGCCTTGCGCCAGGTGTCGATGGGGGCGATGCGGAACTTCAGGCCGCGCATGTCGGCGATGCTGGTGATCGGGCGCGTGCTGACCATCACCCGGTAGGGCCCGCGCTCCCAGTTGGAGTTGAGCACGACGAGCCCGGCCGCCGCCAGCGGGTCGATGAGGATGTCGTTCCAGACCGGGTCCTCGGTGACGCGGCGGAAGGCCGCCTGGCTCGGGATGACCCAGTTGAGGCCGAGGAGCTTCAGCCCGTCGCTGAAGCGCTCGAACTCGGGGCTGCCGCCGAAATAGAGGTCCTGGTTGCCGATCATGGTGCTGTCGATCTGGGCCACGCCCTTGCCGAGCTGCTCGGAGGGAAAGACCTCTACCACGACCGCGCCGCCGGTCTTTTCCCGGACCAGTTCGGCGAAGCGGTCGACGGCCATGCCCTCGAGGCTGTCCTTGGGCGAGATGTGGCCCGCCTTGAGGACGGTTTCGGCCGCCGCCCCGCCGGTGCCCATGGCAAGGGCGAGGAGCGAGGCCGCGAGCACAGTGCCAAGCCGTTTCATGTCGCGTCTCCCTTCGTTGCGACGTTGTCCTGCAGTCCCGGCGCGGCCGCCCCCCGCGGGCCGGGCCGCGGCCGCGCCCCCGTCACGGTGCGCCGGCGCCCGCGGGCGGCGCCGTCACCTTGCCGTCCCTCCGGTCGCGGGCGATCGCCTCGGCGGCCCGTGCCCCCGGATCGCCGAAGCCCCCGCCGCCCGCCGTCTCGACGACCACGCGGCCGCCCTTGGCGACCTCGACCGTGCACTTCGAGGGCAGGTCGCGGCGCTCGCCCGCGGGATCGAGGATGAACTTCGGCGTCCGCCCGGGCCCCCCGCCCATGAGCCCCCAGGGGGCGAAGCGGCGGCCGTCCGAGAGCACCGTCCAGGTGCAGGCGGCATAGGGGAACTCGAACTCGCGCCGGATCCCGAGGCCGCCGCGGAAGCGGCCGGTGCCGCCGCTGTCGGCGATGAGCTCGTAGCGGCGGATGCGGATCGGGTAGTGAAGCTCGACCTCCTCGATGGGGGCATTCTCGGTGTTCTGGATGTTGGTCTGGACGGCGTCGGGGCCGTCCTTGGTCGGCCGGGCCCCGTTGCCGCCGGCGATCGTCTCCATGTAGCAGTAGTATTCGCCGCGCCGCGGGTCCTGGCCGCCGAAGCCGATGTTGACGATGCAGCCCTTGCCGGCGGCGGGGATGCGGTCGGGCATGACCGGGTGGAGGGCGAGGAAGACGACCTCGGTCAGACGCGAGACGAGTTCCCAGCCGCCGACGACCGCGGCCGGCCGCACGGCCGTGCAGACGAGCCCGTCGGGGCCGGTCAGGTGGACGCGCCGCAGAAGCCCCTCGTTGACGGGGATGCGGTCGTCGATCAGGCAGCGGGTGACGAAGACGGCGGCCGTGCGGGCCATGGCGCGGTTGCAGTTGAGCGGGCTTGGCCGCTGGGAGTCCGAGCCCGTCACGTCGACGGTGACGTGGCCGTCGGCGATCGTCACCGCGACCCTGAGCCTGACCGGCCGGTCGGTGACGCCGTCGTCGTCGCGGAACCCCTCGGCCGCATAGACGCCCTCGGGAAGCTTGCGGATCTCGCGCTCGGCCCAGCGTTCGGTGTAGGCGATGAGCTCGTCGAAGAAGCCCTCGAGCGTCCCGACCCCGTGCCGCTCGGCGAGATCGACCAGCCGGCGCGCCCCCACGACCGAGGCCGAGAGCTGGGCGAGGAGGTCGCCGTTGGTCTCGCGGGGGGCGCGGATGTTGGCGAGGATGAGGCGCAGCACGTTCTGGTCGACCTCGCCGCCGGTGGCGACGAGTGTCGGCGGCAGGACGATGCCCTCCTGGAAGATCTCCTTGTTGACGCCGAGGCTCGCGGGCTGCGAGCCGCCGACGTCGATGTGGTGGGCCATGTTGGCGACATAGCCGATGCGGCGGCCGCCGGCGTCGACGGCGCTGATGATGGCGACGTCGTTGAGGTGGCTCGAGCCGCGGTGGGGATCGTTGACGATGAGCGACTGGCCGGGCAGGAGCTGCTCGGGCCCGTATTCGCGGAGCGCGTTGGGGGTGATCTCGCTCATCGCCACGAGATGGGCGGGCTGGGCGAAGGACTGCGCCACGCAGCGCAGGTTGCGGTCGAAGAAGGCGCAGGAGAAATCGGCGCGGGTCTTGATGTTGGTCGAGAAGGCGGCGCGGCGGATCGTCAGCGCCATCTCCTCGGTGGCGTTGACGACGCCGTTGCGCAGGACCTCGAAGGTGACGGGATCCATCGCCCCCCCGATGTCGCCGCCGGCGGGGGCCCGGGCGGCCGCGGCCGCGGGCGGCCGCGCCGCCGCCGTCGCGGCGTCGCCCCCGGCAGCCTCCGCGGCGGCCTCGAAGGTGACGACGAGATTGCCGAAGTCGTCGACCGTGACCCTCGCCCCGGGCGGGATCACCGTCGTCGTGTCCATCTGCTCGACGATCGCGGGGCCGGCGAAGGCGTCGGCGGCGCGCAGGCGGGCGCGGTCGTAGATCGTCGTGAGGGCGGCCCCGCCCGTCTCGCGGAAGTGGACGGCGCGGACGCCCTTCACCGCCCCCGCCGGGTTGCCGTCGCCCGCCGGCACGCGGCGGACGGTCGGGCGGTCGACCCGGCCCGTCGCGGTCAGGCGCAGGTTGACGAACTGCACCGGCTCGCGGGCGTTGGCAAACCCGTAGGCCTCGATGTGGCGGCGGTGGAAGGCCGCGGCCATGACCTCGGCGATGCCGCCGTCGATGGCCGCGGGCACCGGCACCTTGAGCTGGAAGGACTGGCCGACATAGCACATGGCGATCTCGCGCAGGATGTGGATGCGGTCCGCGCCCACGCCCTCGTCCTCGAGAAGGGCGCGCGTCACCGCTTCCATCTCGCCGAAGACGGCCGCGAGTTCGGCCGCATCGGTCTGGCGGGCGGGCTTCATCAGGGTCCGCACGAGTTCGTGCTTGAGGTCGGTGGCGAGAAGCCCGACCGCCGAGTTGAGCCCGGGGGCCGGGGGGATGAGGACCCTGGGCACGCCGAGCGCGCGGGCGATGGCGCAGGCCTGCATGGGGCCGGCCCCGCCCGAGGGCACGAGGACGTAGCCGCGCGGGTCGATCCCCTGCTCGACCGAGATGAAGTTGAGCGCGCTCGTCATCTTGGCATCGGCGATGTCGATGATCGCCTGGGCGGCGGCGACGACGCTGACGCCCATGGGCCCGGCGACGCGGCGGGCGATCGCCGCCTCGGCCAGCGAGGGATCAAGCCGTCTTTCGCCGCCGAGGAAGTAGTCGGGATTGATGCGGCCGAGGACGAGGTTGGCGTCCGTCAGCGTCGGCTCGCGGCCGCCGGCGGCGTAGCAGGCCGGACCGGGGAGGGCGCCCGCGCTCTCGGGCCCGACGGCGAGCGCCCCGCCGGGGTCGAGATGGGCGATCGAGCCGCCGCCGGCCCCGATCTCGACGAGGCTGATGACCGGCGTCAGCACCGGATAGCCCTGCCCGCGCTGGGCGGTGACGGTGGCGACGGCCGAGGAGCCGACCTCGAACTGCTCGGCGATCGTCGGCGTGCCGTCGTTGACGAGCGCGGCCTTGGCCGTCGTGCCGCCGATGTCGAGGGCGAGGAGGTTCCGGTGGCCGGCGAGCCCGGCGATGAAGGCCGCGCCGATGACGCCCGCGGCCGGGCCCGATTCGACGAGGTGGACAGGATGGCGCTTGGCAACGTTGGCGGCGATGATGCCGCCCGACGAGCTCATGAGGTGCAGGCCCGAGCCGACCCCGATCGCCTCCAGCCGGTCCTCGAGGCGGCCGATGTAGGGGCCGATGCGCGGCTGCAGCACGGCGTTGACGACGGCCGTCGAGGTCCGCGGATACTCCCGGTATTCCGGGCTGATGTGCGAGGAGAGCACGACCGGGATGCCGGGCACCTCCTCGGCGAGGATCTCCTGGCAGCGCCGTTCGTGGGCGGGGTCCTTGTAGGAATGCAGGAAGGCGACGGCGATCGCCTCCACCCCCGCGGCCGCAAGCTCGCGCGCGGCCGCCCGCACGGCCTCCTCGTCGAGCGGCACCAGGACGACGGCGTCGCCGTCGATGCGCTCGGGGACGCCCTTGCAGAGGTGGCGCGGGATGAGGGGCTTCGCCTTGTCGTAGAAGACGTCGTAGAGCGTCGGCCGGGTCTGGTAGGCGATCTCGAGGACGTCGCGGAAGCCCTCCGAGGTGATGAGCCCGGCCCTCGCACCCTTGCCCTGGATGATCGTGTTGGTGGCGATGGTGGTGCCGTGGACGGTGAACGCGAGCGCCGCGGCGGCGATGTCGTGGCCCGCGAGCGCCTTGAGGATGCCGTGGATGCAGCCGTCCGAGGGATCGTCAGGAACGGTCGCGACCTTGGCCACCCGGATCTCGCCCGTCGCTTCCTCGACCATGACGATGTCGGTGAAGGTTCCGCCGACATCGACGCCGACGCGATGGCCCGAGGGCCCCGAGCCGCGCCCGCCCGCTGCCTCTGCCATGGCCCCGCCCTCCGCCGGGGACGCGGCCGGGGATGGCCGGGCCCACCTGTCGACATCGTGCATACACGATCCATGCGGATTCGCCAAGCCTTTCCCGTCCCCCTGTGCTAGGAGGGCAGGGGACGCCGGAGGGCGGCCGGGCCGGGGCGGCCCTTCGGGGCGCGAGGGGCGAGGGGGAGGCAGGTGGAGGACGCGACGCGATCGGGGGACGGGCGCCGGCCGGCGCGGGCGCTGCCCAAGGGCAAGGGCAGCCAGCGCGTCCATGCCCTCCTCAAGGAGCGCATCCTCTCGCTCGACCTCCCCCCCGGCATGCCGGTCGAGGAGGGGCGGCTCGCCGCCGAGCTCGGGGTCTCGCGGACCCCCATCCGCGAGGCGCTGATCCGCCTCGGCGCCGAGCGGCTGGTGACACTCCTGCCCAACCGCGGCGCCGTGGTCGCCGACCTCAGCCTCGCCGACGTGCGCGACTATTTCGAGGCCCTCGAGTTCGTGCAGTCGACGACCACCGGCCTCGCCGCCGGGCGTTGCGACGACCGCGGCCTGGCCGCGATCGAGCGCCACCTGCAGGAGTTCGAGGACTGCGCCGCCCGCCGCGACAGCAACCGCATGATCGAGACCAACCGCGACTTCCACGTCGCCATCGCCGCCGCGGCCGGCAACCGCTGCCTCTACGCGATCTCGGTCAGCCTCTACAACGAGGGCCTGCGGGTGTCGCGCATGGCCGTCACCTACGACTTCGATCGCGAGCACTCGCTTGCCGACCACCTCCGGACGATTGTCGTCCAGCACCGCGACCTCGTGGCCCTGATCCGCGCCCGCGACGCCGACGGCGCGGCCCGCCTCGCCGGCGCCCACAACGACCTCGCCCGCCGGCGCGTGGCCGAGGTGATGGGCGAGGCCCTCGCCGGGCGGCGCTGAGGCGCCGGGGCGCCCGGGCCGCCCCGGGGGCCGAGCGGGCCCGCGAGGGCGGGCGCGGCGTCCGCTTCCGCGGCGCGGGCCGGCGAGGGCCCCAGGGGGGGCGGGATCCCCGGCCGCCCGGGCGGGCCTGGGACCGGCGCGGGCGGCCCGGCCGCGGCGCCCCTTCCCCTCCGGACGCCATTGCGCTAAGGCCGCCCCCGGCAGCCGAAGGGAGGGCCCGATGGGCTATCGTGTCGTCGTCGCCGGGGCCACCGGGAACGTGGGCCGCGAAATGCTGAACATCCTCGCCGAGCGGGAGTTCCCCGTCGACGAGATCGCCGCCCTCGCCTCGCGGCGGTCGCTCGGCAGCGAGGTGAGCTTCGGCGACCGCACGCTCCGGACCCGGGACATCGAGGGCTTCGACTTCACGGGCTGGGACATGGCCCTCTTCGCCATCGGCTCGGGGCCGACGAAGGAATATGCGCCGCGGGCGGCGGGTGCGGGCTGCGTCGTGATCGACAACTCCTCGCTCTACCGCTACGACCCCGCGGTCCCGCTCGTCGTGCCCGAGGTCAACGCCGAGGCGATCACCCTCTGCCGCAACCGCAACATCATCGCCAACCCCAACTGCTCGACGGCCCAGATGGTCGTGGCGCTGAAGCCCCTCCACGACCGCGCCCGCATCAGGCGGGTGGTGGTCGCGACCTACCAATCGGTTTCGGGCGCGGGCAAGGAGGCGATGGACGAGCTCTGGACCCAGACCAAGGGCATCTTCGTCCCCGGCCAGGAGGTGGCGCCGAGGAAGTTCACCAAGCAGATCGCCTTCAACGTCATTCCCCACATCGACGTCTTCATGGAGGACGGCACGACCAAGGAGGAATGGAAGATGGTGGCCGAGACCAAGAAGATCCTCGACCCCGCCATCAGGGTGACGGCGACCTGCGTGCGGGTGCCGGTCTTCGTCGGCCATTCCGAGGCCGTCAACGTCGAGTTCGAGGAGTTCCTCGACGAGGACGAGGCGCGCGAGATCCTGCGCGAGGCCCCGGGCGTGCTCGTCGTCGACAAGCGCGAGCCCGGGGGCTACGTGACCCCGGTCGAGTGCGTCGGCGAATACGCGACCTACGTCAGCCGCATCCGCCAGGATCCGACGGTCGAGAACGGGCTCAACCTGTGGGTCGTCTCCGACAACCTGCGCAAGGGTGCCGCTCTCAACGCCGTCCAGATCGCCGAGACCCTCGGCAACCGCGTCCTCAGGAAGGGTTAGGACCCGCCGCCCCACCCCCGCCCGTGCGCGGGCACGGGCATTCCCCCCCCCCCCCCGGGCGGGCGCTTCGCGCCGCCCGCGGCCGGGCGCGAGCCCGTGGCTCGGGGCGAGGACGGGCGAACCATGGCGCAGTCCGCGAATGAATCCACGTTCCCCGGATGGCGACGCCCGGCCCATGGAACCGCCCCGCCGCCTCACCCCCGCCTGTGCGCCGGCACGGGCGGTCCCGCCTATCCCCGAGGGCGGGCGCTTGGCGCCGCCCGTGGCCCCGCGGCCGGCATGCGGAGGGAGAGCACGCCGGCCTCCGCATCCTGCCGCGGTGGCCGCGTGCCGGCCGCGGCCTCAGCCGCCAGGATCGTCGGGCGCCGGGTCGTCGCTCCACGGGCGGGGGGCGCGGCGCAGGAGGTGCTCGATGAAGCGCTGGACGGCCAGGCCCTGCGGCTTGTGGACGTTGCGCAGGGCGTAGATCGGCACCCGCACCGCGGGCTCGAGGCGGCGGAAGGCGATGCCCGGCCCGTTCACCGCCCGCGCGGTCTCGACATCGACGATGCCGATGCCGCCGCCCGCCTCGACCAGCGCGCAGAGCATCACCCCGAGGGCGACCTCGATGCGCGAGCGGACGCCGACGCCATGGGCGGCGAGCGTCGCCTCGAAGAGCCGCCGGAACTCGTCGCCCTCGGCGAGCGAGATGATCTTCTGCCCCTGGAGGTCGCGGGCGTGAAGGGAGGAGCGCAGCGCGAGCGGGTGGCCGGCAGGCAGCGCGCAGACGGCGGAGAGGTCGAAGACGCGCTGGCGCTGCACCGAGAGGTCGTTCGAGCGGGCCTGGGCGATGCCGACATCGACCTCGCCCTGGGCCACGAGGCGGACGGTCTCGGTCGAGCTCCGGAACTGGAACTCGAAGGCGACGTCGGGAAAAAGGCGCACGAACTCGGACGTCACCTCGGGCAGCCATTTCAGCGACAGCGCCACCATCGTGCTGACGACGATGCGGGCATGGCCGAGGTCCCGCAGGGTTCGCGCGAAGGCCCCGAGATGGCCGAAACCCATGAGGACGCGGCTCGCCTCGGCATAGAACTCGCGCGCCTCGTCGGTCGCGTGCAGCCCGCGCGTGGTCCGCTGGAAAAGCCGCAGCCCGAGTTCGTCCTCGAGCGCCTTCAGCGACTTGCTGACGGCCGGCTGCGACAGGTGCAGGCGCATGGCGGCCTCGGTGATCGAGGCGCATTCCATGATCGCCGCGAAGATCTCGATCTGGCGGTAGTTCATCGCCCCGGGGACCGGCCGGAGGAGGAGCCCCGGCAGGGGTCCGGGCCCCGCGCCGGCAGGCATTCATGCCATGGAGTTATGGACATCGCAAGCGCCGGGCATTGCTGGACCGGGACCGGCGCGCTATCCAGTTCCCATCCGGCAGGGACCGGGGCCGGCGGAATTGCCGTTTCCAGGATTCAGTTGCCACGCCGCGCGCCCGGACGCAAGGCGGCGGCCCGACCGTCATCCGGCCGTCAAAGGGGGGATAGGATGCCACTGATGCCAAGGAAGACCCTGCGCCACGTCCTGCTGGCGCTGATGTGCTGCGCCTCGCCCCTCGCGGTCGCCGCGGCGCCGAGCGGCGAGTTGCGCGTCGCGATCGGCATCGACCCCGACACCCTCGACCCCCTGACCAACGCCCTGCCGATCGGCAACGCCATCAGCCTCCTGGTCTACAACGGGCTCTACAAGCTCGGGGCGACCAACAACATCGAGCCCGACCTCGCCACCGGATACTCCTACTCGGCCGACGGCATGGTCCTGACGGTGACCATGGTCACCGGCCGCCATTTCGCCAACGGCGATCCCCTGAACGCCGAGGCCGTGGCGGCCTCGTTCAACCGCCTGCTCGACCCCACGACGGGTTCGATCTACGCCGGCCTCTACGCCTCGCTCGGCACCGCGGTGGCGGTCGCCGAGGATACCGTCGAGTTCCGCCTCAAGGAGGCGAACGGCCACGCGCTGATGCTCCTCGCCAACACCGCCGCCGTGATCGTCAACGTCGGCGCCGCCAAGGAGATGGGGGCCGAGTACGGCCGCCATCCGGTCGGCAGCGGCCCCTACATGGTCGAGGACTACGTTGGCGGCGAGCGCATCAGCCTCGTCCCGAGCCCGAGCTACGACGGCCCGGCCCCGGCGACGCTCGAGCGCATCACCTTCATCGCCGCGCCCGAGGACGGCTCGCGCATGGCGCTGCTCGAGACCGGCGACGTCGACATCGCCGAGCGGGTGCCGCCCGAGGCGATCCCGACCATCCAGGCCCTCGATGACGCCGAGGTCCGCCTCCTGCCCAGCATGTTCTCGATCAGCATGGAACTGGTGCTGCGGGGGCCCCTGACCGACGCGAGGGTGCGCCAGGCGCTGAATATCTCGGTCGACCGCGAGGGCATCACCACGGGCGTCCTCGGCGGCCTCGCCACGCCCTCGGTCGGCATGGTCGGGCCCGGCACCCAGGACGACCTGCGCCGCACCTTCGATCCCCTTCCCTACGATCCCGAGCGGGCCAAGGCCCTCCTCGCCGAGGCGGGCTACGGCCCGGGCCAGCTTGCGCTGACCATGACCTGCCCGACCGGGCGCTACATCAAGGACGTGCAGGCCTGCCAGGCCCTGCAGGGACTGTGGCAGGCGATCGGCATCAACGTGAACGCCAACATCGTCGACCGCGGCACCTGGTCCGGCGTCATCAACACCGTGCCCGACGAGCGCAAGGACAACATGGGCATGGTCGGCCGGGCCACGGCGGGGATCGACTACACGCTCTACCGCCTCTTCTACACCGGCGTCGGCGCCAACCGCACCGGCTTCAGCAACGCTCGGGTGGACGAACTCCTGCGCCTCGGCCGCACCACCAGCGACCCCGCCAGGCAGAAGGAGATCTACGGCGAGGTCCAGGAGATCGTCTGGACCGAGCAGCCCTTCGTCTTCCTCTGGTACCAGAAGCAGGCGATCGGGGTCGGCGACGACGTCAAGGGCCTCGAGGTGCGCCCCGACGAGACGATGATCCTCGGCACCGTGACCGTCGAGCGCTGACGGCGTCAGGGCGCGGGAAACGGGGGGATGTTCGTCGTCCGGAGGCTGATCGCGGCGGTGCCGGTCCTCGTCATCGTCTCGGTCCTGGTCTTCTGGTTCGTCGACCTGATCCCCGGCGACCCCGCCCAGATGCTCGCCGGGACCATGGCGACCGATGCCGAGGTCGCGGCCATCCGCGAGTTCCTCGGCCTCGACAGGCCGCTCGGCACCCGCTACGTGATGTTCTTGCGCGGCCTCGTCGATCCCGACCTCGCCAAGTCGTTCCGCACCGGCCGCCCGGTCGCCCTCGAGATCGCCGAACGCATGCCGACGACGGTGGTGATCGCGGTCGGCGGGCTTCTCGTCGGGCTGATCGTCGGGGCGCTCTCGGGGGTCGCCTGCGCGCTCCGCCAGGGCACGCTGACCGACACCGTCATCACCGTCCTGACGCTCGCCGGCATCTCGATGCCGATCTACTGGCTCGGCCTTCTCTGCATCTGGCTCTTTGCCGTGCACCTCGGCTGGCTGCCGGCGGCCGGCGCCAGCACGCCGGCCCATTTCGTGCTGCCGATCCTCGCCGTCGCCACCCGCCCGGCCGCGACCTTCAGCCGCCTCGTCACCGCCAACCTGCTCGAGGTGATGGGAAAGGATTACCTCGACACCGCCCGCTCCAAGGGCCTGAGCGAGATGCGCGTGATCCTCGTCCACGCCCTCCGCAACTCGCTCATAGCCGCCGTCAGCGTCGCCGGCGTCCAGTTCGGCGCCATGCTCGGCGGTTCGGTCATCAACGAGACGGTCTTCGGCGTGCCCGGGATCGGGCGCCTCCTCGTGCAGGCGGTCGGCAGTTCCGACTACCCGATCATCCAGTATTGCATCCTGATGTTTGCCGTCTTCTTCGTCGTCATCAACCTCGCGACCGACCTCCTGACAATGTGGCTTGACCCGCGCACGCGCCAGCCGGTGACACGGTAGCGGGGTCGCGGGGATGGCCGAGGTCACACCCGGGGCGGCGAACGGGGCGGCGGCCGAGGCGGCGGGCGTCGCCGCGTTGCCCCCGCGGCGGACGCGCCTTGACGACCTCCGCCGGCTCGTGCGCCAGCCGAAAGGGGTGATCGGGCTTGCTCTCGTCGCCTTCTATGCCGTCCTCGCCGTGGCCGGCCCCTCCCTCGCCCCCCTCGACCCTTACGTCCAGAACTTCGCCGCGACCCTCCGGCCGCCCTCGTCGGCGCACTGGTTCGGCACCGACCAGCTTGGCCGCGACGTCTTCTCCCGGGTGCTGACGGGGGCGCGGGCCTCGCTCGGCATCGGCGTCGGCGGCGTCGCCGTCGCCTTCGTCGTCGGCGTCCCGCTCGGCCTCGCCGCCGCCTGGCGGCGCGGCTGGCTCGACATGCTCGTGATGCGCGCCGTCGACATCATGCTCAGCTTTCCCGACATCGTCTTCGCCCTCGCGATCGTCGCCGTCCTCGGGGCCAGCACCGAGAACGTCATCATCGCCGTCGGCGTCGTCGCCATCCCGGTCTTCGTGCGCACCTCGCGCGCGGTGGCGATGAGCGTCATCGCCGAGCCCTTCGTCGAGGGCAACACCGCCCTCGGCAGCGCTCCCCTCCGGGTCCTCGCGCTGCACGTCCTGCCGAACATGGCCGGCATCCTCGTCACCCTCGCGAGCCTCCTCTTCGCCTCGACGCTGCTCGCCGCCTCGGGGCTCGGCTTTCTCGGCCTCGGGGTGCAGCCGCCGCAGCCCGAATGGGGGACGATGCTCGGCGAGAGCCGGTCCTACATCCGCAGCCACCCCTTCCTCGCCACCTTCCCCGGCCTTTTCCTTGCCGTCTCGGCCCTGGGCTTCAACCTGCTCGGCGAGGCCCTGCGGACGATCTACGACCCGACCGCGGTCCGCATCCCCCGCCGCTTCCGCCGCCGCGCCCGGCCGGCCGCGGCGGCCCGCGGCGGGGACAGGGAGGGTGCGGCGGCGGAGGCCGTCGTCGCCGCCCGCGACCTCGAGGTCTCGTATCTGACCGAGCGGGGGCACCTGCCGGCGGTGCGCGGCGTCGACATCGACATGGTGGCCGGGCGGACCCTCGCCATCGTCGGCGAATCGGGGTCGGGCAAGAGCACGCTCCTGCGCGCGATCGGCACCCTCCTGCCCGCCGGGCAGGCCGCGGTCACCGGCGGCCGGCTGGTCATCGCCGGCAGCGATCCCCTCGCCATGTCGCCTGCGGCCATCCGGGCCCTCCGCCGGCGCGCCATCGGCGTCGTCTTCCAGGACGCGGCGAGCGCTCTCAACCCGGTGATGACGATCGGCGACCAGCTTGTCGAGGCGATCACCGCCGGCCGCCCGCTGCCGCGGCGCGAGGCGCGCCGGATCGCCGCCGGCCTGCTCCGCGACGTCCAGATCTCCGATCCCGAGGGGCGTCTCGACACCTATCCCCACCAGTTCTCGGGCGGCATGAAGCAGCGGATGGTGATCGCCATCGCTCTTGCCCAGGCCCCCGCGGTGCTTCTGGCCGACGAACCGACGAGCGCCCTCGACGTCACCATCCAGCAGCAGATCCTGACCCTCCTGCGCGACATCCAGCGCCGGCGCGGCATGGCGATGCTGCTCGTCACCCATGATCTCGGGCTGGTGGCGCGCTATGCCGACGACGTCGGCGTCATGTATGCCGGCCGCATCGTCGAAGCGGGCGCCGTCGAGCAGGTCTTCGGCGACCCGCGCCATCCCTACACCCGCGCCCTGCGGCTCTCGACGCCGCGGCTGCGGAGCGAGGGGGCGGGCCGCCTGCTGCCCGCGATCGCGGGCGAGCCGCCGCTGATCGGCCATCTCCCACCCGGCTGCGCCTTCGCGCCCCGCTGCCCGCTCGGCGCCGGGCGCGAGCGCTGCCGGACCGCCATGCCCGAACTGAGGCCGCTCGGCTGCCGCGCCGTCGCCTGCCACTTCGCCGAGGAGGTGGCCTGATGCGCCCGGCCGCCGCGCCGCCCCCGGAGGCCGCCGCCGCCGACATCTTCGTCGTCCGCGACCTCTCGGTCGATTTCGAGATCCAGAGCGGGTTCCTCGGGCTGGGCGGACACCAGACCCTGCGCGCGGTCCAGGACGTGTCGATCACCTTCCGCCGCGGCGCCTGCTTCGCGATCGTGGGCGAATCGGGCTCGGGCAAGACGACCCTCGCGCGCACCCTCATGGGGCTCGTGCGGCCGACCTCGGGACGGGTGGAGTTCGACCGCGTCTCGGTCGGCGACCTCGACGGGCGCGCGGTGCGCCGGATGCGCCGGCGGGTGCAGATGGTGATGCAGGACCCCCGCGCGGCAATGGACCCCCGCCAGCGGGTCGCGAGCATCCTGCGCGAGGCCCTCGTCGTCCACGGCATCGGCCGCGACCCCGCCGACCGGCGGCGCCGGATCGAGGCCGTGATCCAGCAGGTCGGGCTCGCGCCCATGCATCTCGACCGCTACGCCAACCAGCTCTCGGGCGGCCAGCGCCAGCGGGTGGCGATCGCGCGCGCGATCATCGTCGAGCCGCAGGCCCTGATCCTCGACGAGCCGGTCAGCGCGCTCGACGTCTCGATCCAGGCCCAGATCGTCAACCTCCTCGTCGAACTGCAGGAACGGCTCGGGCTGACCTATGTGCTCATCACCCACGACCTCTCGCTCGTCGGCCATTTCGCCGACGAGGTGGCGGTGATGTATCTCGGCCGCGTCGTCGAGCAGGGGCCGACGCGCGACGTCGTCGCCGCCCCCGCCCATCCCTACACCGAAAGCCTGCTCTCGGTCGTCGCGAGCGAGGATCCCGGCGAGGAGAAGGCCCGCGTCGTGACGCTGCTCGAGGGCAGCATCCCGAGCCCGCTCGCGCAGCCCCCGGGCTGCGCCTTCCACACCCGCTGCCCGCACGCCCGCCGACTGGCCGCGACGCTTGCCCCCGACCGCGTGGTCGCGGTCGACGGCCGCGCCGTGCCGCGGGTCTGCGCCACGACGCTGCCGCCCGCGCATCGTTTCGCGGGCCCCGGGCCGCGTTCGGCAAGCTGCCACTTCCCGCTCCATCCCCTCGCATGAGGCGGGCCGGGGGCGGGGAGCGGGGAGAGGGCCGGGGACGGGGCGCAGGACGCCCGCGGCCGCGGAACCGGGGGGCCCCGACGGGCCCGGGCGAAGGAATGTCGCGGTCGCGGGCCGGCCGGACGGAAGAAGGAGTGGACGACCGATGCTGACCGATTTCGATCCCGGACGCCGGGGCAAGCACCACTACGCCATCGCCGTCCCCGCCGGGGTCGGGGCCGGCGTGGTCCCCGACGCGCTCACCTGCATCACCAACGGCGAGGGCCCGACGGTCGTGCTGACGGGGGGGGTCCACGGCGACGAGTTCGAGGCCCAGATCGTCCTGCGCGGGCTTGCCGCCGCGATCGGGGCGGACGAGGTCCGCGGCCGGCTGGTCATCGTCCCCTCGCTCAACTTCCCCGCCAGCCAGCGGGGGGCGCGGATCGCGCCCGACGACGGCAGGAACATGAACCGCGTCTTTCCCGGCAACCGCGGCGGATCGCCGACCGAGCAGCTGGCGGCGCTCCTGACGGGGACGCTGTTCCCGCTCGCCGACCTCCTCATCGACGTCCATGCCGGGGGCGGCGACGTCACCGTGGTGCCGATGGTCTTCGGCTTCAGCAACGATCGCTGCACGGTCGGGCCGGCGGCGCTGCAGCGGATCCTCGAATCCTGGGGCTATCCCTACATCGAGTATGTCGACGGCATCGCCTCGACCGCCTGCGGGGCGGCGCTCGCGGCCGACATTGCCTCGGTCGAGATCGAGGGCGGCGGCGGCGGGCGGCTCCTGCGGCGCGAGCTCGACCTCATGCGCGACGGCATCCTGCGCGGCCTCGCCGCGGCCGGGGTGCTGGCCCCGCGGCTGCCGGCGCTTGCCTTCCAGGGCCTGCACGTCACCGTCGGCGCCGAAAACCAGATCGTCGCCCCGCGGGCGGGCCTCGTCGAGCATCTCTGCGGGCTCGGCGACATCGTCGCGGCGGGCACGATCGTCGCCCGCCTGCATCCCCTCGCCGGCAGCAGCGACGAGGTGACCGAGGTCGCGAGCGCGCGCGAAGGGGTCATCCTGCGCCAGACGGATCACGTCCATGTTGCCCGTGGCCAGTTCCTTGCCAACACCGGGACGCGGCGGGGATGAGGGCGGCGGGGCGAGGGCGCCCGGGCGGGGGGGCGGCGGCGGCCGGACCCGGGGCCCGGTGCGGGATCGGGGCAGGGGCCGGGCCGGACGGCCGGCCCGCAGGGAGCGGCAGGACCATGGCTAGACGGCTTCAGGGGATCGGGACGCCGGTCCGCTTCACCTTCGAGGGGGTCGCGGTCGAGGCCGCGGCCGGCGACACGGTGGCGGCGGCGCTTCTGGCCGCGGGCCACCGCGACCTCCGCCCGAGCGCGGTCTCGGGCGCCCCGCGCGGCCCCTACTGCCTGATGGGGGCATGCTTCGACTGCCTGGTGCGCATCGACGGCGCCCCCAACCGTCAGGCGTGCATGACCGAGGTCGCGCCGGGCATGGATGTCCGGCGCATGGCCCATGTCGGAAAGGGCGAGGGGCGATGATGGTCCGTGAGGTGGACGTGGCGGTGATCGGGGCCGGTCCGGCCGGCCTTGCCGCCGCCGTCGAGGCGGCCGCGGCCGGCCTGTCGGTGACGGTCCTCGACGAGCAGCCCGCCCCCGGCGGCCAGGTCTACCGGGCGATCGAGAGGGCCGATTCCGGCCGCCTCGCGATCCTCGGCCAGGACTATGCCGAGGGCCGCGAGCTCGTCGCGGCCTTCCGCGCCTCGCGGGCGGAGTATCTGCCCGCGGCGACGGTGTGGAACATCGGCACCGACCGGCTGATCGACTACTCGCAGGGGGGCGAGATCGCCTGCCTGCGCGCGACCGCGATCGTCGCCGCCACCGGGGCGCTCGAGCGGCCCTGCCCCGTCCCCGGCTGGACGCTGCCCGGGGTCACCACCGCGGGCGGGCTCCAGATCCTCCTCAAGGGCGCGGGCGTGGTCGAGGACGACCTCGTCCTTGCCGGCGCCGGGCCGCTCCTGTGGCTCATCGCCTCGCAGCTCGTGGCCGCCGGGGCGCCGCCGCGGGCGGTGGTCGAGACCCTGCCGCGGGGCCGGCAGGCGGCGGCGCTCGCGCGCCTGCCCGGGGCCCTGCGGGCGGCCGGCTACCTCAGGAAGGGCGTCGCCCTCATGAACGCGGTGCGGCGGGCAGGGGTGGCCGTCCACACCCATGCCGAGGGCCTCGAGATCGAGGGCGAGACGCGGGTCACGGGCCTGAGGTTCCGCGCCGAGGGGGGCGAGCACCGCCTTCACTGCACCGCCGTCGGCCTCCACCAGGGGGTCATTCCCAACCCGCAGGTGACGCGGCTCCTGCGCTGCGAGCATGTCTGGGACGCCTCCCAGCACGCCTTCCGGCCGGTCCTCGACGACGACTTCCAGACCACCTTCCCGGGCCTCTACGTCGCCGGCGACGCCGGCGGAATCGGCGGCGCCCGGGCCGCGGCCCTCCAGGGCCGCCTCGTCGGGATGCATCTCGCCGCCCGGGCCGGCCGCAAGGTCGCGGGCAAGCCCGCCGCCCTCCGCACGGCCCTCGCCCGCGACCTCGCCATCCGCCCCTTCCTTGAGGCGCTCTACGCCCCCGACCCGGCGATCCTCAACCCCGCCGACTCGACGATCGTCTGCCGCTGCGAGGAGGTGACGGCGGGGCGAGTGCGGGCGGCGGTGAAGCTTGGCGCGCCCGGAGCGAACCAGGTGAAATCGCTCGTCCGCACCGGCATGGGTCCCTGCCAGGGCCGGGTCTGCGGGGTTGCCGTGTCGGCGATCATCGCCACCGCCCGGGGCGCCCCCCCCGACACGGCCGACTACTACCGCATCCGCCCGCCCCTGAAGCCCCTGGCGCTGACCGAACTCGCCGCCTATCCGATGATCGCGCCCGACCTGGAGATCCGAGAGCCGTGACCCAGCCATCGCAACCCGCCCGGAGTGCCGACGTCGTCGTCATCGGCGGCGGCATCCACGGCAGTTCGGCCGCCCTCTACCTCGCCCAGCGCGGCCTCTCGGTGATCGTGCTCGAGAAGGACAGCGTCGGCCGCCACGCCTCGGGCGTCAACGCCGGCGGCGTCCGCCGCCTCGGCCGCCACCTTGCCGAGGTGCCGATCGCGGTCCGGTCGCGCCGGATCTGGGCCACCGTCGCCGACTTCCTCGGCGACGACTGCGGCTTCGAGGTCGCCCCCCAGATGCGGCTTGCGCGGAGCGAGGAGCACCTCGTGGCCATGCGCGCGCGGGTCGCCGAGATGCAGGCGCTCGGCTACCACCACGAGGTGATGATCGGCACCAACCAGATCCGCGAGTACATCCACAGCCTCTCGGACGAGGTCGTGGGCGCCGTCGCCTGCCTCGACGACGGCTTTGCCCAGCCCTACCAGACGACCTTTGCCATCCACCGCAAGGCCAGGGCACTCGGCGCCCGCTTCCACGAGGGGGTGCGGGCGCTCGGCCTGACGCGGGAGGCCGGCGGCGACTGGCGGGTGGCGACCGCCGAGGGGGACTTCACCGCCCCCCGGGTGCTCCTCGCCGGCGGCCTCTGGTCGGGCGAGATCAGCGCGACGCTGGGCGAGCCCGTGCCGATCATTCCCTTCGCGCCGATGATGCTCGTCACCACGAGGCTGCCCCCCTTCTGCAACGCGGTCGTGGGGGCGGCGGGGGTGCCGCTCTCGTTCAAGCAGATGCCGAACGGCACCGTCGTCATCGGCGGCGGCCGGCCCGGCCGGCCCGACGCCGCGACCAACCGCGCCGAGACCACCTTCCATCCCCTGCGGCTCTCGGCCCAGACCTGCATCTCGCTCTTTCCGATCATGGCCGAGGCGAGCGTCGTGCGGACCTGGGCCGGGCTCGAGGCGGAGATGCCCGACCAGATCCCGGTGGTCGGGCCGTCCCTCCGCCACGAGGGGCTCTACTACGCCTTCGGCTTCTCGGGCCACGGCTTCCAGCTCGGGCTCGGCATGGGCGAGATCATGGCCGAACTGATCGCGACCGGCGCGACCGACGTCGATCTCGCGCCCTTCTCGATCGGCCGCTTCACCGGCGGGGCGCCCGCGTACTGACCGCGCGGGCTTCCCCCCCCCGGGGGGGGGGAGGGCGGCCGGCCCGCGCCCTTCCCCCGTCAGTCCGGGTAGAAGCGCGACCCTGCCGCGGCCATCGCCGCGAGCCGGGCGGGGGGGGCGAAGCGGGGGCCGTGGCGGGCGGCGAGCGACGCCGCGCGGGCCCCGGCGGCGGCCGCGCCGACGCGGTCGACCCAGCCGAAGGGCCCCCCCGTCCCGGGCGCGAAACCCCAGCCGAGGACGGCGCCGACGTCGCCCGCCCGCGGCTCCTCGAGCACGCCCTCGTCGAGCGCCCGCAGCGCCTCCAGCACCTGGACGAGGAGGAGGCGGTCGCGCACCTCGGCCGCGTCGGCCGGCCGGGCCGGGAAGCGCCCCGCGAGCCCCGGCCAGAGCCCCGTCCGCCGGCCGCGGGCGTCGTAGTCGTAGAAGCCCGCGCCGGCCTTGCGGCCGATCCGTCCCGCCTCGGCCATCGGGAAGATGACCTCGTCCACCGCCGTGTCGGCATAGCCCGGCCCGAGCGCCGCCCGCGTCGCCCTGGCGATCCGCACCGCGAGGTCGATCGCGATCTCGTCCATGAGTTGCAGGGGCCCGACCGGCATCCCGAGGGCCTTCGCCACGTTCTCGACGAGGGCCGGGCCCGCCCCCTCGGCCAGGAGCCGGACGCCCTCGTTGATGTAGGGGATGATGCAGCGGTTGGCATAGAAGAAGCGGGCGTCGTTGACGACGATCGGCGTCTTGCGCAGCTGGCGGACGAAATCGAGCGCCGTGGCCACCGCCCGCGCCCCCGTCGCCCTGCCGCGGATGACCTCGACCAGCGCCATCTTCTCGACCGGCGAGAAGAAGTGGATGCCGAGGAAGGTCGCGGCCCCGCCGACGGCGGCGGCAAGGCCGGTCACGGGCAGGGTCGAGGTGTTGGTGGCGATGACCGCCCCCGGCGCCGCCGCCGCCGCCTGCGCGAGCACCTTCGCCTTGACCTGCGGATCCTCGAAGACGGCCTCGATGACGAGGTCGGCATCGGCGAGGGCGCCGTAGTCCGCCCCGGCCGCGATCCGCCCGAGGGTGGCGTCGCGCCGCGCCGCCGCCAGCCGGCCGCGGGCGACCTCGGCCTCGAGCGCCGCGGCGAGCCTCGCCCGCCCGGCCTCCGCCGCCGCGGCCGTCGCGTCGAGGAGGGCGACCGTGATCCCGGCCTCGGCGGCGACGCGGGCGATGCCCGCCCCCATCATCCCCGCCCCGATCACCGCGAGCCGCCGGACGCTGCGGTCGGGCTCGGCCCCGGGGCGGGCCGCGCCCTTCTCGAGCGCCTCCTTGCTGAGGAAGAGGGTGCGGATCATCGCCGTCGCGGTGGGATCGACGAGGACGGTCGTGAAGTGCCGCGCCTCGATCCTGAGGGCGGTGTCGAAGGGCACGAGCGCGCCCTCGTAGACGGCCGAGAGGAGCGCGCGCGCCGCCGGATAGAGGCCCTGGGTGCGGCCGTTGACCATCGCCGAGGCGCCGACGAAGGTCATGTAGCCCTCCGGGCTGTAGGGCGCCCCGCCCGGCATCCGCCAGCCCTTCGCGTCCCAGGGCTTGACGAGATCGGCGTCCTTCGCCGCGAGGATCCACTCGCGGGCGCGGGCCAGAAGGGTGGCCGCCGGCACCACCTCGTCGACGATCCCCGCCGCCTTCGCCTCGGCCGGGGTCGCCATCCGGCCCTCGAGCAGGAAAGGCGCCGCCGCCATCACGCCCAGCCTGCGGGCGAGCCGCGTCGTGCCGCCGCCGCCCGGGAAGAGCCCGACCTTGATCTCGGGCAGGCCGATCCGCGCCCGGGGATTGTCGGCGACGAGGATGCGGTGGCAGGCGAGCGCCAGCTCGAGCCCGACGCCCGCGGCGGTGCCGGGCAGGGCCGCGACCACGGGCTTGCCGCCCCTGAGCGTCCGCGCGTCCATCCCCGCCCGCTCGATCCGCCGCATCAGCGCGTGGATCTCCATCACGCCGGCGAAGATCGCGGCCGGCCCCCGCGCCTTCAGCCCGGCGAAGGACGCAAGATCCATGCCGCCGGCGAAGTCGGGCTTGGCCGAGGTCAGGACGATGCCCTTCACGCCCGCGTCGGCGAGCGCCGCCTCGACGAGCGCCGCGAGCGTCGCCAGACCCTCGAAGCTCATCACGTTCATCGACCGGCCGGGAACGTCCCAGGTGACGGTGCAGATGCCCTCGGCATCGGTCTCGGCGCGGAAATCGGGCATGGGTCAGCTCCTCGGGCGGCCGTCGGCGTGGCGGTAGCGGCGCGCGGCGCCGTCCCTCTCGGTGACAAGGTCGTGGTCGGGATAGTGGATGACATCGCGCGCCGCCCGCGTGCCGACGGTCAGGTAGAGCGCGTCGCGGGGGCCGCGGTTCTCGAGGTAGTGGCCGACCGCGAGGCCCGCGGGCCAGGCCGCGACCTCGCCCGGCAGAAGCCGTGTCGCCTCGTCCTCGACCAGCCACACCTCGCCCTCGAGCACGAGGACGAGTTCGTCCTCGTGCTCGTGCCAGTGGCGGAATGAGGAGCGCGACCCCGGCGGCAGCCGCTCGAGATGGGCGCCGAACTGGCGAAGCCCGCCGGCATCCGAGAGGAGGCGGAAGGCCGCGGGGCCGAGCCCGCCCCCGAGCACGGGGTGGGCGGTGTCGGCCTCGGCGACGAAGGGGGGGAGCGCGACCTTCGGCATCAGACCCGCTCCAGGATCGTCGCCGCCCCCATGCCCGAGGCGACGCAGAGCGTGACCAGCCCGGTCCCCGCCCCCGTCCGCTCCATCTCGTCGATGAGGGTGCCGACCAGCATGGCCCCCGTCGCCCCCAGCGGATGGCCCATGGCGATCGCCCCGCCGTTGACGTTGACGCGGCCCGGATCGGCCCCGAAGGCCTGCTGGAAACGCAGCACGACGGCCGCGAAGGCCTCGTTGACCTCGCAGAGGTCGATGTCGGAAAACTGCATGCCGGCGGCAGCGAGAACCCTTTCGGTCACGGCCACGGGGCCCGTCAGCATGATCGTCGGCTCTGACCCGATCGCGGCCGAGGCGACAATCCGCGCGCGTGGTTGCAGGCCGAACCTCAGGCCGAACTCGCGGCTGCCGACGACCACGGCGGCGGCGCCGTCGACGATGCCCGACGAGTTGCCGGCATGGTGGACATGTTCGATCCGTTCAAGCTCGGGGTATTTCATCAGGGCCACGGCGTCGAACCCCGGGAGCGTCTCGCCAAGCTCGCGGAAGGCCGGCGCGAGGGCGGCGAGGGCGGCCATGTCGGTGCCCGGGCGCAGGTGCTCGTCGCGGGCGAGGATGGTCAGGCCGTTGGCGTCGGTGACGGGCACGATCGAGCGGGCGAAGCGGCCCTCGGCCCAGGCCCGCGCCGCCCGGGCCTGGCTTTCCACCGCCAGGGCATCGACGTCGGCGCGCCCGAAGCCGTGGCGGGTGGCGATGAGGTCGGCACCAATGCCCTGGGGCACGAAGCCGTGGCGGAAGGTGACGGCCGGGTCGACGGCGACCGCCGCCCCGTCCGAGCCCATGGCGACGCGGCTCATCATCTCGACGCCGCCGGCGATGAAGCCCGCCCCGACCCCGGCCCGGACCTGCGCCGCGGCGAGGTTGACGGCCTCGAGCCCGCTGGCGCAGAAGCGGTTGACGGCAAGGCCGGGCACGCTCTCGGCCAGCCCCGAGGCGAGGACGGCGGTGCGGGCGAGGCAGCCGCCCTGTTCGCCCACCTGGGTGACGTTGCCCCAGATGACGTCCGCGACGGCATCGGGCGGAAGGCCGCTGCGGGCGAGGGCGGCATCGAGCATCAGTGCCGAGAGGCGGAGCGCCGTCACCTCGTGAAGCGCGCCGTCGGCCCGGCCGCGGCCGCGCGGGCTCCGGAGCGCGTCGTAGACGAAGGCATCGGTCATCGGGGCCTCCTCAGGCGGGCCGCCGGCGCGGCATCAGGTCGTAGGGATGGCGCCAGCCGGGAAGCGCCGAGAGCCGCGAGAGCCAGCGGTCGATGCCCGGCCATTCGGCGCGTGCGAAGCCGAAGGGCTCGGGGTAGTAGAAATAGCCCGCGCAGGCGCAGTCGGCAATCGTGGGCCCGCCCCCCACCATCCAGTCGCGGCCGCGGAGATGGTCGTCGAGCACCTTCCAGGCCGCCCGGGCGCGGCCCTCGAGCCACTCGATCGCCGCCGCCGGGCGCTTCTCGGCGGGCAGGAAGTTCAGGAGGAAGCGCAGCGAGCCGTTCTGCGACGAACCCTTGTGGTTGTCCCAGAAGAGCCAGCGCAGGATCTCGCGCCGCTCGGCCGCGTCGCGGCCGCCAAGCCGGCCCGTGGTCTCGGCAACGTGAAGCTGGATGACGCCGGACTGGGTCAGCACGAGGTCGCCGTCGACAAGGACCGGGACCTCGCCCATCGGGTTCAGGGCCCGGAAGGCCGGGGCGCGGGTCTCGCCGCCGAAGAAGTCGACGAAGACCGGCTCCCAGGCGCAGCCGGCCAGCTGGAGGCTCAGGGCGGCCTTGTAGGCATTGCCGCTCTCGCCGAAGCAGTGGAGTTTCGCCGTCATCGCTGCCGCCCTCCCAGTTCCGCGGTGAACAGTCTCAGCCGGTGGGCGAGCGTCTCGCCATCGGTCACGCTGTCGAAATGCTCGAAGAGGAAGGACAGCGCCTCGCCCTCCTCGAGCCCGGCCTCGGCGGCGAAGCGGCGCAGGCGGCGATAGCCGTCCTCGCTCATCGCCACCGGAAAGCGGCGGGTCAGGCGCAGGCGCTTGGGCATCGCATCCCGTCCCGCCCCGGCCTAGAAGGCGTCGGCGGCGAGCGCCATCACCGTCCCGCCGCCGGCGCGGATGCGGGCGAGGTGGAGCGCGGTCGCCGGCATCTCGCGCGCCATCCAGTGGCGCCCGGTGACGAGCTTGGCCTCGAGGAAGGCGCGCTCGCCGCGGCCGGCCGCGAGCCCCGCCCGCGCCGCCGTCGCGATCCGTGCCCACATCAGCCCGAGGGCGACGTGGCCCATGAGGTGCAGGAAGTCGGTCGCCCCGGCGAGGGCGTCGTCGGGATCCTTCGCGCCCGCCGCGGCGAGGACGGCGAGGGCCGCCTCGAGATCGGCCGCGGCGGCGGCGAGCGGAGCGCCGAAGTCGGGCTCGGCCGCCGCCGCGGCCGCCTTCGCGAGGGCGAGGAAGGCGAGGACGTGCCGGCCCCCCTCGGCCGGCAGCTTGCGGCCGACGAGGTCGAGCGCCTGGATGCCGTTCGCGCCCTCGTAGATCATCGCCACGCGGGCGTCGCGGACGAACTGGGCGAGCCCGTTGTCCTCGATGTAGCCGTGCCCGCCCCAGACCTGCTGGGCGGCGACGCAGGCGGCAAAGCTCCGGTCGGTGAGAAAGCCCTTGACCACCGGCACCATGAGGGCGACCAGGCCCTCGGCCGCGGGGTCGGTCCCGGCGCGGTCGCGGTCGATGAGGAGCGCCGTCCACAGGGCGAGCGCCCGGGCGCCCTCGACGAAGGCGCGGATGTCCATGAGCGTCCGCCGCACGTCGGGGTGGACGATCAGGGGATCGGCGGGGCCGCCGGGGTTCGCGGGCCCCCGGACGGCGCGGCCCTGGAGGCGCTCGCGGGCATAGCCGGCGGCCGCCTGCCCGGCCGCGACGGCCTGGCCGAGGCCCTGGAGGCCGACCCACAGGCGGGCCGCGTTCATCATCGTGAACATGGCCGGCATGCCCTTGTGGCGCTCGCCCACGAGCCAGCCGGTCGCGCCGTCGAGCCGCATCTCGCAGGTCGGGCTGGCGTGGATGCCCATCTTGTGCTCGAGCCGGACGGCGGCGAGCGCGTTCCTCGCCCCCGGCCGCCCCAGGGCGTCGGGCAGGAACTTCGGGACGATGAAGAGCGAGAGCCCCCGCGTCCCCGGCCCGCCCCCGGGGGTGCGGGCGAGCACGAGGTGGACGATGTTCTCGGCGAGGTCGTGGTCGCCGGCCGAGATGAAGATCTTGGTGCCGCTGAGCCGCCAGCTGCCATCGGCGGCCGGCTCGGCGCGGGTGGCGATGAGGCCGAGGTCGGTGCCGCACTGGGGCTCGGTCAGCTGCATCGTGCCCGTCCAGTCGCCGGCCACCAGCCGCGGCAGATAGAGCGCCTTGGTGGCCGCCGTGCCATGGGCGGCGATCGCGCCCGCGGCCCCGTGGCTCAGCCCGGCGAACATCTGGAAGGCCATGTTGGCGGCGGTGAACATCTCGCCCACCGCCGTCTGCACGACATGGGGCATGCCCTGCCCGCCATGGGCGGGATCGGCGTCGAGCGACGTCCAGCCGCCTGCCTTCAGGGCCGCCCAGGCGGCGAGAAAGCCCGTCGCCGTGACGACGACGCCGTTCTCGAGCCGGCAGCCCTCGCGGTCGCCGACGGCGTTGAGGGGGGCGAGGACCTCGGCGGCGAGCCGGCCGGCCTCGCCGAGGATCGCCGCGGTCGTCTCCCGGTCGAGATCCGCGGCCCCCGGCAGCCCCGAGCGTTCGAGTTCGAGGACGTCGTGGAGGACGAAGGCGAGATCGTCGACGGGCGGCACATAGGCCATGGGCGGACTCCTCGGACGCGTCTCCCGCCCCGGCCGGCAGAGCGCCGGTCGCGCCCCCGGGGGAGGGGCGCGGCGGCGCCGTCCGCGGGACTGGCGGCGCCCTTCGCAACCTGCACGCCTTCCCGCCCGCGGGCAAGCCCCGCCCCCTTGCACCGCGCCGGTCGCGGCGCGACAAGGTGCGGCAGGGCCGCGGGCGGCCCGGGGCGGTCCGGGAGGCGGGCGATGGAGGAGGCGGGACGGGCCGCGGCGGTCGGGGCCTTCATGGACCGCCTGCCCTATGCGCGGGCGCTGGCGATGGCGGTCGAGGCGCTAGGCGGCGGCGAGGCGACGATCGCCATGCCCTGGAACGCCGCCCTCGTCGGCGATCCGGCCACCGGGGTCATCCACGGCGGCGCCGTCTCGGCCCTCATGGACACGGCCGGGGGGGCGGCGGCGATGACCATGCCGGGCACGCTGGGGACGGCGACGCTCGACCTTCGCATCGACTACATGCGCCCGGCCGCACCCGGCGCCACCATCCGCGCCCGCGCGACCTGCTACCACGTCACCCGCCATGTCGCCTTCGTACGCGCGGTCGCGAGCGACGGCGATGACGCCCACCCCGTGGCCACCGCCGCCGGCGCCTTCACGATCGAGCGGGCGCCGTGAGCGGTCCCGCCGCGACCGCCGCCGCCGCGGCCGCCGGGGACGGGCGCGACCGCGCCCTCGCGGCGCTGGTCGGGGGGGTGCCCTTCATCGCCTTCCTCGGCATCCGCTTCGACCGCCGCGGCGACGAGCTGACGGCGCTGCTGCCCTTTGCCGAGCGGCTGATCGGCAACCCCTCGCTCCCCGCGCTCCATGGCGGCGTCACCGCGGCCTTCCTCGAGGTGACGGCGATCGTCGAGCTCGCCTGGGCCCAGATCCGCGACGAGATCGAGGCCGGCGGGCCCGGCCCGGCGGCAGCGGGGGGGCGGCCGCCGCGGCTTTCGCGCACGATCGACTTCACCGTCGACTACCTGCGCCCGGGCCTGCCGCGCGAGGCCTATGCGCGGGCGCGGGTGAACCGCTCGGGCCGCCGCTACGCCTCGGTCCATGTCGAGGCCTGGCAGGACAGCCGGGCGCGGCTCTTCGCCCAGGCCACGGGGCATTTCCTCGTGCCGGCGCGCGATGGCTGAGGCCCTCGCCGGCGCCCTGCCGGTGACGAGCGCGCGGGTCCTGCGGATCGCCCTGCCGATCGTCCTGTCGAACGCGACCGTGCCGCTCCTCGGCGCCGTCGACACCGGGGTCGTGGGCCAGATGGGGGCGGCCGCCCCGATCGGCGCCGTCGGCGTCGGCGCCATCGTCCTCACGGCCGTCTACGGCATCTTCGCCTTCCTGCGCATGGGCACCTCGGGGCTCGCGGCCCAGGCCGAGGGGGCCGCCGACCGGGCCGAGACCGAGGCCATCCTCCTGCGCGCGCTCCTCCTCGCGCTCGCCGTCGGCGCCGCCCTCATCCTCGCCCAGGCCCCGCTCGTCGCCGTCGCCTTCCGCCTCTCGCCGGCCTCGGCCGAGGTCGAGGGCCTGGCGCGGGCCTATCTCGCCCTCCGCATCTGGGGGGCGCCGGCGGTCATCGCGCTCTTCGCCCTCAGCGGCTGGCTGATCGCGCGCGAGCGGGCGGCGACCGTCCTTGCCCTCCACCTGTGGATGAACGGGGTCAACATCGGGCTCGACCTCTGGTTCGTCCTCGGCCTCGGCTGGGGGGTCGAGGGGGTCGCGGCGGCCACGCTCGCGGCCGAGTGGAGCGGGCTCGCGCTCGCCCTCTGGGTGACGCGGGGGGCGCTCGCCGGTGCGGCGCGGGGCGACCGGCGGCGGCTTCTCGACCGCGCCCGCCTCCTGCGCATGGCCGGCGTCAACGCCGACATCATGCAGCGCTCGCTCCTCCTCCAGGGCGCCTTCGCGGCCTTCATCTTCCTCGGCGCGGGCTTCGGCGACGTGACGCTGGCCGCGAACCAGGTCCTCTTCCAGTTCCTCGGCATCGCCTCCCAGGTGCTCGACGGCTTCGCGCTCGCGGCCGAGGCGCTCGTCGGCCAGGCGATGGGGGCGCGTTCGGTCGCGGGCGTGCGGCGGTCGGCGGCCCTCGCGAGCCTCTGGGGCCTCGCGACCGCACTCCTGCTCGCGGCCGCCTTCGCGGCCTTCGGCCCGGCGATGGTCGCGGTCATGGCCCGCGACGCCGAGGTGCAGGCGACGGCCCGCGCCTACCTGCCCTGGGTCGTGGCGCTCCCCGTCCTCTCGGTCGGCGCCTACCTCTGCGACGGCATCTTCATCGGCGCCACGGCGACGCGGGCGATGCGCAACGCCATGCTGGTCGCGGTCGCGGTCTTCGCGGCCCTCATCCTCGCCCTTCATCCGGGCGCGGGCAACGGCGGGCTCTGGGCCGCGGTCGCGGCCATGAACCTCGCCCGCCTGGCGGCCATGCTCGCCGCCTATCCCGCGGTCGAGCGCGCGCTCGCCCCCGTCCGCCCCCGCTCCTGAGCGGGCGCCGGGCCGCCCGCGCCTGCCGCTTGCCCGGGGGCGTCGGCACCGCTACCAGTGCCTGAAGCGAGGGAGGAGCCCATGGAACTGACCGGCACGCGCACCATCGCCGCTGATCGCGCCACCGTCTGGGCGCGGCTCAACGACCCCGGGACGCTGATGGCCGCGATCCCCGGCTGCCAGGAGATGAAGGGCAGCCCCGCCGAGGGTTTCGAGGCCGTGGTCAAGCAGAAGATCGGCCCCGTCTCGGCCACCTTCCGCGGCCGGGTGACGCTTTCGGACGTCGTCGAGGGCGTGAGCTACCGCATCACCGGCGAGGGCTCGGGCGGGGTCGCGGGCTTTGCCAAGGGGGGGGCGCGGGTGCGGCTCGCCGATGTGGCCGCGGGCACCGAGCTCACCTACGAGGTCGAGGCCCAGATCGGCGGCAAGCTCGCCCAGCTCGGCTCGCGCCTCATCACCGGCGTCGCCCGCAAGCTTGCCGACCAGTTCTTCGAGCGCTTCCAGGCCGCCGTCGAGGGCCCCGCCGCCGCCACCCCGGCCGCCGGCTGAGCCCCCGCCGGCGGCGCCCGCCGCGCCGCCCGTCCCGGCGCCCGCCGTTCGGGGGCTTGCGCCCGTGCCACCGGCACGGGCGGTCCCCCCTCACCCCCGGGCGGGCGCTTCGCGCCGCCCGCGGCCGGGCGCTGCCCGTGGCCCGGGGGCGAGGAGGGCGGACCCATGGCCTGCTCAACCCAGGGGTCCGCGTGTCCCTCTCGGCGACGCCGTGCCCTGCGGAACCGCCCCGCCGCCCCCCGGGCCTTCCGGTGGGAGCGCGGCGGGGGTAGAGGGGCCCATGGCCTTTGCCCCGACGAACCTTGCCGACCTCGCCCGCGCCGGCTTCGACGACGTCATCGACGTCCGCTCGCCGGCTGAATACGCCCTCGACCATCTCCCCGGCGCGATCTCGCTGCCGGCCTTCTCCGACGAGGAACGCGCCCGCGTCGGCACGCTCTACCGCGCGAACCCCTTCGCCGCCCGCAGGGCCGGGGCGGCGATCCTTGCCCGCAACGTCGCCGGCCACCTCGAGGGCGCGCTCGCCTTCCGCCCGGGGGGCTGGCGGCCGCTCCTCTACTGCTGGCGGGGCGGGCAGCGGTCGGGGGCCTTCGCCACCATCCTGCGCGAGGTCGGCTGGCGGGTCGAGACGCTCGCCGGGGGCTGGCAGGCGTGGCGGCGGCTGGTCGTCCGGCGTCTCTACGACACCCCTCTCGCCCTTCCCCTCGTCGTCCTCGACGGCGACACCGGCACCGCCAAGACCGAACTCCTCGGCCTCCTCGGCGCCCGCGGCCTCCAGGTCATCGACCTCGAGGGGCTCGCCAACCACCGCGGCTCGCTCTTCGGCGCCCGGCCCGGCGGCCAGCCCAGCCAGAAGGCCTTCGAGGGGCGGCTGGCGATGATCCTCGAGGGCCTCGACCCCGCCCGCCCGGTCGTCGTCGAGGCCGAGAGCGCCAAGGTCGGCGACCTCGTCCTGCCGCCCGGGCTCTGGGCGGCGATGGCCGGGGCGCCGCGGCTTGCCCTCGCGGCCCCGCTCGCGGCGCGTGCCGACTACCTCGCCCGCGCCTACGCCGATCTCGCCCGCGACCGCGCCCGCCTCGCCGGGACGATCGCGCGGCTGGCCCCGCTCCATCCGGCGGCAACGATCGCGGCCTGGCGGGCCTTGGCCGAGGCGGGCGCCCTCGCCCCGCTCGCCCGCGCCCTCATGGCCGCGCACTACGATCCCCGCTATGCCCGGGCGCGGATCCGCCATCCCGCGCCGGCGGCGACGCTCTTCGCCGCGAGCCTCGCCCCCGAGGCCCTCGGCCCGCTCGCCGACCGCCTCGCGGCGGCGGTGCGGGCGCTTGTCCCGGAGCCGGCGCCGGGCTGAGCGACCCCCGCGCCGCGGCGCCCCCGTCCTGGCCCCGCCCCCCCGGGGGCCCTCAGCCCGCCGCCGCGCGCTCCCAGAACGAGAGGAGGTCGGGGCCCAGCCGCTCCTCGCCGGCGAGGGTGAAGCGCGGTGCCCCGGCGAGGGCCGCGAGCCCGAGCGGGCCGAGCCCCGGCCGCCCCTCGGCCCCGAGCGCGAGGCCGGCGGTGACGAGGACGAGGCGGTCGACGAGGCCCGCGCCGAGGAGGGCCGCGGCGAGCCGGCCGCCGCCCTCGCAGAGGACGCGCGTCAGCCCGGCGGCGCCGAGGGCCGCGAGCATGGCGGCGGGGTCGAGTTCGCCCGCCGCCGTCGGCACCCCGAGAAGCCGCGCCCCCCGCCCGGCCCAGGCCGCGGCCCGGTCGGGCGGGGTCGCGGCGGGATCGTGGAGGAGCCAGAGCGGGGCCCGGTCGAGCCCCGCCGCGAGCGCGCCTCCGGCCGGGAGGTCGAGCCCGCGGGCGGCGACGACGCGCACCGGTTGCCAGGGGATGCCGAGGCCGCGCACGGTCAGCGCCGGGTCGTCGGCGCGGGCCGTGCCGGCCCCGACCAGGACGGCATCGTGGCGGGCCCGCATGAGGTGGACGCGGGCCCGGGCCCGGGGACCCGAGAGCCAGCGGCTTTCGCCCGCGGCGGTGGCGATGCGGCCGTCGAGGCTGGCCGCGAGCTTGAGCGTCAGGAGCGGCCGGCCCGCGCCCCGCGCCATGAGGAAGCCCGCGTTGAGCCGCGCGGCCTCGGCCGCCATGACCCCGGTCGTGACCGCGACCCCGGCCGCGCGCAGGAGGGCATGGCCGCGGCCGGCGACCCGGGGATCGGGGTCCTGAAGCGCGCTGACGACGCGCGCGACCCCGGCCGCGACGAGCGCCTCCGCGCAGGGCGGGGTCGAGCCATGGTGGGCGCAGGGCTCGAGGCTGACATGCGCCGTCGCCCCCCGCGCCGCCGGCCCGGCGCCGGCGAGGGCCTCGGTCTCGGCATGGGGCCGCCCGCCCGGCTGGGTCCAGCCCCGGCCGAGGATCACCCCCTCGCGCTCGATGACGCAGCCGACCGCCGGGTTTGGCCAGACCCGCCCGAGGCCGCGCCCGGCCAGCCCGAGGGCAAGGGCCATGAAGCGGTCGTCGGCCGCGGCGCTCACTCCTCGGCCGGGGCCTGGGGGCGCAATTCGGCAACGAAGCGGTCGAAGTCCTCGACCGCCTGGAAGTTCTTGTAGACGCTCGCGAAGCGGACATAGGCCACGGTGTCGATGCGGGCCAGCGTCTCCATCACGATCTCGCCGATGACCTTCGAGGGGATGTCGGTCTCGCCCAGGCTCTCGAGCCGGCGGACGATGCCGTTGACCATCTGGTCGATGCGCTCGGGCTCGACGGGGCGCTTCTGCATGGCGATGCGGATCGAGCGCTCGAGCTTGGTGCGGTCGAAGTCCTCGCGCCGGCCGCTCGTCTTGATGACCACGAGGTCGCGCAGCTGGACCCGCTCGTAGGTCGTGAAGCGGCCGCCGCAGGCGGGGCAGAAGCGGCGCCGGCGGATCGAGACATGGTCGTCAGCGGGCCGCGAATCCTTCACCTGGGTGTCGATGTTGCCGCAGAACGGGCAGCGCATGGGCCATTCCTCGGTGTCCGGGCACGCCGCGCCCGCGAGGACTATAGGCGAGCCGCGAGGGGTTGGGTAGGGCCCCGTGCGGCCTCAAGATCTGGGGGCCGCCCGCCGCCGCTCCTGCCGCCGCCTTCCGCGGCCGCGGCCGCGGCGCCGGCGTCCCTCAGGCGGTGACATACTGGGCCATCATCCCGAACTGCTCGTGCTCGAGGAGGTGGCAGTGGAAGACGAAGGGATAGCGGCGGACGGCGGGCTGGGTGAAGCGGACGAGGATCTCGGTCGGCCGGGCCACGAGCACGGTGTCCTTGTCGCCGGCGAGGTGCGGCGGCGGCGGCGCCCCGTCGATCGACAGGATGCGGAACATGGCGCCGTGGATGTGGAAGGGATGGGGGATGCGGTTGCCGGTCAGGGTCCAGATCTCGGCCGTCCCCAGCCCCGGCATGAAGTCGATGCGGTGCATGTCGAAGACCTGCCCGTTGATCGCCATCACCGGCCCCGTGCCCTGCATGCCGTCGGGGTTGTGGATCATGTCGAGCGAGACCCGCCGCCGCCCCGCGGCGGTCGCGGGGTCGGCGGCGGCGAGGGGGACGAGCGTCGCGGGCAGGCGGGCGGCGGGGTCGCGGGCAAGGCCGGGGTCGGGCTCGAGGCGGAGGAGCGGGCCCGCGAGGCTCGGGACCCCCGGCCGGCCGCGCGGGCCCCCCATGCCGACGACGTCGCCCGCGGGATCGCGGTCGGTCGCCAGGACCGCCGGGCGGCCGTCGCCGAAGTCGGCGACGATCTCGAAGCGTTCGCCCGGGGCGAGGAGCAGCCGCGTCATCGCCACCGGGCGGGCGAGCAGGCCGCCGTCGCCGGCGATGACGTGGAAGGGGCGGCCGTCGTCGAAGGCGACATCGAAGGTGCGGGCGTTGGCGCCGTTGAGGAGCCGGAGCCGCACGAGGCCTGCCGGCACCCGCGCCACGGGGTGGATGGCGCCGTTGACGACCGAGGTGTTGCCGCGCATCCCGATCGCCCGCGCCGGGCCGCTGTCGAGGTAGCTCATGCCGCCGGCGACGTTGAAGAGCCGGTCCTGGAGGACGACGGGGAGATCGTCGATGCCGTAGCGGCAGGGCAGGCCGAGGGCCGCGGCGGCGCCGTCCTCGACGAGAAGCATCCCCGCAAGCCCGCGGTAGACCTGGCGGGCGGTGTCGCCGTGGGGGTGGGCGTGGTAGATCGCCGTCGCCGCCGGCTGGTCGACGAGGAGCTCGCCCTCCCAGCCTGCCCCCGGGGCGATCGAGTGGTGGGGTCCGCCGTCGAGCGGCGAGGGCACGAGGAGCCCGTGCCAGTGGACGGTCGTCGGCACGTCGAGGCGGTTTGTAACGGTGATGCGGAAGGGCTCGCCGCGGTGGACGCGCAGGAGCGGCCCGAGATAGTCGGCCGAGTATCCCATCGTCCCGACCGCAGCCATGCCGGGGGCGAAGCGGTGGCTGCCGTGGCGGGCGACGAGTTCGGCCCGCCCGCCCTCGGCGCGGAGGTCGAGGAGCGGGGGGATGGGAAGCGGGGCGAGGAAGGCCGGCGCTTCCCCGTCGCCCCGGGCCCGGCCGCCGGCGAGCGCGGCCGCCCCGAGGATCGCGAGCGCCCGGCGCCGTCCGACCATCCCCGATCC
>JADLCV010000128.1 GCA_020846995.1 Paracoccaceae bacterium
ATCGCCCGGCGCGACCTCCGGGGGGGGCTCGGGGGCCTGCGCATCTTCGTTCTCTGCCTCGCCCTCGGAGTCGGCGCCATCGCCCTCGTGGGCACCGTCCGCGCGGCGATCGAGCGCGGGCTCGCGCGCGAGGGTGCGGTCCTCCTCGGCGGCGACGCGGCCATGACCTTCACCTACCGCATGCCGACCGCGGAGGAGCGGGCCTTTGCCGCGGCGCGGGCGCAGGCGACCTCGGTCATCGTCGATTTCCGCTCGATGGCACGGGCGGGCGAGGACCAGGCCCTGACCGAGGTCAAGGCCGTCGACGACGCCTATCCGCTGCTCGGGGCGGTGACGCTCGACCCCCCGCTGGCGCTCGCCGCGGCGCTCGCCGGCGCGGACGGGCGCCCGGGCGCGGTCATGGACCCGCTCCTCGTCGCCCGCCTCGGCCTCGGCCCGGGCGCGGTCTTCCGCCTCGGCGGGCAGGAGTTCCGGCTCATGGCCGCGCTCGTCGCCGAGCCCGACGCGGCCACCGCGGGCTTCGGCCTCGGTCCGCGGACGATCGTGCGCGCCGCCGACCTCGCCGCGAGCGGCCTCCTCGGCCCGGGCACGCTCTACGAATCGCGGCTTCGCCTTGCCCTGCCCGAGGGCGCCGACCTCGCCGGCCTGCGGGCCGCGGCCCTCGCGGCCTTCCCCGACGCCGGCATGCGCTGGCAGGACCGCCGCCGCGGCGCCCCGGGGGTCGAGCGCTTCGTCGCCCGCGTGGGCTCGTTTCTCGTCCTCGTCGGGCTGGCCGGGCTTGCCGTCGGCGGCATCGGGGTGGCGGCGGCGGTGCGGGCCCATCTCGAGGCGCGGACGGCGACCATCGCCATCCTCAAGGCGCTCGGCGCCGGCGGGCGGACGATCCTCGCCGTCTTCCTCCTCCAGGTCGGGGCGCTCACGGTCCTCGGCGTGGCGGCGGGGCTGGCCCTCGGCGGGCTCCTGCCGCTCGCGCTCGCGCCCGCGCTGGCGGCGGCGCTGCCGGTCCCGGCCGACTTCGCGCCCGACCCCGCCCCCTTGGCCGAGGCGGCGCTCTACGGGGTCCTGACGGCCGCGCTCTTCACGCTCTGGCCGCTCGCGCGGACGCGCGAGGTGCGCGCGGCGGCCCTCTTCCGCGAGGCGGCCGGGCGGGCCCGGGGCTGGCCCGGCCCGGCCCAAATGGCGGCGAGCGCGGGGCTCGTCCTCGCCCTCGTCGGCGCCGCCCCCGCCTTTGCGGCCGTCCCGGCGCTTGCCCTTGCGGTCGCGGGCGGGGTGGCGGGCACCCTCGCGCTCCTCGCGGCGGCGGCGGTCGCGGTCCGGGCGGCGGCGCGGCGGCTCGCCCGCGGGCGGCTCGCGCGCGGACGGCCGGCGCTCCGCCTCGCGCTCGCCGCGACCGGCGGCCCGGGCCGCGAGACGGCGAGCGTCGTCCTCGCGCTCGGGCTCGGGCTGACCGTCCTCGCCGCGACCGGACAGATCGAGGCGAGCCTCCGTGCCGCCATCGGGCGCGACCTGCCGGCTCGCGCCCCCTCGCACTTCTTCCTCGACATCCACGCCGACCAGCTCGCGGGCTTCCGCGGCCGGCTGGAGGGCGCCCCGGGCGTGGGCGAGGTCGCGTCCGCGCCGATGCTGCGCGGCATCATCACCCGCATCAACGGCCGCCCGGCGCGCCGGGTCGCGGGCGACCACTGGGTGCTGCGCGGCGACCGCGGCGTCACCTATTCCGCGACGCCGCCGCCCGGGGCCCGCATCACCGCCGGCCGCTGGTGGCCCGAGGACTACTCCGGCCCGCCCCTGATGAGCTTCGCCGCCGCCGAGGGGGCCGAGCTCGGCCTCCGGCTCGGTGACGAGGTTACCGTCAACATTCTCGGCCGCGACCTGACGGCGACGGTCGCGAACTTCCGCGAGGTCGATTTCACGACCGGAGGGATCAACTTCATCCTCTCGCTCAACCCCGGCGCGCTCGCCGGGGCCCCGCACACCCACCTTGCCACGGCCGAGATCGCGCCCGCGGCCGCGCCGGCGATCCTGCGCGACCTCGGGCGGGCCTTTCCCAATGTCACCGCGATCGCCGTCGGCGACGCCCTCGCCGAACTCGCCGCGGCGCTCTCGTCCCTCGCCGCGGCCGTCCGCTGGGCGGCGGGGGCGACGCTCGTCACGGGATTTGCAGTCCTGATCGGGGCCGCCGCCGCGGGCGAGCGGGGCCGTGCCCTCGAGGCCGCGGTCCTCAAGACCCTCGGGGCGAGCCGGGCCCGCATCCTCGCGAGCTTCGCCCTCCGGGCGGCGATCATGGGCGGGGCGGCGGGCAGTGTCGCGCTTCTCGCCGGCGGGCTCGCGGGCTGGGTCGTCACCCGCCTCGTCCTCGACCTCCCCTTCGGCTTCGCGCCCCTCCCGGCGGTCGCGATCGTCCTCGGCGGGGTCGCGGCGACGCTGCTCGCGGGCCTCGCCTTCGCCCTCCGTCCGCTCGGGGTCCGCCCGGCCGGGGTGCTGCGGGCGCGGGAGTGAAGGCGTCCCCGGGGGGGGCGATCAGGGCGGGCCCGCGCCCTCGACCACGACCGCGGGGCGGGCGCGAGTGTCGACCGTCAGGCGGAAGATGTCGGGGCGGGCGTAGTGGCCGGTGACGTCGAAGTCGTACTTGGCGCGGGCGATCTCGGCCGCGTCGAGTTCGGCCGTGAGGATTGTCTCGCCCTTGAAGTCGGGCCCGGCGAGGACCGCCCCGAGCGGGCCGACGATGGCCGAGCCGCCGCCCATCATCACCGTCTCCGGGGCGTCGCCAAGGGCGCTCTCGTGCCCGGCCCCGTAGGCCGCGCGGGTGATCCACTGGCAGGCCGTCAGCACGAAGCAGCGCCCCTCGAGCGCGATCGTCTGCATCGTCGGCAGCCAGGTGTCGCGGTCGTCGGCGGTCGGCGCGCACCAGAACTGGACGCCCTGGGCATACATGTGCATGCGCAGCATGGGCATGTAGTTCTCCCAGCAGATGACGGCCCCGACGCGGCCCAGAGGGGTGTCGGCGGCGGCCATCGTCGAGCCGTCGCCGAAGCCCCAGATCAGCCGCTCGGCGGCCGTGGGCATGAGCTTGCGGTGGGTGGCGACGAGGCCCCGGGGGCCGTCGAAGGTCAGGGCCGAGCAGTAGAGCGTGCCGCCCCCGCGCTCGATGACGCCGATCACCACCACCGCCCCGGCGGCCGCGGCGGCGGCGGCGAGCGCCGCCGTCTCGGGCCCGGGGACGTCGATCGCCCCCTCCCAGTAGCGGCGGAAGGCCTCGCGCCCCTCGGGCCGGCGCAGGCCCACGGGGGCGCCGAACGAGGCCCCCTTGGGATAGCCCCCGACCATCGCCTCGGGAAAGACGATCAGGCGGGCGCCGGCGCGGGCGGCCTTCTCGACGAGCCCGGCGGCCTTGGCCGCGGTCGCCCGCGGCTCGCCGGGGATGGCGGCGGCCTGGACGACGGCGGCGGTGAAGGGGGATGGGGACGGCGGCATGGGCGTGCTCCCTCAGAGGACGGGCGCGTGCCCGTGAGGCGGGCCGGCCGCGCCCTGCCCCTTCTACGGCCATCCGGCCGGAGGCCGCCAGACCCGCGGGCAGGCCTTGACCCCTGCCGGCGCCCTTTCCTTCGCGCCCTAGCGCCGGAAGGCGAGCGTCAGGGCGAAGGCGAAGGTCTCGCCGGCAAGGCCGGGCGGGGCAGCGGGGAAGCGGCCGGCGCGGCGCACGGCCTCGAGGGCGGCGGCGTCGAGCGCGCCGTCGCCCGACGAGCGGGCGACGGTGAGGCCGGCGAGGCGGCCGTCGCGGCCGACCGTGAGCGCGAGCCCCACCCGCCCCTCGCGGCCGGCCCGGCGGGCGGCCTCGGGATAGTGCTGGTGGCGTTCGATCGCGGCGCGGATGCGGGCGCCCCAGCCGGCGACGAGGGTCGCCTCGCCCGCCCCCGGCCCGGGCAGGGCCGCGGCCCCGCCCGCGCCGGCGGTCGCGCTGCCGCCCTCGCCGCGGGCGCGCGTCGCGACCGCGGCCGGGCCGGAGGGAGCCGGGCGGGGGGCCGCGGCGGGGGCGGCCGTGGCGGCGCGACCGCCGGCGGGCGGCGCGACGCGGTCGGGGCGCGGGTGCGGGCGGGGCTCGCCCGCGGGCGGGGCGGCGGCGACGGCGGGCGGGGGGGGAAGCGGGTCTGCGGCCGGGGCGGGCGCGGAGGGTTCGTCGGGCGAGCGCGGGGGGCGCGGCGACGACGGCAGGGACGGCGGCGGCGATGCCGGCGGCGGCGGCGCGAGGGCCGCGGGTGCTGCCGTGGCCACCGGCGCCGGGGCCACGGCGGGACCGGGCGGATCGGGGGGCGGGGTCAGGCGGCGGAGGCTCGTCGCCGCCGCCTCGGGCGGAGCGGGCGGGAGGGGCGCCGCCTCGGGCGGGGACGGCGGGCGCGCGGGCCGGGGCGGGGCCGGGGCAATCGCGGGTGCGGGCCGGGGCGGGCGCGCGAGGGCCGCCGGCGTTGCGGCCGTCGTCTTCGGCGCCGGGGCCGCG
>JADLCV010000276.1 GCA_020846995.1 Paracoccaceae bacterium
CTGTGGGGTAGGCTGCACCAGAACAACGCCATCGGGGAAGAGGAGCACCGGCAGCCTCGCCTCATCCACCTGGGCGGCCTCCAGCAGCCGGCGACCGTCTTCCTGGCGCTCCAGGTCGATCCACTGGTAGGGGATGGCGTTGCGGGCCAGCATGTCCTTCACGTCGTGGGACTCCGGCGACCACATGGCGCCGATGACGCGTATGCCCTCAAAGGGCAGGCGCACGTTGGTGTGCCACTCATCGAGAAGGCCGTCCAGAACGGGGTAGAGGTTCTCTTCGGGCGGGTGCCAGGGCTTGGTGAGATAATAGTCCAGGCCCACCCGGTTGATGGCATTGATGGCCGCTTCTGTGTCGGCGTAGGCGGTGAGCAGGACCTTGCGCGCGTCGGGGAAGAGGGGAATTGCCTTTTCGAGGAACTCGACGCCCGTCATCTCTGGCATGCGTTGGTCGACCACGAAGAGGGCAGCCGGCTCGGCGCGCTGCACGAGCTGGCGCAGCAGCTCCAGGGCGGCTGCGCCGGTATCAGCCTTGAGGATGCGGTAGTCGCGGCCGTACTTCTGGCGCAGGTCGCGCTCGATGGCATTGAGCACGACATGGTCATCGTCGACGGCCATGATAGTGGGTTTCGCCATGAAGACCCTCCCTGGCAGGGCAGCCCGGCGCCTACGCCTGCTGCCGGTAGAGATCACATACTCATTCTAACGAGACGAGTTACATTATCACGGCTTCCGCCTGCTGTCAAGAGAGTGGCGGGAGTCCGCGGGAGTGGGTGCATCCAAGAGGGTGCATCCCCGATAAGTTGCGGAATTGGCGTGAGTATGGTAGAAAGGGTCATCTTGTGTGATGGAGTGGTATGCATGATCTCTTCTGCCATTGATCCTGAGGAACAGCGTTTCATGGACGCGGCACAGGCGGCCTATCAGCGCTTGAAGGAATGGGAACGCCAGCACCCCGAAGCGACGTTGGGCGAGATCGAGCAACAGGCGCGCCACGAACGACGGCTGCTGATGGGGCAGTTGATTCCTGGCCTGCTCGCCGAGCGTGGCCGCGACGATCCTCAGGCCCGGCCGCGTTGTGCCAAGTGCGGCCGGCGGATGGCGTTTCAGGGTGAGCGCCCCGTTCCTGTGGAGACAATTGAGGGTCCGATGACGCTGGAGCGTCCCTACTACTACTGCCGCTCGTGTCACGAGGGGCTTTTTCCCCCTGGACCAGACGCTGCATCTGGAGGGCCAGAGCAGTGAAGGCGTGCGTCAAGGGGCGCTGGAGAGTGCTGCACTGCTCCCATCGTTCGAGCAAGGGGCTGCGCACTTCAGTCGGTTGAGTGGCGTGCCCATGAGCGATACCACGCTGCACGAGTTGATGCAGACATATGGCGGGCGCCAGGTGGCGCACGAGGCAGCGGTTGCACAGGAGGCAGCAGCGCCCCCTGCCCGTGGCAGACCAGGGCCTGGTCCGCATGGGCCGCAGGCTCCGACCCAGGTGGCGATGAGCCAAGATGGCACGACCATCCTCACCTATGACGGCTGGAAAGAGGTGAAGGTGAGCACCATCTCCCTGTTTGAGTTGTGTGCAGCGAGGAAGCCAGGAGAGCAGGCAGAGGTGCGCCTGACGCGGCACAGCTACTGTGCGGGGCTGTGGACGCACGAGATCGTGAACGACCATTTCTGGTGGGACATGCAGCGGCGGCAGGCCGACTGCTCGCCCTGCCAGGTGGCCGTGGCGGATGCCGCACCGTGGATCTGGGACAACTTCGCGCTGACTGTACCGACGGCGCACGAAGTGATCGACTGGTGGCACGCCGTGGATTACTTCTGGCGTGTGGCGAAGGCGGTCTTGGGTGAGGGAACGGCCGCGGCACTGGACTGGATGGAGGGAGTGAAGACGCAGCTGTGGGATGGCCGCCTGGACAGCGTGCGCTCTGCCCTGCAGAAGCTCCAGCCCGGCGATGAGGCGGGCAGAACAGCCGTGCGCTGTGCGCTCGCCTATTTGGTGGAACACGACCAGCGGCTGCAGTATGCTGCCTTTCGCACCTCTGGTTACCCCATCGGTAGCGGCACGGTGGAAAGTGGATGCAAGACGTTGGTCGGCGGGCGACTGAAACACGGCGGGCAGCGGTGGACGGAGAGCGGCGCCAATGCGGTGCTTGCCGTGCGCAGTGCCCTGTACAGCGATCGCTGGCTCGACGTCTGGCCGAGCATCTACTGGCCCAAGGCCCAAAACCCTGCAACTTCTTAGGGATGCACCCCCCTGCTGCACACACTACGCAGCAGGCATGAGGTGTGCTATGATACACCTGACGCTGCACGCATAGCCGCCAACCGTCTACTCTACTACTCTCTACTCTACCTTCAGGAGGACGGCATGGACGTAGAGCACGTCCTGTCCGCGCAGAATGAGCTGGGAGAAGGTCCCCTGTGGCTGGCGCAGGAACGCGCCCTCTACTGGGTGGACATCCTCAAGAGCACGGTGCACTCCTACGTACCCAGCACGGGCAAGTACGACATCTACAACCTGGGCCTACCTGTGGGCTGCCTGGGGGCGCGGGCAGGCGGCGGCTTTGTCGTGGCCATGTGCAAGGGCTTCGTCTTCTGGGATCCCAGAGAGAGCCGGCTGCACTACATCGCCGACCCCGAGAGCGACAAACCGTGGACTCGCTTTAACGATGGCGCCGTAGACCGCGGCGGCCGCTTCTGGGCCGGTTCGACCTGCTCTTTCCACAGTCTGTGCTCCGGGCCCGCCGGCACACTCTACCGCGTGGACGGCGACGGCTCCGTCCATGCCATGGAGAGCGGGCTGGGTGTGGCCAACGGCATCGGCTGGAGCCCAGACAACCGCCTCATGTACCTCACCGACTCGCGCCGCCATGTCATCTATGCCTACGACTTTGACCTGCACACCGGCGCCATCAGCAACCGGCGCACCTTTGTGGAGAGCGGCGATGAGCCTGGCGTGCCCGATGGCCTGACGGTGGACAGTGAGGGCTTTGTCTGGAGCTGCCGCTGGGGCGGCTGGAAGATAGCGCGCTACGATCCTCAGGGTAGGCTGGAGCGCGAGGAGCGCCTGCCGGTCGAATGCCCCACCAGCTGCGCCTTCGGCGGCGACGACCTGGATGAGCTCTACATCACCTCGGCGCACATTGCCGCCGCCAACCGGCAGGAGCAGCCCCTAGCGGGCGACATCTTCCGCCTGCGGCCGGGCGTGCGCGGTCTGCCCGAGCCCATGTTCGCTGGCTAGTCCCGGCGCCGGCCGGCTTGCATCTGGGGTTGGCACTGGCCGGCCGCCGATCTCGCTTCTTGCCGTGGCGGCCACTCCCTATCAATGCGTGAGGACACAATGACCTTCGATTCCGTTCTTCCCCTGATCTCGCCCCGCGTGTGGCGCGGGTACACCGGTGGCGCCTTGCTGGAGCGTCTGCACGGCCGGCCTGCCGGCGAGGATACCCACTTCCCCGAAGAGTGGATCGCCTCGACCACCCGGGCCATCAACCCCGGCCGCGAGCACATCGCCGACGAAGGGCTGAGCCGTCTGCGCCTGCCTGACGGCAGCACCCCCTACGTCAGAGACGTGTTGGCCCAGCACGCCCTCCCTCTCCTGGGCGAGGCCCACGTTGTCGCCCACGGCCCGACGTCCGACGTGCTGGTCAAGTTCCTGGACTCCGCCGTGCGGCTGGCTATCCAGGCGCACCCGTTGCCGCAGTTCTCGCGCCGCCACCTCAA
>JADLCV010000129.1 GCA_020846995.1 Paracoccaceae bacterium
AGGTCCTGCGCGACTATGCGGCGCCCCTGCCGGGGGCGGCCGACGGGGATCGTCGCCGCCCGGCGGGCGGGCGCGACGATGACGACGGCCGGGGGGGCGACGATGACGACGACGGCCGGGGGGGCGATGACGATGACGACGGCCGGGGGGGCGACGGCGACGATGACGGAGGGGGCGACGGCGATGGCCGCGGGGACGGGGACTGAGGGCGCCGTCGCCGCGGGAGAGCGGTCGTGACCGGCCATGTCGCCCTCGCCGTGATCGTCACCCTGCAGACGGTCTGCGCCGTCTTCTTCGTCGCCGACATCGTCATCAGCGTCGCCGGGCTCGAGGTTGCCCCGATCGACTGGGAGATGCGCGAGTTCCTCGAGATCGGGGCCGCCGCCGGCCTCGTCCTCGGCGTCGCCGTCGGGGCGGCGAGCATGGGGCGCCTCTTCCGGCGGACGCGGAGCGTCGAGCGGACGCTGCGGGCGGCCTCGGGCGAGTTCCTCGCGCTCCTCCAGGAACGTTTCGCCGACTGGGGCCTGACGGCGGCCGAGAAGGATGTCGCCCTCTTCGCCGTCAAGGGCATGTCGACGGCCGAGATCGCGGCCCTCCGCCGCACCTCCGAGGGAACGGTGAAGGCGCAGACCAACGCCATCTACCGCAAGGCCGGGGTCGGCGGCCGCGCCCAGCTCCTGAGCCTCTTCATCGACGAGCTGATGGGCGAGGGGCTGGCCGCGGCCCGCCCCCCGGCCGGCGCGCCCCCCGCGGCCCCGCCCCCGGGGCCGCGCCCGGGGCCCGGCGCGGAGGCCCCGCGGAGGGTCCGGACCCCGGGGGTCACATGCGGGCAGGCCCGCTCGGGAAGCGGGCACGGCGCGCAGACCCCGCGGAGCCCGGGCCCCGGGGGCTTCCCGCCCGAGCGGCGGCGTCCGGCACGCGCCCGCGGGGGCATGGGGCCGCGCCCGGGCCGGGGGCGCCGTGAGCAGGCGGGTGCGTGCGCGTCGGGGGGCAGGGCGCGCGCGGCGGGAGCAAGCGGGGAGCGCGCGCCGGGTCAGTGGAGCTGGCGCTGCACCGTCGCCGTCAGTTCGCCGAGCGAGAACGGCTTGGGCAGGAAGACCGCGTTCGGGATCCTCGTGTGGGCGTCGCTGAGGGCCTCCTCGGCGTAGCCCGAGACGAAGACGACGCGGAGCGCGGGCCGCTCGCGCAGGGCCTCCCGGACCCAGGACGGCCCGTCCATGCCGGGCATGACGACATCGGTCACGACCAGATCGACGGCCACCCCAGGGTCGGCGAGGACCTCGAGTGCGGCCTCGGCGTTCTCGGCCTCGATCACCCGGTAGCCGCGGAGCCGGAGGGCGCGGGCGGCGAAGGCGCGCACCGGCGCCTCGTCCTCGACGAGGAGGATCGCGGCCTCGGGCGCGGGCGGCGGGGGCTCGGGAGCGGCCCGCGCGACCGCGGCCGGCGCCGCGAGAGGCGGGCCGTGGTGGGCGGGGAACATCAGGCTGAAGGTCGTGCCGACCCCGACCGTGCTGTCGACGAAGATGAAGCCGCCCGACTGCTTGACGATGCCGTAGGCCATCGAGAGGCCGAGCCCGGTGCCCTCGCCCGGCCGCTTGGTGGTGAAGAAGGGCTCGAAGATCTTGGCCAGCCGCTCGGGCGGGATCCCCTCGCCGGCGTCGCAGACCCGCACCACGACGTAGTCGCCGGGCGCGACCACGGCGCTGTCGCGGCGGAGTTCCTCGGCGAGATGGAGGGTCTCGGTCTCGATCCGGATCTCGCCCCCGGCCGGCATGGCGTCGCGGGCGTTGACGACAAGGTTCATCAGCACCTGTTCGAACTGGCGCCGGTCGGCCCGGATCGCCGGCAGCTCGGGGTCGGCGCCGAGGGTCAGCGTCACCCGCTGCCCGACCAGCCGGCCGAGGAGGTGGATGAGGTCGGCGAGGAGGTCGCGGAGGTCGAGGATCTCGGGGCTGAGCGTCTGCTTGCGCGAGAAGGCGAGGAGCTGGCCGACGAGGCTCGCGGCGCGATTGGCGTTCTGCTGGATCTGGGAGAGGTCGGCGTAGTCCTGGTCGCTCGGGTCGTGGCGGAGCAGGAGGAGGTCACAGTGCCCCGCGATCGCGGTCAGGAGGTTGTTGAAATCATGGGCGATACCGCCCGCGAGCTGACCGATCGCCTGCATCTTCTGGCTCTGGACGAACTGCGCCTCGAGGGTCTTGAGGGCGGTGGCGTCGGTCAGGACGGCGACAAGGACGGTCCGCCCGGCCTCGGCCACCGGCCGGAGCGCCACCTGGACGAAGACCTCGTCGTCGCGGCGCGAGACCCGCAGGACCTCGGGCCGGACGCTGCCGCGGCCAGCGGCGGCCTCGGCGAGCCAGTCGCAGAGGGGCCGGCCGAGGCCGTCGACGAGTTCGGGCAGGACCGGCAGCGCCGCCTCGGGGGCAAGGCCGAGGAGATCGCGGGCGAGGCGGTTGGCGGCGAGGGTGCGGCCGTCGGGCTGGACGCGCACGACCGGCACCGGCAGCCCCTCGATGCCCACCTCGGCCGGGGTCGCGGCGAGAAGGGGCGAGGGCGAGGGCGAGGGTTCGCCCTCGGCGACCGGGAGGAGGTAGATCTCGCGCCGGCCGGCCGGCCCCTCGATCTCGCCCGCAAGTGCCCGCACCGGGCCCGCGGCGGCCGCAACCTCGACCTCCTCGCCCGACCGCAGGGGCAGGCGGGTGAAGATGCGGTCGAGCGTCTTGACGCGCCCGCCGAGGAGGTTGCGCAGCGCCTCGTTCATGTAGAGGATGGTGCCGGTGCGGCTGGCCGTCAGCATCGGCAGGCCGAGGCTGTCGGCACCGCGGCCGCCGCCGCTGCTGCGGTCGGTCAGTTCCTCGAAGCGCCAGAAGCAGCCCCGGGGGCCGAGGCGGTGGGCGGCGAGGCGGACGTGGCCGCGGCGGGTGACGACCTCCTCCTGCGCCGCCCCGGTCGCGGCGGCGCGGTTCTGGAGGCGGAAGACGACCGCCGCAGGATTGGCGAAGAGGTCGCCGAGGGCGCGCGCGAGCGTCCCCCCCTGAACCGCACCGAAGCGCTCGCCGGCGGCGGCGTTGGTCCAGGTGATCTCGCCGTCGGGCCCCGTCGCGAGGCAGGGGGCAGGGTCGTGCTGGGCGACGGCGGCAGCGGCGGCGTCGAGCGCGGCCTCGGCCCGCCGGCGCCCGGCGGCGAGGGCGCGGAGCCCCGCCGCGAGGGCCGCGAGCGTCCCCGCCACGGCGACCAGCACGAGGGCGGCGAAACGGTCGGGGACGTAGAGGGCCGCGGCGAGGAAGGTCAGCGCCGCGAGCACGAGATGGCCGAGCCGCGGGGCCACCCCGGCCGCGGCAAGGACAAGCTGTTGCGGGCTCAGGGCCGGGCGCGCCACCGTCGACCTCCCTCGGGGGAATCGCCCGCCCAGATTTCGCGGCCAACCCTTAAGTCGGGCTTAAGCGGCGCTGTCCCTCAACCTTGGATTGTTCACGGTGCGGTCCCGCACGTCAAGGGTGAAGGAGGGCGAGGAAGAAGCCGTCGCCCCCCGCGAGCGGCGACCAGCGGCGCGCGGGCCCCGCCCGCCAGCCCGGATGGCGGTCGAGGAAGGCCGCGACCCGGGCCTCGTTCTCGGTCGCGAGCAGCGAGCAGGTGGCGTAGGCGAGCGTCCCGCCCGGGGCGACGAGCCCCGCTGCGCGCTCGAGGATCCGCGCCTGGAGGGCGGCGAGGTCCTGAAGGCCCGCGGGCGTCAGGCGCCATTTCGCCTCGGGCTGGCGCCGCCAGGCGCCCGAGCCCGAGCAGGGGACGTCGGCGAGGACGAGGGTGAAGGGCCCCGCGCGCTCGGGTTCGTCCTCCCCCATCAGCCGCACCCGCGCCCCGGCCCGCGCCGCCCGGGCCGGAAGGTCGGCGAGGCGGGCGGGAACGGCGTCGTGGGCGGCGATGGCGGCCGCGGGGAAGCGGGCGGCGAGGGCGAGCGTCTTGCCGCCGCCGCCGGCACAGAGGTCGAGGATCGCGCCCGCGGGCGCGGGCAGCGCCTCCACCACCGCCTGCGAGGCCGCGTCCTGCACCTCGACGAGCCCGCGCGCGAAGGCCGCGGTGCCGCGGATGCCGCGGGTTCGGGCGGCGACCTCGAGGGCGGTCGCGGCGAGCGGGTGGGGGCGGGCGGAGATGCCCTCGCGGGCGAGCGCGGCGATGGCGCCGTCGCGGCCGCCGGGCCCGCGGCCGGCGCGCAGGAAGAGGGGCGCCCGGAGGCGCAGCGCCGCCATCACCGGGGCGAAATCCTCCCCGAGGCTCGCCCGGAGTTCGGGGGCGAGCCAGTCGGGACAGTCGAGCGCCACGAGCGGGGCGAGGTCGGGGGGCCGGGCGAGGTGGTCCGCCTCCTCCGCCGCGAGCGGCGGGGGGGCGTGGCGGGCGCCCGAGAAGAGGGGAGCGGGGTCGATGCCGGCCTCGCGCAGCCCGCCGAGGATCAGGCCGCGCCCGGTCTCCGCCCCGCCGAGGGCCGCGTGCGAGCGCCGGCAGCGCAGGGCGGCAAAGACGAGGTCGCGCACCGCCTCGCGGTCGGCGGCCCCGGCGAAGCGGCTCGCGCGCGCCCAGCGCAGAAGCTCGCGCTCGGCGGGCTGGCCGGCGAGGGTGCGCCCGAGGACGGCGATGGCGGCTTCGAGACGGGCCGAAGGGGTCATGGGAGGGCTTCGCGCATCAGGAAAGGAACAGAAGACAAATGGTTCAGCTGGAACGGACAGGTGGATCTTTCCGGCGAAGGCGGCGGGCCGGGCGCCGGGGCCCGGGCGGGGATCGTCCCGGGGGGCCGGCCGCAGCCGGCGGGGGCCGCCCCCGGCCCCGGGGGCGGGCCGGGCGGGGCCCTCAGAGGGAGCGGTAGTTCGGGCTTTCGCGGGTGATCTGGACGTCGTGGACGTGGCTTTCGCGCAGGCCCGCGCCGGTGATGCGGACGAAGCGGCAGTCGCGCTGCATGGCGGCGATGGTGGCGCAGCCGGTGTAGCCCATGGCGGCCCGGAGCCCGCCCACGAGCTGGTGGATGACCGCCGCGGCGGGCCCCTTGTAGGGGACCTGGCCCTCGATCCCCTCGGGCACGAGCTTCTCGGAGGCCGCGTCCTTCTGGAAGTAGCGGTCGGCCGAGCCGCGCGCCATCGCCCCGATCGAGCCCATGCCGCGGTAGGCCTTGAAGCTCCGGCCCTGGTAGAGGACGACCTCGCCCGGACTCTCGTCGGTGCCGGCGATCATCGCCCCGACCATGGCGGCGGCGGCGCCGGCGGCGATCGCCTTGGCGAAGTCGCCCGAATACTTGATGCCGCCGTCGGCGATCACCGGCACCTCGCCGGCGGCCCCGGCCGCGTCCATGATCGCGGTCAGCTGGGGCACGCCGACGCCGGCGACGACGCGCGTCGTGCAAATCGACCCCGGACCGATGCCGACCTTGACCCCGTCCGCCCCCGCGGCGATGAGGTCGCGCGTCGCGGCGGCGGTGGCGACGTTGCCGGCGACCACCTGGACCGCGTTCGAGAGCGCCTTGATGCGCCCGACGGCCTCGGCGACGGCCCGCGCGTGGCCATGGGCGGTGTCGATGACGAGGAGGTCGACGCCGGCGTCGACGAGCGCGGCCGAGCGCAGGAAGCCCGCGTCGCCGACCGTGGTCGCGGCCGCGACCCGCAGGCGGCCGAGTTCGTCCTTGCAGGCGTTGGGGTTCAGGACCGCCTTCTCGGTGTCCTTGAGGGTGAGGAGGCCCGTCAGCCGGCCGCCGGCGTCGGTGACGAGGAGCTTCTCGATCCGCCGCGCCTTCATCAGGCTGATCGCCGCCTCGCGGTCGACGGGCTCGCGCAGGAGCGCGAGGTTGTCGGCCGTCATCATCACCCGGACGGGGGTGCGCTCGTCGCTGGCAAAGCGCATGTCGCGGTTGGTGACGATGCCGACGACGCGGCCGCCCTCGCCGACCACGGGAAAGCCGGTGACGGTGTAGCGTTCCATGAGCGCCCGCGCGTCGGCGAGGGTCTGGTCGGGCGTCAGCGTGATCGGGTTGTAGACGATGCCCGATTCGAAGCGCTTGACGCGGCGGACCTGGGAGGCCTGATCCTCGGGGTCGAGGTTGCGGTGGATGACGCCGAGCCCGCCCGCCTGGGCCATGGCGATCGCCATCCGTGCCTCGGTGACGGTGTCCATGGCCGAGGAGAGGAGCGGGATGTTGAGGCGGATGGCGCGCGTCACGCGCGTCGCGACGTCGGCCTGCGCCGGCAGCACGCTCGAGGCGGCGGGGACGAGGAGGACGTCGTCGAAGGACAGGGCCTCGCGAATCTCCATCGCCTCCTCC
>JADLCV010000130.1 GCA_020846995.1 Paracoccaceae bacterium
CACCCGCGCCGCCGCCTCGGGGTCGTGGGCGAGGTTGAACTCGGCCCGCGGGCCGACGTTGCCGGGCTCGCGGATCGCCCCGCCCATGGCGATGACGCGGCCGAGGCGGCGGGCGGCGGCGGGGGCGCGATCGAGGAGGAGGGCGAGGTTCGTGAGCGGCCCGAGGCCGAAGAGATCGACGCTGCCGGCCGGCCGGGCGGAAAGGAGAGCGGCGAGCCAGTCGGGGGCATAGGGCGCGAAGGGCGCGGGCAGGACTTCGGGCAGGACGACGCCGCCAAGCCCGTCCTCGCCGTGGATGCGGCGTTCGTCGCGCGCCGGCCGGGCGAGCGGGGCGGCGGCGCCGGCGGCGACGGGGAGGGCCGCGCCGGCGAGGGCGAGCAGCCGCCGCGCGTTGCGGGTGGTGAGGTCGAGGCCGATGTTGCCGGCGACGGTCGCGAGCCCGAGGACCTCGAGCCCGGGGGCGGCGAGGGCGTAGAGGATCGCCACGGCATCGTCGAGGCCGGGGTCGGTGTCGATGACGGCGGAAATCACGGCCCGACCGTCCCGAGTTCCACGAGGATGCGCAGCCAGGAGCGGATGCCGCGGCGAAAGCTCTCGAGGTCGAACTTCTCGTTCGGGGCGTGGATGCGGTTCGCGAGCGAGGCGAAGCCGACGAGCAGCGCCTCGGCCCCGGTCGCCCGGCAGAGCAGGGGCAGGATCGGCAGCGAACCGCCGGTGCCCATCAGGGCGACCTCGCCCCACTCCTCGACAAGCGCCCGCCGGACGGGTGCAAGAAGCGGAAAGTCGGGCGGCAGGGCGTAGGCGAGGCCCATGGTGCGGTCGGTGAAGGTCGCCCTGGCGTCGGCCGGCAGGTGGCGAAGGACATGGGCGCGGAAGAGGTCGCGGATGCGCAGGGGATCCTGCCCCCGGACGAGGCGGAAGGCGAGCTTGGCCACGGCCTCGTGGGGGACGATGGCCTTGAAGCCCTCGCCCGCGTAGCCGCCGGCGAGCCCGTGGATCTCGGCCGAGGGGCGCGACCACAGCTGTTCGGTCAGCGGCCGGTCGCGCTCGCCCGCCGGGGTGGTGAGCCCGACCTCGCCGAGGAAGCGGGCGGGGTCGAAGGGCAGGCGGGCGAAGGCGCGGCGATGGGCCTCGGGCAGATCCTCGACGCCGTCGTAGAAGCCCGCGATGGCGACGCTGCCGTCCTCGTCCTTCAGCGAGGCGAGGATGCGGGCGAGGACCTCGGCCGCGTTGCGGGCGCCGTTGCCGTAGATGCCGGAATGGAGGTCGCGGTCGGCGCAGCGGATGGCGAGGTCCTGCCCGCAGATGCCGCGGTTGAGGATGGTGATGGCCGGGGTCGTCGCGTCCCACTGGTCGCTGTCGCAGACGAGGATGACGTCGGCCTTGAGCTCCGCGCCATGGGCGGCAAGGAAGGGGGCGAGCGAGGCCGAGCCCGATTCCTCCTCGCCCTCGAAGAGAAAGCTGATGCGGCAGGGCAAGGGGCCGGCGGCGGCGAGGAGGCGCGTCGCCTCGACGAAGGTCATCAGCGCGCCCTTGTCGTCGCTGGCGCCGCGGCCGCGGATCCAGATCTCGCCGTTCGCCTGCGTCTCCAGCCGCGGGGCGAAGGGCAGGTGGTCCCAGAGGGCGGGGTCGCCGGCCGGCTGGACGTCGTAGTGGCCGTAGAAGAGGACATGGGGGGCGCGGGCCGGGCCGGGGAGATGGGCCACGACCATGGGCAGGCCCGGGGTCTCGCGCAGGGTGGCGGCGGCACCCATGGCGGCGAGGTCGGCGCGGAGCCATTCGGCGGTGGCGCGGCAGTCGCCGGCGCGGGCCGGATCGGTCGAGACCGAGGGCAGGCGGATCAGTTCCATGAGGCGGCCGAGGGCTGCGGGCAACCGGGCCTCGGCAGCCTCGAGGAGGGTGTCGATCCTGTCGATGGCCATGGTCCGTCCTGCCCCCTGCGCGAATCCGGCCGCCCCGGCGGGTGCGGCCCCTGGATGTGGCCCGGCCGCCGGCCGGGAGGGAACGGGCGACGGGCGCCCGCGCCCCCTCAGGCCCGCGCGCCGTCGATCGCGGCGACGACGGCACCGAACTCTCCGGCCACCTGCATCGCGTCGGCCATCACCCGGTCGTGCTCGAGCGTCAGCACCTCCCGGCCCCGCATCAGCCAGCGCCCGGCGCACATGACGTCGGTGACGTCGGTCGGGAGGGCGGCGAAGACGAGCGTCGCGTAGGGGTCCCAGACCGGGTGCAGGCGCGGGTCGGCAAGGGCGATGCGGATGAGGTCGGCCTCCTTGCCGGGCTCGAGCGAGCCCGTCCTCGCCGCGAGGCCCAGGACCCGCGCGGCCTCGATCGTGCCCATCCGCAGGACGTCGCGGGCGGGCATCGGCCGGCGGCTCTGGCCGAGGAGCTTCTGGAACATCGACACCGGCGCGAACTGGGCGAAGAGGTCGAGCGTGTTGCCCGACATCGGCCCGTCGGTGGCGATGCCGACCGGGATGGCGCGGGCGCGCATCCCCGCCACCGGGGCGATGCCGCGGCCGGCCTTGGCGTTCGAGCGGGCGTTGTGGGCGACACCCACCCCCTGCTCGGCCATGCGGTCCATGTCGGCCTCGGTGACGAAGAGGCAGTGCGCGGCGATCAGGCCCGGCCGGAGAAGCCCGGCGCGGTCCACGACCTCGACCGGGCGGCAGCCGTGGGTCCGGGCGGCCCATTCGGTCTCGCTGACCATCTCGGCCAGGTGCAGCTGCACCGGCACCCCGGGGTTGAGGGCCGCCCATTCGGCGACCCGGGCCATGGCCGCAAGGCCGGTCGAGTAGGGCGCGTGCGGCGCGACCGAGGGCGTGACGCGGGGGTGGCCCCGGAACTCCCCGGCGAGATCCTCCGTGAGCGCGAGGCCCTCGTCGATCGTCCGGGCGTCGGGGGGGGCGAAGTCGGCGAGGGTCTGGCCGACGACGCCGCGCAGGCCGGCGCGGTCGACGACGCGGCCCACCTCCTGCTCGAAGTAATACATGTCGGCGACGGTGGTGACGCCGGCCCGGATCAACTCGAGCGCGGCGAGGGTCGAGCCGATGCGCACCGTCCGCGGCGTGATCGCCTGCCGCTCGAGCGGCAGGACGTAGCGGAAGAGGCGGTCGTCGACATCCTCGCCGAGGCCGCGGAAGAGGGTCATGGTCATGTGGCAATGGCTGTTGACCATCCCCGGCATGACGATGTCGCCGCCGCAGTCGATGACCTCCTCGCCGGCGAGGGGCGGGGGGGCGGGGCCGCCGCCGAGGGCGGCGATGCGGCTTCCCCCGGTGCGCAGCCAGCCGCGGTCGTGCTCGGTCATCCCGGCATCCATGGTCAGGATGCGGGCGTTCGCGAGGAGCGTCATTCGGCTCTCAGGATGGCGCAGTGGTCGGGCTCGGGGACGAGCACCGCCCGTGTGCCCGGCTCGAGCGGCTCCGAGAGCGGGCCGTTGGCGACGATCTCGCCCGCCGCCGTCGTGCAGCGATACTGGTAGGCGCGGCCGAGATAGGTGCGCAGCCCGAGCGTCGCGGGGATGCCGCGGCCCTCGCGGGCGACGGTCAGCCCCTCGGCGCGGGCGGCGAAGATGACCTCGCGCGCGGGCACGGCGAAGCGTGCCCGCGGCAGGTCGAGCGTCGCGCCCCCCTGCATCTCGAGGCGCACGGCGTCGCCCGCCTCGGTCACCGCCCGCATCGGCACGAGGTTCGAGAAGCCCACGAAATTGGCCACGAAGGCGTTGGCGGGGCGGGAATAAAGTTCTTCCGGCGGGCCCAGCTGCTCGATCCGGCCGCGGGACATGATGGCCACCCGGTCCGAGATCGAGAAGGCCTCCTCCTGGTCGTGGGTGACGTAGAGCGCGGTCGTGCCGCGGTCGCGCTGGGCGCGCCGGATCTCGACCCGCATGTCGATGCGGAGCTTGGCGTCGAGGTTCGAGAGCGGCTCGTCGAACATGAGGAGCGGGGGGTCGATGACGAGCGCGCGGGCGAGCGCCACCCGCTGGCGCTGGCCGCCCGAGAGGTTCGCGGGGTGGCGGTCGGCCAGCCCCTCGAGCCCGACGGTGGCGATCATCGCCTCGGCCCGGCGCGCCCGCTCGGCCGCCGCCACGCCGCGCTGCTTCAGCCCGAAGGCGACGTTGTCGCGCACCGTGAGGTGGGGAAAGAGCGCGTAGGTCTGGAACACGAGGCCGATGTTGCGGCTGTGCGCGGGCAGCCGCGTGAGGTCGCGCTCGCCCAGCCGGATGGTCCCGGCCGAGGGTTGTAGGAAGCCCGCGACAAGGCGCAGCGTCGTCGTCTTGCCGCAGCCCGAGGCACCGAGGAGCGCCACGAGTTCGCCCTCGGCCACGTGGAGGTCGAGGTTCTCGAGCACGAGAGTGCTGCCGTAATGGGCCGAGACGCCCGCGAGGGTGAGGGATACGCTCATTTGGTCAGGAAGGTCAGCCCGAGGGTGAATTCGACGATGGCCATGACGCCGACCGTCACCAGCATCAGGAGCACCGACACCGAGGCGATGACGGGGTCGAAGAACTGCTCCATGTGGGCGAGGATCTGGATCGGCAGGGTCGAGACGCCCGGCCCGGTGAGGAAGATCGAGACCGAGACGTCGTTGATCGAGGTGATGAAGGCGAGGATGAAGGCGGCGATGACGCCGGCGCGCACGTTCGGCAGGACGACGCTGAAGAAGGCCCGCCAGCGCGGGCAGCCGAGGCTGACGGCGGCCTCCTCGATCGAGAAGTCGAACTGGTTGAGCGAGGCGCCGACGACCCGGACACAGTAGGGCAGGACGAGGACGGCATGGCCGACGAGGAGGGCGGCGATGATCGGCAGGCCGAGGCCGGTCGCGACCGACTTCATGAGCGAGAAGCCGAGGACGATCTCGGGGATCAGGACCGGCAGCACGAAGACGTTGGGCAGGAAGGCGGGCAGCCCCCCGCGCCAGCGGGCCAGCGCATAGGCCGCCGGGATGCCGATGAGGAGCGAGAGGCCGGTGCCGCCGACGGCGAGCAGGAACGAGGTGATCATCGTCCGCCGGAAGGCCGCGATCTCGAACAGCCGCTCGAACCAGTGGAGCGTCAGCCCCTGGGGCGGGAAGGTGAGGAAGGTCGTGTCCGAGACCGAGGCCCCGATGATGATGACGAGGGGCGCGAGCAGGAGCGCGAAGACGAGGACGGCGAAGGCGCCGAGGACGGGGTGGACGCGCGCCATCTCAGCCCGCCACCGGATTGAGCCGGCGGGCCAGCCGCGACATCGCCCAGACCGTGACCAGCGTCACCACCGTCATGATGGCGGCGATGGTCGAGGCGCGCGGCCAGTCGAAGGTGATCATCGCCTGCTGGTAGAGGAAGGTTCCCATCATCATCTGCCGCTCGCCGCCGAGAAGCTGGGGCGTGACGTAGGAGGTGAAGGCGCCGGTGAAGACGAGCACCGCGCCGACGATCAACCCCGGCACGGCCAGGGGCAGCACGACCTGCCGGAACGCCGCCGCGGGCGTCGCCCCGAGCGAGGCCGCGGCCTCGGTCAGGTCCTGGGGGATCGCCTCGAGCACGCCGACGAGCGTCAGCACCATCAGCGGCACGAAGAGATAGACCATCGCCACGATCACCGCGCCCTCGGTGTAGAGCATCGACAGGGGCTCGGCGATCGCCCCGACCTTGAGGAGCAAGCCGTTGAGGATGCCGTTCTTGCCGAGGATCACCATCCAGGCGAAGCTGCGCACCACCGCCCCGGTCAGGAGCGGGAACACCGCCGCGATGATGAGGAGCGACTTCAGCTGCCCCGGCGCCTTGGCCACCACCCAGGCGGTGGCAAAGCCGATCAGGACCGAGAGGAGGGTCGTGATCGCCGCCACCTCGAAGGTGCGCCACAGGACCGTGCGGCGGAAGGCGCTGGTGAAGAAGCCCGAGTAGTTCGCGACGGCGCCGCCCTCGCTCGTGAGGGTGGTGAGGAAGGTCGCGAGCACCGGCAGCCCGAGCGCGAGCACGACGAGGAGCGTCGCCGGAAGGGCGAGCGTCCAGGCGATGGCCCGCCCGCTCATGGCCCCTCGCTCCGGCGCCCGCGCCCCGCCGCCATCCCCCTCCCGCGCGGGTCAGGGTGGCGTCCCGAGGGTCCGGGGGCGGCTGCGGCGGCGGTTGGCATCCTGGCTCCACGGGGGCTGGAAGGGCGCGGCGGGGGCGCGGGGCCCCCGCCCTGCCGCGGGTCCGCGGCCTCTGGCCGGGGCCCGGATCACATGCCGAACATCTCGTTCCAGCGCTCGATCCAGTCCTTCTTGCGGACGTTGACGGCGGCGTAGTCGATGCGCTGCAAGCCCGCGATCACGGCCTCGCCGTAGGTCCACACGGCCGCCTGCTCGGGCGTCAGCACGACGTCGGTGCGCACCGGGGCATCGACGCCCTGCTCGGCCTCGATCTGCTGGACCTCACTGGACAGCATGAAGTCGATGAAGCGGTGGGCCAGCTCGACGTTGGCCGCCCCCTTGGGGATGTTGAGGGTGTTGAGGGTGGCGATGTCGCCTTCCTGGAGCGTCGCCCAGGTCATCGTCGGCACCGCCGCCCGGAGCGAGGACATGACGAAATCCTGCACCATGAGGACCGAGACCTCGCCCGTCGAGACGAGGTTCGTCGCCTCCGAGCCGGTGTTGTAGGTCTTGACGATGTTGGCCTTCAGCGCCTCGATCGCGGCGAAGGCCGGGCCGTCGTCGACGAGCGCGTCGGTCCCGGCCTTGATGCCGGCGCGGATCACGACCATGGGCCCGGCGGTGGTGGTGATGCCGGGGACGCTGATCATCCCCTTGAGATCCTCGCGCCAGAGGTCCGACCACGAGGTCAGCGGCTGGACCTTGGCGCTGTCGTAGGCGATGCCGGCGCGGCCGATGGTGTAGGCGGGGCCGTAGTCGCCCTGCGGCGCCCGGGCGAGTTCGTAGAGGGCGCCGAGGTTCGTGAGCTTGCTGCGGTCGACGGCCTGGAACAGCCCCTGCTCGATGCCGACCTGCGAGAAGCTGTCGGTCAGGAAGATCACGTCGACCCCGGCGCCGCCGCGGGCGGCAAGCTTGTTCAGCCGGTCGCCGTTGTTGCCGGTCTCGAACACGAGTTCGCAGCCGCAGAGCTTCTGGAAGGGCTCGACGACGTTTGCCTGCAGCTTCTCGCCGTTGAAGCCCCACCACGAGACGACAAGCTGGCCCTGGGCCGCGGCAGCGCCCGCGGCAAGGCTGAGGGCGGTGCCGCAGAGAAGGGCACGGAGGGCACGGAAGGTCATCGGCGCGGGCTCCCTGGAGGGTGGTGTTTCGGCGCAGGCTAGCGGCCGCCCCGCCGTCGCGCAAGGGCGCCGACGCTCGCCCTCGGGGGGCCGCGAGGCCGGGGCCGGGGCGGGCCCGGCGATGGTCGGGGGCAGCCGTCGCGGCGGCCCGGGCGAGGCCGGCCTGCCCCCGCCTGCAGGAAGCGGCGCCCGCGCGATCCGCCCGCCACGAGGCCGCCTGAGAGCCCGCCCGAGGACGCGATCCGCGAAGCCCGCGAGGGAGGGCGGCGGGGGGCATTGCACCCCGGGGCCGTCCGGGCCAGTGTCGGGACGACGGGGGCTCTGCCGGCGACACCCGTCACCGGCGAGGAGAAGGGCCCGGAGAAGGACGAACCATGGCGAAGATGAAGCTCTTTCATACCCCGACCTCGCCCCTCGTGCGCAAGGTCATGGTCGTCGCGCTCGAGACCGGGCAGGAGATCGAGACCCTTCCGGCCGCCCCGAGCCCGGTCCGGCGCGACCGCACGATCGCGGCGGCCAACCCCTCCGCCATGGTGCCGACGGCGATCCTGCCCGACGGCGGGGCGCTCTACGACAGCCGCGTCATCACCCGCTGGCTCGATTCGCGGCACGAAGGGGCGAAAATGTATCCCGAGGGCGAGGCGCTCTGGACCGTCCTCCGGCGCGAGGCGCTCGCCGACGGGATGATCGGCGCGGCCGTCCTCATGCGCTACGAGACGACGATCCGGCCCGAGGCGCTGCGCTGGCCGGACTGGCTCGACGGCCAGCGCGAGAAGGTGACGGGTTCGCTCGACCAGCTCGAGGCCGAGGCCGCGGGCTTCGCCGGGGTCGATGCCGGGCTGATCGCCATTGCCTGCGGGCTGGGCTTCCTCGACCTGCGCTTCGCCGATCTCGACTGGCGCCCTACGCGCCCGGCGCTTGCGCACTGGTTCGCGGCCTTCTCCGCCCGCCCCTCGATGGAAGCGACCCGGCCGGGCTGACCGGCCGACCCGCTGACCGGCGCGACCCGCCGTCGCGGCCCCGGCCGACCCGCCGGGCGGCACCGCGGAGGCCGGGGCGCGGCCCCGTCCGGAGCCTCCCCCGGGGGGCGTGCGCGCGCGCCCCTTGCCTCGTGCGCCCGCACCTGGGCCCGGCCCCGGGGGCCGTCCGCGACCGCCGCGGCCCTCCGGGGCCGGCGCGGCGATGCGCCGCGACCCGCGCCCCCGGCCCCGGGCGAAAGCGTTGGGTCGCGTCAGGGCAGCCGGTCGGGCCGTTGCGGGGCCGCGGGGCGACCGAGGGGATCCACCCAGACGGCGCGGCGCCGCGTCCCGAACCAGCCCCGGGCTGCCTTCCAGTCGGCCTCGACGAGCGGGCGGAAGCCGTGGGCGAGGATCAAGCGGTTGCGCCCGTCCTGCCCGTCCGGCGCGACGAACCGGCCCCGGCGCCGACGGGCCAGACCGCCGCGACCGCATCCCCGGGGTCACGGGCGCGGAGGAGTTCGAGCGCCGGCGTGAGCGCGGGGACGCAGGTCTCCCGGCCCGCCCGGGTCCTGCGATCCTCCGGCCGCGGCAGTCCGGCCGCCTCGAGCACCGAGGGATCGACGTCATCGGTCAGGATCCCGTGCCGCGACCACAGGCGGCAC
>JADLCV010000131.1 GCA_020846995.1 Paracoccaceae bacterium
GGCGCGTGACCGAGGACCGGCTGGCCGCCCTCGGCGTCGGGCTGGTCGAGGCGCTCACCGTCCCCCGCACGACCCCGGCCGTCGCCGGGGCGGTCGCGGGGATCGCCGGCGATCTCGTCCTCGTCCTCACCGGGTCGGCCACCTCCGACCTTCACGACGTCGGCCCCGAGAGGGTGCGCCGCGCCGGCGGCAGCGTCGCCCGCTTCGGCATGCCGGTCGATCCCGGCAACCTCCTCTTTCTCGACGCCCAGGGCGGGCGGACGGTGGTGGGGATGCCGGGCTGCGCCCGCTCGCCGGCACTCAACGGGGCCGACTGGGTGCTCGAGCGGCTGGCCGCGGGCATCGCGGTGACGCCGGCCGACATCGCGCGGATGGGGCGGGCGGCCTCTTGATGGAAATCCCCTCGCGCCCGCAGCCGCGCGAGGGCCGCCCCGGGGCCGCCGCGGAGCCCCCCAGAGGGCCCCAACGCGGCTGTTTTCATCGCCCGAATCCCGTGCTTTACTCGCCGCCGGCAGAGGGAGGGAACCGATGGCAAGAGTCACGATGACCGTGAACGGCAAGGCCGTCGCGGGCGAGGTCGAGGGCCGCACGCTGCTCGTGCAGTTCCTGCGCGAGGGGCTCGGGCTGACGGGCACGCATGTCGGCTGCGACACGAGCCAGTGCGGGGCCTGCGTCGTGCACATGGACGGGGCACCGGTGAAGGCCTGCGCCGTCCTCGCGCTCGATGCCGACGGGGCGGAGGTGCGGACGATCGAGGGCATGGCCAGCGCCGACGGCACGCTCTCGCCCCTCCAGCAGGCGTTCCAGGACCATCACGCCCTGCAATGCGGCTTCTGCACGCCGGGGATGGTGATGAGTGCGGCGGCCCTGCTGGCCGGGAACCCGCGGCCGAGCGAGCACGAGGTCCGCGAATACCTCGAGGGCAACCTCTGCCGCTGCACGGGCTATCACAACATCGTCAAGGCGATCATGGCCGCGAGCGGCCAGGGGGCGGCGATCGCCGCCGAGTGAGGTGCGCGCCCCCCCCCCGGGGACGCGCCCCCCGGGGCGCGGAACCTGACGGTTGGGGCGGGCGGCGCCGCGGGCGCGCGAGGACGGATGACGGACGACGGGCCGCCCGCGGGCGCGCCCCAACCCCAGGGAGGCCAGCACATGCCCAAGGACAGCGGCATCGGCGCCAGCGTGAAGCGGCGCGAGGACGTCCGGTTCCTGACCGGCCGCGGACGCTATACCGACGATATCAACCTGCGCGGCCAGGCCCATGTGGCCTTCCTGCGCGCGAACGTCGCCCACGGCCGGCTGCGGGGCGTCGACGTCGCCGCGGCGGCGGCGATGCCGGGCGTCCTGCGCATCTTCACGGGGGCGGATTTCGCCGCCGTCGGCGGCCTGCCCTGCGGCTGGCAGGTGACCGGGCGCGACGGCCAGGTGATGAAGGAGCCGCGCCACCCCGTGCTGGCCGCGGGCAAGGTGCGCCACGTCGGCGATCCCATCGCCGCCGTCGTCGCCGAGACGCTCGAGGCGGCGCGCGACGCCGCCGAGGCGATCGTCGCCGACATCGAGGAACTGCCGGCGGTCATCGACATGAGGGGCGCGCTCGCGGCCGGCGCCCCCCTCGTCCACGAGGAGGCGGGCACGAACCTCTGCTTCGACTGGGGCTTCGTCGAGGACAACCGGGCCGCGACCGACGCCGCGATTGCCGCCGCGCCCCATGTCACGACCCTCGATCTCGTCAACAACCGGCTGATCCCGAACGCCATGGAGCCGCGGGCGGCGGTTGGCGACTACAACCCCGCGACAGGCGATTCGACCCTCTACACGACCAGCCAGAACCCCCATGTCATCCGCCTGCTGATGGGCGCCTTCGTGCTCGGCATCCCCGAGCACAAGCTGCGCGTCGTCGCCCCCGACGTCGGCGGCGGCTTCGGCTCGAAGATCTTCCACTATGCCGAGGAGGCCTTCGTCACCTTCGCCGCCCGGGCCCTCAACCGGCCGGTGAAGTGGACGGCCCAGCGGTCGGAATCGGCCTTGAGCGACGCCCACGGCCGCGACCACGTCACCCGCATCGACCTCGCGCTCGACCGCGAGGGCCATTTCCTCGCCATCCGCACGCGCACGCTCGCCAACATGGGCGCCTATCTCTCGACCTTCGCGCCCTCGGTGCCGACCTACCTGCACGGCACGCTGATGGCGGGGAACTACCGCACGCCGCTGATCCATGTCGGCGTCCAGGCGGTCTTCACCAACACCGTGCCGGTCGATGCCTACCGCGGTGCCGGCCGGCCCGAGGCGACCTTCCAGCTCGAGCGCGTGATCGACAAGGCGGCGCGCGAGCTTGGCATCGACCCGGTCGAGATCCGGCGGCGCAACTTCATCGACCGCTTCCCCTACCAGACCCCGGTCGCGGTCGCCTACGACACCGGCAACTACCACGCGACGATGGACAAGCTCGTCGCCATCGCCGATCTCGCGGGCTTCGAGGGCCGCCGGCAGGCAAGCGCGCGCAAGGGCCTCCTGCGCGGGCTCGGCGTCAACTGCTACATCGAGGCCTGCGGCATCGCGCCCTCGCACCTCGTGGGCCAGCTCGGCGCCCGGGCCGGGCTTTACGAGAGCGCCACGGTGCGCGTCAACGCCACCGGCGGCATCGTCGTCATGACCGGCAGCCACAGCCACGGCCAGGGCCACGAGACGACCTTCCCCCAGGTCATCGCCGACATGATCGGCATCCCCGAGTCGCAGGTCGAGATCGTCCACGGCGACACCGCCAACACGCCGATGGGCATGGGCACCTACGGCTCGCGCTCGCTCGCCGTCGGCGGCAGTGCCATGGTCCGGGCCGCGGGCAAGGTCATCGCCAAGGCCAAGAAGATCGCCGCCCACCTGATGGAGGCGGCGGAGGGCGACATCACGCTCAGGGACGGCAAGTTCACCGTCGCCGGGACCGACCGCTCGGTCGACTGGGGGGCGGTCTGCCTTGCCGCCTACGTCCCCCACAACTATCCCTTGGCCGAGCTCGAGCCCGGGCTCGAGGAGACGGCCTTTTACGATCCCGCGAACTTCACCTTCCCCGCCGGCGCCTACGCCTGCGAGGTCGAGGTCGATCCCGAGACCGGCCGCGTCGTCATCGACCGCTTTGCCGCCGCCGACGACTTCGGCAACGTCGTCAACCCCATGATCGTCGATGGCCAGGTCCACGGCGGGATCGGCCAGGGCATCGGCCAGGCCCTGTGCGAGGGCGCCGTCTACGACGCGAACGGCCAGCTCGTCACCGGCAGCTACATGGACTACGCCATGCCGCGGGCCGACGACGTGCCCTCCTACGTCGTCGACCATTCCTGCGCCACGCCCTGCACGCACAATCCCCTGGGCGTGAAGGGCTGCGGCGAGGCCGGCGCCATCGGCTCGCCGCCGACGGTCGTCAACGCGGTGATCGACGCCCTCCAGCGCGGCGGCCACCGCCACGTCACCCACATCGACATGCCGCTCAGCCCCGCCCGGGTCTGGGCGGCGATCCGCGGCTGAGGGAGGACCATCCATGTATGCCTTCGAGTTCACCCGCCCGCAGACCGTGGCCGCGGCAGTGGCCGCGCTGAAGGGCGCCGACGCCCAGGCGCTGGGCGGTGGCCAGACGCTGATCCCGACCTTGCGCCAGCGGCTCGCAAGCCCGGCCAGGCTCGTGAGCCTCGCCGCCATCGCCGAGATGCGCGGGGTCGCGGCCGCGGGCGGCGTCCTCACCGTCGGCGGCGGCACCACCCATGCCGCGGTGGCGCGCGAGGCGGCGGCGCCCTTCCCCGCCCTCGCCCGGCTGGCCGGACGCATCGGCGATCCGGCCGTGCGCAGCCGCGGCACGATCGGCGGCAGCCTTGCCAACAACGATCCCTCGGCCTGCTATCCCGCGGCTGCCCTCGCCGCGGCGGCGACGATCGTCACCGACCGGCGCGAGATCGCCGTCGACGACTTCTTCCGCGGCCTCTTCGCGACCGCGCTCGCGACCGGCGAGATCATCACCCGCGTGCGGTTCCCCATCCCGGCGCGGGCGGCCTATGCCAAGTTCCTCCAGCCCGCCTCGCGCTTCGCGCTGGTGGGCGTGTTCGTGGCGAAATCCTCCGCCGGGGTGCGGGTGGCGGTGACCGGCGCCGCCGAGCGCGGGGTCTTCCGCTGGACGGCGGCCGAGACGGCGCTCGCGGCCGACTTCCGGCCCGAGGCGGTTAAGGGGCTGCGCATGGCCGCCGAGGGGATGATCGGCGACCTCCACGGCTCGCCGGAGTATCGCGCCCACCTGGTCGGCGTGATGACGGCGCGCGCGGTGGCGGCCGCCTGAGGGAGGGCGCGGCCGCCCCCCGGGGCGGCTCGCCGACCGGGCGCGAAGGGGGGAGAGGGCAGGGATGGGCAGGGTCGCCGGGTGGCTTCTGGCCGCGGGCCTCGCGTGGTCGGCGACCATGGCGCCCGCGGCGGCCGAGCCCCTCCCCGTTCCCGGGGCGGAGGCCGGGGCCTTCGCCGAGGCGGTCGGGCAATGGCTTGCCGACGACGAGGCGGCGGCGCTGCCCGCGCTCGCCGCACTGGCCCGCGACCGCAATCGCGCCGCCCAGATCCTGCTGGGGCTGATCGACAAGGCGCCCGAACTGCAGGGGCCGTGGCTCGCGGCCCGGCCGCGCGCAGAGCGCATCGCCCTCATGCGGGCCCCGGGCGGGCTTTCTGGGCGCAGCTGGATGCGCGACGCAGCCGGCGCGGGGGTGGACCTCGCCGGCCTCTGGGTCGAGCTCTGGGACACCGCCGCCCGGCCCGACATCGTGCTGCGCCTTGCCCGCGCCGGCGAGGCCCGCGCCGCCCGCGAAGCCGGCATCGTGCTGGCCAAGCGCGAGCGCACGGGGTTTGCCGCCCTCGCCGAGGATCCGGCCTTTCCGCCCGAACTTGGCGTCTTTGCCTGGGCCGAATGGGCGGCCGACGCGGGCGCGGGCGGCGACCGCGTTGCCCGCGCGCTCGCGGCCCTGCATCCCGGCGATCCCCACCGCAGCCTCTGGGGCCCGCCCCCCGCCGGGGGCGCGCTCGAGGCCTGGCTGCTCGAGGCCCCGGCGGCGCTGCCGGTCGCGGCCCTCTGCCGCGCCGAATGTCCCGGAAGCGTTGCCTCCTGCGCCCGGGCGGCCTACGGGGCGCTCGGCAATCCGCTCTCGCTCGACACCCTCGGCAGCCCCTCCGAGACCCTGATCCCGGCGGACGATTTCGCGGCGAGCCCGCGCGGCCGGGCGGCCGTGATCCGTCGCATCGAACTGATCGGGCCGGCGCGGGTGCGGGCCCAGATCCTTGCCCAGGCGGCGGCGGCGGATGGCTGTCTCGCAGCCCGGCTCGAGGCGGGCTGGGCGCGCTACTGACCCCGCGCGCCCGCCGGGGAGGGCCTCACTTCGGCCCGATCATCATCACCATCTGCCGGCCCTCGAGCTTCGGCATCTGCTCGACCTTGGCCACGTCCTTGACGTCCTCGGCGACGCGGGTGAGAAGCTGGGCGCCGAGATCCTGGTGGGCCATCTCGCGGCCGCGGAAGCGCAGCGTCACCTTGACCTTGTCGCCCTCGCCCAGGAACTTCATCACCGAGCGCATCTTGACGTCGTAGTCATGGGTGTCGGTGCCGGGGCGGAACTTGATCTCCTTGACCTCGATCACCTTCTGCTTCTTGCGCGCCTCGGCCTCGCGCTTCTGCTGCTCGTACTTGAACTTGCCGAAATCCATGATCTTGCAGACCGGCGGCACGGCGGTGGGCGAGATCTCGACGAGGTCGAGGCCGGCTTCCTCGGCCATGGCCAGCGCCCGCGTGGGCGTGACGATGCCGACGTTCTCGCCGTTGGCGCCGATGAGGCGGATCTCGAGGCCGCGGATGCGATCGTTGATGCGCGGGCCGGTCTCGCGCACCGGCGGGGCGTTGTGGGGGCGGCGGGCTATGGGAAGGGTCCTTCTGAGGCTGCGGCGGAAGTGCGGCGGAACGTAGCGACGGGCGGGCGCTGTTTCAACCCGGGTTTTCGGCCGGCGGCGGCAGCGGCGGCGGGGCGCCGGGGCCCGGCCCGCGGACCCTTCCACGCGCCGGCCGGCTCTGCTATGAGCGGGCGCGAGCGAACGCCAAGGAGGACATGGCGGGATGAACCGTACACTCACGATCGTCGCGGTGGCCGTGGTGGTGGCCGCCGGCGCCTACTACTACACGACCCAGATCGCGCCGACGCCGACCCCCGCCCCCGCGCCTGCGCCGGCTCCGGCGCCCGCTCCGGCTCCGGCTCCGGCCCCGACGCCCACTCCCGCGCCAGCACCGACCCCCGCGCCTGCTCCGGCTCCGGCTCCGGCTCCGGCCCCGACGCCCACTCCGGCACCTGCGCCGGCTCCAGCTCCGGCCCCGACGCCCACTCCCGCGCCAGCACCGCCGCCCGCTCCGGCACCCGCTCCGGCCCCGGCTCCGGCCCCCGCGCCCGCTCCGGCTCCGGCTCCGGCCCCGACGCCCACTCCCGCGCCAGCACCGAC
>JADLCV010000132.1 GCA_020846995.1 Paracoccaceae bacterium
AACGATAGAGCGCGGTCCGCGAGATGCCGATGCGGCTCGCGATCTCGTCGGCGCCCAGTCCCGAACCAAGGCGGAAGGCGCGCAGACGCTGACCGATCTCCTCATACTGGAGCGACACGCTTCCCCCGTGACTCGCGCCCGCGATTCCCGCGCAACATCGCAGACTAGAGACGCGCGCGGGAAATTGCAACAGACCGTCGCAATCCGCCCGCAGCAGCGGAATCATGCCAATTTTGGCCAGACCATCCGGGTGGCCGCACAGGGATCCAGGCTCCCCTTCGCAAGGCCAACCCCTTTCCCCGGTGATGGGCCCGGCGAGGGAGCCGGACCATCCGGCCCGCCTGCGCTGGCGGGAGAGGGGGAGCCCATGCCGGGCGGTTCGGAGCTGAATGAGGGTCAGGCGGGAGCAGGAGAGGTCGTGACGAGTTGCGTGCAGACCTGCCGCGGCTTGGGCCGGACCGCACCTTCGGGCAGGGGAATCCCGCAGCAGGGGCACCGGTCGGGGGAGGATACGGTAGGGTCCGCGCCGGATTCCGGCCTGCGGGACCCGGGCCTCCGGGGAAAGCGTCGGCATGTCGAGAGGGTCATGGCGCCGCGCATTCCCTCGGGGCGCGGATCGTGCATCGCACGGGCGAGCCTGATCCGAGACGACGGCGGGCGCATCGAGGCCCGGTGACTCCCGGGGAACCCGGATCAGGCCCGAGCGCCAACCCGACTCCCCACCGCCGGTTCCCCGGCTAAAAATCCTTCGTACGAAGGATCTTGCCTTCCCCTCCCGCTCCGGCCCCTCTGGCCGCCATCGCCGAGGGGCCTCAGGGGACGCAGGCGGAAAGGAGCAGGGCGTGGCGGGCGGCGTAAGCCGCCCGCACCTCGAGCGGCGGCCGCGGGCGGATGCGGCGGCCGGCGACGAGCGCGGGCGGCGGCCGGCCGAAGATGCGGTCGGCCTCGGGGGCGCCGAAGCCCGCGATCTGCGTCGCCTCGAGCCAGGCCGAGATGCGGTCGGCGCGCTTGATCGTGCGCGCAACCGCCGCGGGAAGCGCGGCCGGCAGCCCGAAGCGCAGCCGGATCGCCGCCGCGAGCCGGGCATCGAGGGCGGCATAGCCCGGCCCGATCGCCGCCTTGACCGGGCTGATCATGTCGCCGATGACGTATTCGGGGGCGTCGTGGAGAAGGGCCGCGAGCCGCCAGCGCGGCGTCGCGGCGGCGGCGGCAAGGGCGGCGAAGAGGTCCTCGACAAGAAGCGAATGCTCGGCCACCGAATAGGGCCAGTCGCCGGTCGTCTGGCCGTTCCAGCGGGCGACGAAGGCGAGGCCGTGGGCGATGTCGGCGACCTCGACATCGACCGGCGTCGGGTCGAGGAGGTCGAGCCGGCGGCCCGAGAGCATCCGCTGCCAGGCGCGGGCGGGGGGGCGCGCCATCTCAGGGGCGCAGCGGCTGGCCGCTGCCACGGCGGAGCGGCGCCGCGGCACGCCCGGCGGGCGCCCGGCGGCGGGGCCGTGGCCGGCGCGCCGCGTCGATCGTGGCGGCGCCGCGGAGGGCGCGCGGCAGGACGGCCGCGTCGCCGCGGCCGGCCGCGGCACGGTCGCCGGTCGCCCCGCCCCCGGTCCCGGCCCGCGTCGCCGTGCCCATGCCCCAGGTTCCCCGCCGGCGGCCCCGCCCGGCCCGCCATTGCCGCGCCGCGGAAGCGATGCTATCTGCCCGCGCGACCACAAGGCAACATTCGGGGTGCGGCAGATGCCGAAGGATTACGCCGTCAAGGACGAGACGCTCGCCGACTTCGGCCGCAAGGAACTGATGATCGCCGAGACCGAGATGCCGGGTCTGATGGCGCTGCGCGAGGAGTATTCGGCCTCGAAGCCCCTGACGGGCGCCCGCATCGCCGGCTCGCTGCACATGACGATCCAGACCGGGGTGCTGATCGAGACCCTCGTCGCCCTCGGCGCAGAGGTGCGCTGGGCCTCCTGCAACATCTTCTCGACCCAGGACCACGCCGCCGCCGCCATCGCCCGGGCCGGGGTGCCCGTCTTCGCGCGGAAGGGCGAGAACCTGACCGACTACTGGGACTACACCGACCGCATCTTCCAGTTCGCCGAGGGCACGGCGAACATGATCCTCGACGACGGCGGCGACGCGACGCTCTACGTCCTTCTCGGCGCCCGCGTCGAGGAGGGCGAGGCGGGCCTCATCGCCACCCCGGCCTCCGAGGAGGAGGAGTGCCTCTTCGCCCGCATCCGCAAGCGCCTGGCCGCCACCCCGGGCTGGTTCGTGCGCCAGCGCCGCGCCATCCGCGGCGTCTCGGAGGAGACGACGACGGGCGTCAACCGCCTCTACAAGATGATGGAGAAGGGCCACCTCCCCTTCCCCGCCTTCAACGTCAACGACAGCGTCACCAAGTCCAAGTTCGACAACAAGTACGGCTGCAAGGAAAGCCTCGTCGACGGCATCCGCCGCGCCACCGACACGATGATGGCGGGCAAGGTCGCGGTGGTCTGCGGCTACGGCGACGTCGGCAAGGGCTCGGCCGCCTCGCTGCGGGGCGCCGGCGCCCGCGTCGTCGTCACCGAGATCGACCCCATCTGCGCCCTCCAGGCGGCGATGGACGGCTTCCAGGTCGTCACCCTCGAGGATGTCGTCCGGACCGCCGACATCTTCGTCACCACCACCGGCAACCGCGACGTCATCCGCATCGAGCACATGCGCGAGATGAAGGACATGGCGATCGTCGGCAACATCGGCCATTTCGACAACGAGATCCAGGTCGCGGCCCTGCGCAACCACAAGTGGACGAACATCAAGGACCAGGTCGACCTGATCGAGATGCCGTCGGGCAACCGCATCATCCTTCTCTCCGAGGGCCGGCTCCTCAACCTCGGCAACGCGACCGGGCACCCTTCCTTCGTGATGTCGGCCTCCTTCTCCAACCAGGTGCTGGCCCAGATCGAGCTCTGGAGCCGCGGCGACAGGTACGAGAACCGCGTCTACATCCTGCCCAAGCACCTCGACGAGAAGGTGGCGCGGCTGCATCTGGCCAAGATCGGCGCCCGCCTGACAGCGCTGCGCCCCGATCAGGCCGACTACATCGGCGTCAGCCCCGAAGGGCCCTACAAGCCCGCCCACTACCGCTACTGAGGCCGCGGTCGCCGCGGGGGGCGGCCCCGGGGAGAGCCTCCCGCGGCCCCGCCGGCCCCGGGACCAGCAAGGGAGCGGACGATGGACAAGGCGCGGCGCGACCGGAGGCGAGACCGGCTGCTCGGGCGCCTCCCGAAGGCGAGCGTCGGGGCCGAGATCGGGGTCTGGGAGGGGGCGTTCTCGCGTCGCATCCTCGCCATCGTCGAGCCGCGAGTGCTGCACCTCATCGACCCCTGGGTCCACCAGCCCGAGTATCCCGGCACGATATTCGGCCGGGCGAGCGCCGCGTCAAGGATGGACGCGATCGCGCAGGGCGTCGTCGCCCGGTTCGGGGCCGACCCGAGGGTGCGCATCCACCGCATGACCTCCGAGGCGGCGCTGACGGCGATGCCCGACGCCAGCCTCGACTGGGTCTACATCGACGGCAACCACAACGAGCCCTTCGCCGGCCGCGACCTCGAGCTTGCGCTGGCCAAGGTGCGGCCCGACGGCATCATCGCCGGCGACGACCTCAACTGGAACGCGGCCGCCGGCGCCCCCGTGCGCAGCGCCGTCGAGCGTGTCGTCGCCGGCCTTGGCGACGGGGCGCGCCTCAGCGTCATGGCAAACCAGTATCTGATCGCGCTCGCCCGGGGCTGAGGGGCTTCCTGCCCCTTTCCGCCCGCGCCCCGCTCGCCTAGTGTTGCCGCCGGGACGGCGCCGCCGCCCGTGTATACCGGTGAGGGGAGCGAGGAGACCGCCATGAGCAAGCGCGACGACCTGATCCAGCGCTACGCCGAGGATCTGCGCAAGAAATGCGGGATGACGCCCGACATGGCGCTCTTGACCAAGGTCACGATCGGCTGCGGCCCGACGATCTACAACGCCGATTCCGCGACCGTCGCCGGCAGCGACAAGACCGAACTCGAGCGCGTCCGCACCAACTTCCTGATGAAGAAGCTCGGCCTTCCCGACGGCCCGCAGCTTGACGAGGCGATCGGGGCCGCGATCGACACCTACGGCCGCTCCGAGCGCAACAAGCATCGCGCCGTCCTCTACTACCTCCTCGTCAAGCATTTCGGCAAGGAAGCGGTCTACGGCTGACGGGCACTGCGGACCGGGGCCGCGCCGGCGCACTGCCATCGTCGAAAATCGCAAGGAAATTCCGGTTGCGTCCGGACCGCAGGCGGGCCATCCTGTCGGCAACAGGCCAGAACGGCCGGGACCTTGACAGTCACGTGTGGTGCGAAGGGAGCACGTGGGGTGGTGGGGGGTTCCGGTCGGGGTCCGGGGCCCCCCATTCATTTGGGGTCGGCCGCCGTGATGGCGTCCTGCCGACGTCCCGGTCGCGCTCCCGGCGATCACGCTCCCGGCCCACCGGCGCCTGGCGGTCACCCGGGCGGCGGTCACGCCTCCGGCAGGCCTTCGCGTGGCCATCAGGCTCTCGGCCCGCGCGCGCGGCGGCGGCGGGCTCAGTAGTCGCGCTCGAAGAACAGCCCGATGCCGGTGCGGCCGTCCGAACTCGCGGTGCCGCGCAGGGTCAGCGCGGGGCCGACGTCGATGTTCAGCCGCACCGCGCTGCGCCCGTCGGCACCGACGGTGACGTCGGTGTAGACGTTCTCGGTCAGGTAACGGCCGGCGCGCACCGAGGCGTTGCCGGCGGCGTCGGTCGAGACGTCGAGATCGTCGAGCCCGAAGCCGCGCCGGAGCCGGCCGACGACGCCCTCGCCGCCCTTCCCGGCGAGCGTCGCCACCGCCGAGGCAAGCTGGGCCGCCTGGATGGCCGAGATGTGTTCGATCCCCCTGCCGAAGAGGAGCCGCGCCAGCACTTCCTCCTCGGGCAGTTCGGGGGTGGAGAGGAAGCGGATCGCGGGCTCGGTCGCCTCGCCCTCGACCTCGATCCGGACGGTGATTCCCTCGGCCTCGGTCACCGCCGCGAGCCGCAGGTAGGGGGCGAAGGCGCCCTGCAGTTGCGCCTGCCCCTCGGTCAGCTGGAAGCGCCGCCCGAGAAGATCGAGCCGGCCGCGGATGAGCGAGAAGCCGCCGACCGGGACCACCGCGGCGGTGGTGCCGACGAGGTCGACCGTGCCGCCCAGTTCGGCGTCGAGACCGCGCCCGCGGATGAAGATGCGCCGTGGCGCCTCGATCCGCAGTGCGAGGTCGTGGGGCCGGGCGGGGGCGGCGGCCGCGCCGGCGCCCTCTCCGTCAAGCCCGGCGCGGGCGCGGGTCGCGCGCACCGCCGCGGGCTCGCCGACATGACGCAGGGCCGGGATCGGCGCCGCGCCGCCAAGGCCGGTCGAGGGAATGCGCAGTTCGGTCTCCTCGAGGCGGAGGGTGCCGGCGATGCGGCCCCCCCCCGCGAGCGGTCCCACCAGCGACAGCGTGCCCGTCACCCGCGTGTCGTAGAGCGAGGGCTCGGTGAAGCGCGCCCGCTCGAGCCGGACGGCAAGATCGGCGGCGAAGGGAGTGGCGAGCGCCACCGGCCCCTCGAGGACGACGCGCCCGCCGCCCTCGATGCGGCCCGCCGCGGCGACCGTCGCCCGCCCGCCCGCAAGCGTCGCCGTCAGGTCGAGGCCCTCGACGCTGACCCCGTAGTCGGGATCGACGAGGCGCGCGCCCCGCGCCGCGACGCTGCCCGCGAGCGAGGCGGCCGCGAGGGGCCCGCGCAGGGCAAGGTCGAAGGCCACCGGCCCCGCGACCGACCGCGGCAGCAGGAAGGGGTTGGCGAGCCCGAGGTCGGCCGTTCCGGTCAAGGTCAGGTCGGCGCGCCCGAGGTCGGGGGAGAGACGGCCGGCCGCCCGGGCGGCGATGCCGCCGGGCCCCTCGGCCGCAAGGTCGAGATCGAGGCCCCCCGCCCCGCGCGCGAGCCGGCCGCGGGCCGTCGCCGGACCCGAAAGGCCGGGCAGGATCACCGCGAGGTCGGCGATCCTCGCCGCGAGCGTCGCCGCGCCGCCGCCGGTCGCGGCCGTCCCCGACGCCTCGACCTCGAGCTGCGGGTTCCTCAGCACCAGCCGGTCCAGGGCGATCCGCCCGCCCTCCTCGCCAAGTTCGGCGAGAAGCCGCGTCTCGCCCCGCAGGAGCGGGTCGGCCAGGGCGCTTCCCAGGCGGAGCCCGCGGCCGAAGGCGCCAAGGCGCAGCCGTCGGGCCGCCGCCGGGCCGGTCAGCCGGGCCTCGGCGGTGACGCTGCCGCCCCAGCCCGGGCCGGCGCGGGCGAGATCGTCGAGCGTGAGGTCGGCGGCAAGGTCGCTCGCTCCGGGGGCGAGCCGCCCCGAGGCGCGGGCGACGAGGCCGCCGGTCTCGACCGTCGCCCAGGCAAGGTCGATCGCCTCGCCCTCCCGGCGGGCGTCGAGCGTGATCCGCGCCGGCCCCGCGATCAGCCGGTCGACGGCCGCGATCCCGACCGCGAGCCCGCGCCCGCCGCCCTTCAGCGCCAGCCGCTGCACGCCGCCCCCGTCCTCGAGGTCGAGCCGCGCCGTCAGCGCGCCCGCGATGCCGTGGCCGAGGAGGGCGAGGTCGGGCAGGGTGACGTCGAGGCCGAGTTGCGCCACCCCGCCGGCGATGCGGCCCGAGCCTGTGGCCGCGACCCCGGCCGCGGCGACCGCGAGCGAGGGGATCGCGGTCGCGCCGTCCGGGCCGCGCCGGGCCTCGAGCGCGAGCCGCGCCTCGCCGGCGAGAAGGCGGTCGACCTCGGCCAGCCCCGTCCGCGCGCCGGTGAGGCGGCCGCTCAGCGTCAGCGTCGCGACGCCGCCCTCGCGCGAGAGCCCGGCCCCGGCCACGAGTGCGCCGCCCCAGGGCGGGCCGAGCGCGGCGAGGTCGGCGAGGGCGATCTCGGCCGTGAGGGCGGCATCCCCGGCACCGACGCGCCCGCCGGCGGTGGCGACGAGCGCGCCGGCGCTGACGCCCAGACGCTCGACGAGGAGCGCCTCCCCCTCGCGGGCGCCGGCGAAGGTGATCCGGCTTTCCCCGGCGAGCAGGCGGTCGAGTTCGGCCGTCCCCGTCCGCAGGTCGCGGCCCGTGGCCTCGAGCGCGATCGTCTCGGCCCCCGGCTTGCCTTGCGGCCGCACCGTCAGCGCGGCCGTGGCCCCCCCCCCCCAGCCCGGTCCGAGGACGGCGAGATCGGCGAAGTCGAGGCGGGCATCGAAGCTCGAGCCGGCCGAGCGGATGCTGCCCGCGCCCTCGAGCCGGAGCGTCGTCGCGGCCAGCGCGAGCGCCCGCACCGTCGTGCCGGTGGCATCGCGGCGGAAATCGAGCGTGACCTCGGAGGGACCCGCGAGGAGCCCGTCGAGTTCCGCGACCCCGAGCGCGAGGTCGTGGCCCGCGAGCGCCACGCGGGCGTCGGTCGCGCCCGATGCGGGCTCGAAGCGGCCCTCGAGGCGGGCGGTGCCGCCGCCAGCGAGCGGCCGGCCGGCGAGCCCGGCGAAGCGCGCGAGGTCGTCGGCGCGGATCCGTGCCTCGCCCTCGAGCGCGAGGGGGCCGTCGCTGCCGGTGTGGAGGGTGAGGCGGGCGCCGACCTCGAGCCCCGCGCCCTCGAGTTCGAGGGTCCGCAGCACGACCGGCGCGCCCGCCTGCCAGTCGGCCGCGAGCCGGCCCCGCAGGGCCGGGCCGAGGGCGCGGGCGAGTGCGGGATCGGCGGGCGCGAGCCCGGACGCATCGAGATCGAGCGCGGCCTCGACGCGCACCCCCGCGCGCGTCCGCGCGATCCGCCCGCCGCCGGCAAGGGCGAGGCGGGCGATGGCGAGGTCCGGGGTCTCGAGCCCGTCGAGTTCGCCCGCGAGCGTCCACGCCTCGCCCTGCCCGGCGTCGAAGCCGACCCGAAGCGCTGCCCCCCGGGCCCGCGTCGGCGCCCCGCCGAGGGGCAGGAGGACCGGCGCTGAGTCCCGGGCGGCGAGGCGCACATCGAGGTCGAAGCCCTCGGGCACCCCGTCGGGGGCAAGCGCGAGCCGGCCCGCGAGGCGGGCCGCGGCGGCCGTGACGTCGAGCGTCGCGATCTCGAGCCGGCCGTCGGCGAAGGCCGTGCCCGCGGCCGCAAGCCGCGTCTCGGGCCCGAAGAAGCCGGCGTAGGCGGGAGCGACAAGAGCCGCGACGGCGCCCCCGAGCGCGGCCTCGAAGTGGCGCGCGCCGTCCTCGCCGGCGGCGAGCGCGAGGCTGCCCGTCACGCGCTCCTCCCCGCCGGTCGCGAGGCGGAGGTCGGCGCGGAAGGCGTCGAGCGGCCCCGCGCCCGCGACCCCCAGCTCGAGCGCCGGTATCCCCGGCAGGCCGATGAGGGTGGCGGCGATTCCCCCCGGCCCCTCGGCCAGCGCGAGGTCGAGGCGGAGCGTGCGGGTGGCGTTGGCGAAGGCCGCGTCGATGGCGAAGCGGCCGGCGCGGCCGTCGGTGCGGGCGACGACCAGCCGCGCCGCGCCCTCGCCGCCCGCGAGCGTCATCGTCCCGTCGACGTCGACCACCGCCCTCTGGCCGAGCACCGCCTCCGCGATCGCGACCCGGTCGGCGGCGAGGGTGCCGATCGCGACCGACACCGGCAGTTCGGGCAGGCTGAAGCCCGTGGCCTCGGGCGCGGGCAGGCCGGCCGCGGACGGCGCCGCCGCGGGCAGCCGCTCGACGATGATCTCGGCCGCCGTCAGCGCCTCGACCTCGATCCGCCCGGAGAGGAGCGCGCCCCGGTTCCAGGTGAGGGCGACGTCGTTGAGCGTGATCCAGACGCCCGCCTCGTCGGCGATCGAGAGCGAGCGCATGGTGGCCCGCGACGAGAGCGCCCCGGCGAAACCCTCGATGCGCACGACCCGCCCGACGCCCGAGAGGTTGTCCTCGAGAAACCGGGTCAGGAAGCCGCGGTCGTCCTCGGCCGCCGCCCCGAGGGAGGCCGCCAGCGCCAGCGCCGCGCCGAGCGCTGCGGACCGCAGCCTGCCCATCAGAAGGCCTGCCCGATGCCGATGTAGATCTGCACGCCGTCGCCGGTCCTGCCCGCGACCGGGGCCGCGACGTCGAGCCGGATGGGCCCGATGCCGGTGTCGTAGCGCAGGCCGAGCCCGGCACCCGCGTGCCAGTCGCCGCCCTCGGGCGCACCCGCCGCCACCATCCCGGCATCGCCGAAGGCGACGAGCCCGATCGAGTCCGTGAGCTTCAGCCGCGCCTCGGCCGAAAGGCCAAGGAAGCTGCGTCCCCCGATCCGCCCCGTGCAGCCCGGGCCGCAGTCGTAGCTGACGCCGAGCGACTGGAAGGGCTGGCCGCGCACGCTGCCGCCGCCGCCGGAGTAGAAGAGCATCTCGCGCGGCGTCCCGAAAAGCCCCGCGCCGAGGACCGCCCCCGCCTGCACGCGCCCGGCAAGGACGAGCCTGCCCGCCCCCGGGCGCCAGTAGGCGCGGGCGTCGAGCTTCACCTGCGCGCCGTTGTCGGTGTCGCCGGTGAGGCCGAGGAAGGGGGTGGCGCGGGCCTCGAGATAGAAGCCGGCGGTGGCGTCGAGGGGATCGTCGCGGCGATCCCAGATCGCCCCCAGGGGGGCGGAGAGAACGGCGTAGGTCTCCGGCCCGCGGCCGTTTGTGACATGCTCGACCCTCAGCGCGAGCCCGCCCTCGAGGCGCAGCCGGTCGCTCTGGCGGTGGGCGAGGCCGACCTCGAGGCCGCCGCGGCTGGCGGTGAAGTCGCGATACTCCGCCCGCTCGGCCGTCGCCCCGAAGGCAAGCTCGGTGTCCGGGGTGAAGGTCGCCGGCCGCACGAGGCGGGCCCCGAGGCTGACGGCGAGCCCGCCCTCGGTCGCCCCGATGCCGCCGATGGCGCCGTCGATCCGCAGCCGCTCGGCCCCGCCGAGAAGGTTGCGGTGCAGCCAGTAGCCCGAGAGCGTCAGCCCCTCGAACGAGGCAAGCTCGGCGCCGAGGCCGAAGCGGCGGGGCCTCTCCTCGACCAGCGCAGCGACGATGTCCATGCGCCCGTCGGCGCCAACCGTCTCGGCCTCGGTCAGCGCCACCGAGCGGAAGCCGCCGCTGCGGCGCAGCCGTGCCGCCGCCGCGGCGAGGGCCTCGGGGTCGAAGCGGGCGCCCTCGGGCAGGCCGGCGATGGCGCGCACGCGGTCCGCCCGCATCCGCTCGGTGCCGCGGATGCGCAGCGCCCCGAAGCGGACGGGCGGCCCGGGGGCGATCGCGAAGCGGGCCTCGATCTCGGCCCGGCGGTGGTCGGCGACGATGTCCTCGCCGGCCGGGCGGGCCTTGGCGTGGCCCCCGGCCCGCCAGCCCTCGACCGCCGCCGCGACCGCCGCCTGCATGGTGGCGCTGCGGGCCCGGCCGCCGGGGGCGAAATCCGCGGGCAGGACCGTGCCGGGGGCGAGCGGGGCGATCTCGGCCCGGGCGAAGGCGAAGGGGGGGCCGGGCTCGACCGTCACCTCGACCGCGGCGATGCTGCCGGGGGCCGCGAGCGGGGGGATCGAGGCGGCCTCGCGCCCGTCGAGGGTGATGTGCACGACGCCCGAGTAATGGCCCTCGCCGTAAAGCGCCGCCACCAGCCGGGCATAGTCGGCGCGGGCGGCGGCGACGATCTCCTGGGCGTCGCTGACACCCTCGCGGTTCACGGCCACGAGGAGCGAGGCGGCGCGCAGCGCATCGCGCAACCCCTCGCCTGCGCCGGGGGTGAGAAAGGCGAAGCGCTCGATCGCCGGGGCCGGCAGGGCGAGGAGGGCCGAGGCCAGCAGGGCGGCGGCGGCAAGGCCGCGCCGCGACCGCCCCCGTGCCTTCGTGCCCCCGCGCCGCACCTGTCCGCGTCCTCCGCCCATGGCCGGACCATGCCATGCCTGCCGGGCGGGAACAATGCGGGCCCGGGGCCGGCGGGGTGGGGGCGGGGCGGATGCGCAAGGATCGGGTCGCACCGGCCGGCCGTCCCGCCTATCCTCGCCGCGAACGGAGGATCCCATGCCAGACCTTGCCGAGACCGACGACCGCTCCGACGCCTAC
>JADLCV010000133.1 GCA_020846995.1 Paracoccaceae bacterium
GACCGCGGCCGCCCGGCTGCGGCGCGTCGTCCGCCGTGGCGCCAACGGCCCGGGGGTCGAGATCGACGCGGCCGTCCTCGGCCGGCTCCGCTTCCGCCGCCTCTGACCGACCCACAGGGCACGGGGCATCCCCGCCGGGGCGCTTCCCCGATCGCCGGTGCCCCTCGCGCGCGGGGCGCGCGCCGGGGGTCGAGCGCCCGCGGGCGGCGGCCCCGGGCGCGGCGGCGGGACCCGCTGCGGCGCCGGCGAGGCGGTGACCGGCGCGCCGTGGCCCGCACCCCCCGGCCGCTGAAAGGGTTTCGGGGCGCTCTCCGGGCCGGCCCGACCGTGATGGCTTCGTCCGGGCCCCCTGCGGGACGTCGTCCCGCGACAGGGGAGGGCGCGGAGCATTGTCTGCTGGACGCTTCCCGGCCCGCCCGCTAATAGCCGCGGGAGAGGGATTCCCGCTGCCGTCGCCCCGGGGCCGCGGCCGGGGGAGTCGCGTCGATGAATGGAGCCGCCCAGTGTCCCACGCCGAAGACCCCGCCGGCAACCGCCGTGACTTCCTCTACTTCGCCACCGCGGGCGCCGGCGCCGTCGCGACCGGCGCCGCCGTCTGGCCGCTCGTCGACCAGATGAACCCCTCGGCCGACGTCCAGGCGCTATCGTCGATCCTCGTCGATGTCGCCGGGCTCGAGCCGGGGAGCCAGCTGACCGTCAAGTTCCTCGGCAAGCCGGTCTTCATCCGCCGCCGCACGGCCGGGGAGATCGAGGCCGCCCGGGCCGTTCCGCTCGCCGACCTCGTCGACCAGAACGCCCGCAACCCCAACACCCGCGCGACCTCGGCCGACGACGTCAACCGCACCCTCGACGCCGCCGGCGAGTGGCTCGTGATGGTCGGCGTCTGCACCCATCTCGGCTGCGTGCCCCTCGGCCATGCCGGCGACTACGGCGGCTGGTTCTGCCCCTGCCACGGGTCGCACTACGACACCGCCGGGCGCATCCGCCGCGGCCCGGCGCCCGAGAACATGCACATCCCCGTCGCGCATTTCGTCGACGACACCACCCTCCAGCTCGGCTGAGGCCCCGATGTCCGGCATCCCCCACGACCATTACGAACCGCAGTCCGGCGCCGCGCGGTGGCTGCACCGCCGCCTGCCGGTGGTGTCGCTGATCCATGACACGATCATGATCCCGACCCCGAAGAACCTCAACTGGATGTGGATCTGGGGGGTGGTGCTGGTCTTCTGCCTCGTCCTCCAGATCGTCACCGGCATCGTCCTCGCGATGCACTACACGCCCCACATCGCCATGGCCTTCGCGAGCGTCGAGCACATCATGCGCGACGTCAACGGCGGCCACATGCTGCGCTACATCCACCAGAACGGGGCCATGTTCTTCTTCGCCGCCGTCTACCTTCACATCTTCCGCGGCCTCTACTACGGCAGTTACAAGGCCCCGCGCGAGGTGACCTGGATCATCGGCATGCTGATCTACCTCGCCATGATGGCGACCGCCTTCATGGGCTACGTGCTGCCCTGGGGGCAGATGTCGTTCTGGGGGGCGACCGTCATCACCGGGCTCTTCGGGGCCATCCCGGGCATCGGCGCCGACCTCCAGACCTGGCTTCTCGGCGGGCCGGCGGTCGACAACCCGACCCTCCAGCGCTTCTTCTCGCTCCACTACCTCTTGCCCTTCATCATCGTCGGGCTTGTCATCGTCCACGTCTGGGCCTTCCACACCACCGGCAACGGCAATCCCGCGGGCGTCGAGGTCCGGCGCGGCGCGAAGGCCGAGGCGGGGAAGGACACGCTGCCCTTCTGGCCCTACTTCGTCATCAAGGACCTCTTCGCGCTCGCCCTCGTGCTCGTCCTCTTCTTCGCCGTCGTCGGCTTCATGCCGAACTTCATGGGCCACCCCGACAACTACATCGAGGCCAACCCCCTCCTCACCCCCACCCACATCGTGCCGGAGTGGTATTTCCTGCCCTTCTACGCCATCCTGCGCGCCTACACGGGCGAGGTCTGGGCGGTCCAGCTCGCCCAGTTCGTGAGCTTCGGCATCGTCGATGCCAAGTTCTTCGGCGTCCTCGCGATGTTCGGCTCGATGCTGGTCCTCGCGCTCGTCCCCTGGCTCGACACCTCGGCGGTGCGCTCGGGCCGCTACCGGCCGATGTTCCGGTGGTGGTTCTGGCTTTTCGCCGTCGATTTCGTCGTCCTGACCTGGGTCGGCTCGCGGCCGGCCGAGGGCCTCTACGCGACGATCGCGCTGATCGGCTCGGCCTACTGGTTCCTCTACTTCCTCGTCGTCCTGCCGCTCCTCGGCGTCCTCGAGCGGCCGCTGCCGGCGGCGGCGACGATCGAGGAGGACTTCCGCGACCGTCATGGCCCGGAGGCCCGCGGCAGGGGCGCCGGGACGCCGGCCGAGTGAGCGAACGCGAAAGGATGCCCGCCATGCTCCGCACCCTCGCCCTGCTTGTCGCCGCCGCCCTCGTCACGGCCGCCGCCCCCGCCCCCGCGGCCCGCGCCGCCGGCGGCGCGGAGCGGGTGATCACCGATGTCGCCTTCTCCTTCGAGGGGCCGTTCGGCCGCTACGATGCCAACCAGCTCCAGCGCGGGCTCCAGGTCTTCACCGAGGTCTGCTCGGGCTGCCACGGGCTGAAATACGTCCCCCTGCGCAGCCTCGGCGATCCCGGCGGGCCCGGGCTCGCGGCGGCCGAGGTGCGCGCCTACGCCGCCCTCCTCGAGATCGAGGATCCGGCGACGGGCGAGTTCCGGCCGCGCCAGCCGACCGACAGCTTCCCCGGCTCGAGCCTCGAGAACGCCCCCGACCTCAGCCTCATGGCCAAGGCCCGGGTCGGCTTCGAGGGACCCTACGGGCTCCTCGTCAACCCCTTCCTCAGGGGCATCGGCGGGCCCGAGTACATCGCCTCTCTCCTCAGCCACTACACCGGCGAGGAGAAGGAGGAGGCGGGCTCCCTCTTCTACGGCAACGCGAGCTTCACCGGCGGCTGGGTGGCGATGGCGCCGCCGCTCTCGGACGGCCAGGTCGAGTTCGCCGACGGTGCCCCGAACGACGTCGCCGCCATGGCCGAGGACGTCGCCGCCTTCCTGACCTGGGCGGCCGAGCCCAAGATGATGGCCCGCAAGCAGGCGGGGCTGACCGCGGTCCTCTTCCTCGTCCTCCTGTCGGTCCTTCTCTACCTGACCAACAAGCGGCTGTGGGCGCCCCACAAGGGCGGGGCCCGGACGGGGTCCTGAGCGCTTCCCCGCGGGGGGAAGGGACGCCGGGGACGCCGGCAACCGGCCGGCGGGCGCGGGACCGGCGCCCCGCCGCCCCGGCCCGAGGCTCCCGCCCGCCCACCCCGCCCGGGCCGGGGCGGCGGGCCGCCGGGCGGGGCCCTCATCGGGAGCGGGACGCGGGAGCGGGCCTCCCCCGGGGGGAGGGAGGATGTTCGCGGAGAACCGGTTGCGCGGGGCGACGGCGGGCGCGGGTGAGCCCGGATGGCGGGAGCCTCCCCCCCCCCGGGGGCGCGGGGGCGGTGGGGGCTCGGGCCGCTCGCCGCCGCAACGGCGGTCGCCTTCCCTCCGGGCGCGGGGCGCGGAGGGGCCTCGGGGGACCGGGGTGGGCACCGGCGGGCGCGGGCGATGCCCGGGGGGCCGCGGGGCCGCGGGCGGGCCGGGGCCGGTCAGCCGCGGGCGGCCGGCGGGGGGGGGCGGGCAGCACCGGCGGCGCCGGCCGCCGGCGGCGCGGGCGCGGGGCGGCCGTGGTAGGCCGCGAGCGCCGGGGGCGGGTCGGCGAGGAGGGCCGGGGTCGGGCGCGGGGGATCGGCGCGGCCCCCGGCGACGACGATCGTCGCCGGGGTGAGGGCGCGCGCGTCGGCGGGGTCGTGGGTGACCATGAGGAGGGTTGCCCCGCCCTCGTCGAGGATGGCGGCGAGAAGAGCCAGCATCTCGGCCTTGAGGGCGGGGCCGAGGGCCGCGAAGGCCTCGTCGAGAAGGAGGAGGGGGCGGGCGCGCAGGAGGGCGCGCGCGAGGGCCGCCCGCCCCTGCTCGCCGCCCGAGAGCGCCGCCGGCCGTCGCCCCTCCTTGCCGGCAAGGCCGGTGCGGGCGAGGACGGCGGCGACGCGCGCCTTCTCGGCCCGCCCGAGCCGGAGCCGGGGGTCGAGGCCGAGGCCGACGTTCTCGGCCAGCGTCAGGTGGGGAAAGAGGTTCTGGTCCTGGAAGAGGATCGAGAGCGGCCGCGCCCCGGGGGCGAGCGGCGCGAGATCGCGCCCCCCCCAGAGGATGCGGCCGGCGGCGAGGGGCTGGAAGCCGGCGATCGCGGCGAGGAGCGTCGACTTGCCCCCGCCCGAGGGCCCCATCACCGCGACCCGCGCCCCGGGCGGGACCGCGAGCGTCGCCTCGAGGACGAAGCTGCCGAGCGCGATGCGCACCCCCTCAAGCGCGAGTCCCAAGCCGCCCCCCCCGGTCGAAGGCCGCGAAGAGCCCGAAGGCGAGCAGGAGGAGGAGGACGGCGGCGCCGCTCGCCGCCTCCATCCGGTAGGCGCCCATGAGGCGGAACATCTCGAGCGGCAGCGTCGCCGTCGCGCCGCCGGCAAAGAGGACGACGACCCCGAGGTCGCCCGCCGCGAAGGCGGCCGCGAGCCCGAGCGCGAAGCCGAGCGGCCGGCGCACCCGCGGCAAGAGGAGGAGGCGGAGGCGGGCCCCGCCGGTGATGCCGAGGCTGGTCGCGAGGCGGCCGTGGGCGGCCTCGGCCGCGGCCACCGCGGGGGCGAGCGCGCGGAGTGCGAAGGGGAGCGCGAGGAGGGCGTTGACGGCGGCCGTCGCCGGCAGCGCCAGGGCCGCGGGGTCGGCGAGGGGAAAGACGAGGAGGAAGAGCCCGGTGCCGAGGACCATGGGTGAGAGGGCGATGGGGAGGACGCCCGCGGCCTCGCTCCAGCGGCCGCCACCCCGCGCCCGCCCGGCCGCGATGGCGAGGGCGAGGGTGCCCGCGAGCCCCGCCGCCGCGACCGCGAGGATGGCCGAGCGCGCCGCGGCTGCCCAGACCGCGGGCGGGAGCGCGCCGAGACGGGGGAGCCCCGCCGCCACGACGGCCGCGAGCGGCAGGGCGAGGAAGGCCGTCGCCGCGAGGATCACCGCCCCGTCCTGGAGGCGCAGGAGAAGCCCGCCCGCGTCGTGGCGCGCCACGCTGCGGTCGAGCCCGGCCCCGAAGCCCGCGGGCAGCGCCACCGACCCGACGAGGACGAGCGCGAGGACGCAGAGGACGAGCTGCCCGGCCGCGAGCAGGGCCGCCCGCCCGAGGTCGAAGTCGAAGCGGAAGGCCTGGTAGATCGCGAGCTCGAGCGTCGTCGCCCGCGGCCCGCCGCCGAGGATCAGGGCGACCGCGAAGCTCGAGAGGCAGACGAGGAAGATCGTCGCCCCCGCCCCCGGCAGGACGGTGGCAAGGAGCGGCCGCTCGAGGTGGCGCCCGACCTCGGCGGGCCCGAAGCCGAGGGCGGCGGCGAGGCGGAAGCGCTCGGCCGGGATCGCGAGCCAGCCCTCGAGGATGAGCCGCGTCGCCAGCGGCAGATTGAAGAAGACATGGGCGAGGATCACCCCCTGGGGCCCGTAGACCCGGAGGGGGCCGAGCCCGAGGGCCGCGAGCGCCGCGTTGAGCGCCCCGCCGCGGCCGAACACGGCGAGGAGGGCCATGACGGCGACGACCGAGGGCAGGAGGACGGGCGCCCCGAGGAGGGTCACGAGCGCCGCCCGGCCGGGAAAGCGCCGCCGCGCGAGCGCGCGCGCGAGCGGGACCGCGAGGGCGACCGAGAGCGCGGCCGAGGCGAGCGCCTGGAGGAGCGTGAAGGCGGCCGCGGCCCCGTCGCCGGGCCCGGGGCCCGCCCCGGCCCCGCCCGCCGCGACGAGGACGGCGGCGAGGGGAAGAAGGACAAGGGCCGCGACCGCCGTCGCGGCGCCCGCGCCCGCGATGCGGAAGCCCGCCCCGTCCCTCGCCGCCGGGCTCACCCCCGGTCCTCAGCGCGCGAGGGCCGCGAGCCACTCGGCGAGGGCCGCGTCGCGCAGGGCGCGGGCCTCCCCGGGGGGCAGGAAGATCGCCCTCGCGGCCGGCGGCGGGTCGCCGAAGCCCGCTGGCAGCCCGGCCGCGGGCATCACCGCGGGATACATCCAGTTCGTGGTCGGGATCACCGCCTGGGCCTCGGGCGAGACGAGATAGGCGAGGAAGGCGCTGGCGAGGTCGGGGTTGGGCGCCGCAGCCAGCCGGGCCGCGAGTTCGACCTGCATCAGGTGGCCCTCGGCGAAGCGGGCCCAGTCGCGCGTGTCGTCGCCCTCGGCGATCCGGTGGTAGGCGGGCGAGGTCGAGTAGGAGAGGACCATGTCGGCCTCGCCGGCGAGGAAGAGCCCGTAGGCCTCCGACCAGCCCGGGGTCACGGTCAGGATCCGCGGCGCGAGCCGCTGCCACATCTCTCCTGCCTTCTCGCCGTAGGCGGCCTTGACCCAGAGGAGAAGCCCGAGCCCGGGCGAGGAGGAGCGGGGATCCTCGATGATGATGCTGAGGGAGGAGGCGGCGAGTTCGGCGAAGCTCGCCGGCGGGGCGGTGACGCGGGCGCGGTCGTGGACGAAGGCGAGAAGGCCCCAGTCGTAGGGCAGGAACAGGGGATCGTCCCAGGCGACCGGCAGGTCGAGCGGCGCGGCCACCCCGTGGGGGGCGAAAAGCCCCGTCGCCGCCGCCGCCGCGCTGAGGTTGGTGTCGAGCCCGATGACGACGTCGGCGGGCGAGCGGGCGCCCTCGAGCCGGAGGCGGGCGAGAAGGGCCGCCCCGTCGCCCATGCCGAGCATGCGGACGGTGCAGCCGCAGCGGGCCTCGAAGCCCGCCCGGATGGCCGGGCCCGGGCCCCATTCGGCGACGAAGCTGTCGTAGCTGTAGACGGTGAGCGCCGGGGGCGCGGCAGGGGTCTCGGCCGCGGCCGCGGCCGGGAGGGCGGCGAGGCCCGCGGCCAGCATTCCCAGGGCAAGGGCGGCTCTTCCCATGGCGTCCTCCATGTGCGGACGGGCGGGGTCGGGCCGGAGGTGCCGCGGCAACCTTCCCTCCGCCGGTCCTAACCGGGTCAGGTTCGACGGGTTTGCCGCAACCGGCATCTCAGCCCCCGCCTGCGCGGAAGCACCCCGAGGTGGGCGCGACCATAGCCGGCCCCGCGGCGGGCGCAAGGGGGATGTCGGGGCCCCGGGTGGCGGGGGGCCCGCCCGCGCGTTGCGGCGGGTGGCGGCCTTCCCCCCGCGGCGGGGCGCGCGGATGGGGCCGGGTGGCCCGGTCCCGGACCCCCGCGGCCGGCCCGGCGCGGCGGGTTGCGGGCCGCCCCCTTTGGATCCCGGAGGCCGCCCCCGCCGCCGCGGGTGGCCCCGGAGCGATGTCGCGGGGGGCGGGGCGGCGGTGGCGCCCGCCGGGCGGGGCCGCGCGCCGCCGCCAAGGTCGCGCGGGCCCCGGGGGGGGGGGCGGATGCGGGGGGCAAGGGCGGCGGCGACCCTCGCCCGGCGTCCCGAGCCCCGCGCCCGGCCGCTCAGGCGTCCATCTTCAGGGCCTGGATGAAGGCCGTCTGGGGGATCTCGACGCGCCCGAACTGGCGCATCTTCTTCTTCCCCTCCTTCTGCTTGTCGAGAAGCTTGCGCTTGCGCGTGACGTCGCCGCCGTAGCACTTGGCGGTGACGTCCTTGCGCAGGGCCGGGATGGTCTCGCGGGCGATGACCCGGCCGCCGATCGCGGCCTGGATCGGGATCTTGAACATGTGCCGGGGGATCAGTTCCTTCAGCTTCTCGCACATCGCCCGCCCGCGGAGTTCGGCGCGGTCGCGGTGGACCATCATCGAGAGGGCGTCGACCGGTTCCTCGTTGACCAGCACCTGCATCTTGACGAGGTAGTCCTCGCGGTAGCCGGTGATCGCGTAGTCGAAGCTCGCGTAGCCGCGGCTCACGCTCTTCAGGCGGTCGTAGAAGTCGAACACGACCTCGTTGAGCGGGAGGTCGTATTCGACGAGCGCGCGGGTCCCGGCATAGGTCAGGTTGAGCTGGATGCCGCGCCGCTCCTGGCAGAGCTTGAGGACGTCGCCGAGGTAGTCGTCGGGGACGAGGATCGTGGCCTTGATGCGCGGCTCCTCGATGTGGTCGACATGGGTCAGGTCGGGGAGGTCGGCGGGGTTGTGAAGCTCGCGCTCGCTGCCGTCGCGCATGTGGATGCGGTAGACGACCGAGGGCGCGGTGGTGATGAGGTCGAGGTCGAACTCGCGTTCCAGCCGCTCGCGCACGACCTCGAGGTGGAGGAGGCCGAGAAAGCCGCAGCGGAAGCCGAAGCCGAGGGCGGCCGAGGTCTCCGTCTCGGAGGTGAAGGAGGCGTCGTTGAGGGCGAGCTTGTCGATGGCGTCGCGCAGGGCCTCGAAGTCGCCGGCATCGACCGGGAAGAGGCCGCAGAAGACGACCGGCTGGGCAGGCTTGAAGCCGGGCAGGGGCTGGGCGCAGGGTCGCCGCTCGTGGGTGATGGTGTCGCCCACGCGGGTGTCGCGGACCTGCTTGATCGAGGCCGTGAGGACGCCGATCTCGCCCGGGCCGAGTTCGGCGATGTCGGCCATCTGGGGCCGGAGGACGGCGAGGCGGTCGACGCCGTAGGCGGCCCCGGTCTGCATCATGCGGATGCGGTCGCCCTTGCGGATGACCCCGTCCATGACCCGGATCATGACGACGACGCCGAGGTAGGCGTCATACCAGCTGTCGACGAGCATCGCCTTCAGGGGGGCCGCGGCATCGCCCCGGGGGGCGGGCAGGCGGGTGACGATCGCCTCGAGGACGTCGGGGATGCCGAGGCCGGTCTTGGCCGAGATGCGCAGGGCCTGGGAAGCGTCGAGGCCGATGACGTCCTCGATCTGGGCCCGGACGCGGTCGGGTTCGGCCGCCGGGAGGTCGATCTTGTTCAGGACCGGGACGATCTCGTGGCCGGCGTCGAGCGCCTGGTAGACGTTGGCGAGGGTCTGCGCCTCGACCCCCTGGGAGGCATCGACGACGAGGAGCGAGCCCTCGACGGCACGCATCGAGCGGCTGACCTCGTAGGCGAAATCGACATGGCCGGGGGTGTCGATGAGGTTGAGGACGTAGGTCATGCCGTCGCGGGCGGGGTAGTCGATGCGGACGGTGTTGGCCTTGATGGTGATGCCGCGCTCGCGCTCGATGTCCATCGAGTCGAGGAGCTGCTCCTTCATGTCGCGCTCGGCGACGGTGCCGGTCAGCTGGATGAGCCGGTCGGCGAGCGTCGACTTGCCGTGGTCGATATGGGCGACGATCGAGAAGTTGCGGATGCGCGCGAGTTCGGTCATGGCCGGCATATGCAGGGCCCGCGGGGCACGGTCAAGCGCGGCCGGAGGGGCGCCCCGCCCGCGCGCAGGGGCGTGCCATTGCACCCCGCCGCCGGCATCATCCCCGGGCGCGCCCTGCCCGCGCGCGGGGCGCGCGTCGGTGCCGGCCCCGCCAAGCCCGGCCCCGCCAAGCCTTGCCCCGCCAAGCCCGGCCCGGCCGCCGGGCGCCCATCCCGCGCGGGGCGCGTGGGGGCAGGGTGGCCGGCAGGCGAAAGGCCCCCCGGATTTCCGGGGGGTGGCCATCCTTCCCGTCTCGCCCGGCCGCGGTCCGGTCGGGCGGGGGGGCGTCCGGTTCCGGCCCGGTCCCGACCGCGCGGCCGGGTGCCGGCGAAGGCGGCCCCGCGGCCTGACCCGCCCCCCCCGGGGGCCGGGAGTCCCGTCGGACGCGATCGCCACGATAAGACTGCCCGGGGTCGCCTCTGGACCCTGCCCGCACGCCCGCCTATAAGCGCCGCCGTGGCCCCGTGGTCCGGCATCCTGCGGCGGATCGGCGGCCCGGCGCTCTGAAGTCCCGGAGCGGTCGGGTCGCGCGGGCATCTGCCGCTCGCCCCCTCGCCCTCTCCCCACCTGCCGCCGAGGCCCGCCGATGTCTGCCCAAGCGCCCGACTACAAGGACACGCTCTTCCTTCCCGACACCGGTTTCCCGATGCGCGCGGGCCTGCCCGGGCGCGAGCCGGGCTGGCTTGCCCGCTGGGAGCGGATCGGCGTCTACGCCCGCCTGCGGGCGGCGGCCGCGGCGGCGGCGGCGGCCGGCCGGCCCCGGCCGCCCTACGTCCTCCACGACGGCCCGCCCTACGCCAACGGCCATCTCCACATCGGCCATGCGCTGAACAAGGTGCTGAAGGATTTCGTCGTCCGCTCGCGGCAGATGATGGGGGCCGATGCCCGCTACGTCCCCGGCTGGGACTGCCACGGCCTGCCGATCGAATGGAAGATCGAGGAGCAGTATCGCGCGAGAGGCCTCGACAAGGACAAGGTCGACGTCGTCGCCTTCCGCCAGGAATGCCGCCGCTTTGCCGAGCACTGGGTCGGCGTCCAGCGCCAGGAGTTCCGCCGCCTCGGCGTCACCGGCGACTGGGAGAACCCCTACCGGACGATGGATTTCCATTCCGAGGCGGTGATCGCGGCCGAGTTCATGACCCTGATCGCCAACGGCGCCGTCTACCAGGGGTCGAAGCCCGTGCTGTGGTCGCCGGTCGAGCGGACGGCGCTGGCCGAGGCCGAGGTCGAGTATCACGACGTCCAGAGCCCCCAGATCTGGGTCCGCTTCCCCGTCCTCCGCGCCCCCGCCGCCCTCGCCGCGGGGGGCAACCCGGTCCTTGGAGCGGCGGGGCTTGCGGGCCTGGCGGTCGTCATCTGGACGACGACGCCCTGGACCATCCCCCAGAACCGCGCCGTCGCCTACGGGCCCGGGATCGCCTACGGGCTTTACGAGGTCGTCGGCCGGCCGGCCGAATGCTGGGCGCGGATCGGCGAGCGGCTGATCCTCGCCGACGCCCAGGCCGGCGAGGTCCTCGCCCGCGCCCGCCTCGACGTCGCCAACCCCGACCTCGTGCGGAGGCTGGGCGAGGTGCCGGCGGCGGCGTTCTCGGGGATGGTCTGCGCCCATCCCCTGCGCGGGGCCGAAGGGGCCGCGGGCGAGTGGGATTTCGACGTCCCGCTCCTGCCCGGCGAGCATGTCACCGACGACGCCGGCACGGGGTTCGTGCACACCGCGCCCTCGCACGGCGACGACGACTACACGCTCGGCCAGCGCCACGGCCTCGCCATGACCCACAACGTCCTCGAGGACGGCAGCTTCCGCCCCGACCTGCCGCTCTTCGGCGGCCGCCGCATCCTGACCGACGCGGGCAGGGAGGGCGACGCCAACGCTCATGTCATCGACCGCCTGGTGGCCGCGGGCGGGCTTCTCGCCCGCGGCCGCATCCGCCATTCCTACCCCCATTCCTGGCGGTCGAAGGCGCCGCTCATCTACCGCAACACCCCGCAGTGGTTCGCGGCCATCGACCGGCCGCTCGCCGACGGCAAGGGCGAGCACGGCGACACCATCCGCGCCCGCGCGCTCGCCTCGATCGACCGGCTGGTGCGCTGGACGCCCGCCTCCGGGCGCAACCGCATCCGCGGCATGGTCGAGGCGCGGCCCGACTGGGTCCTCTCGCGCCAGCGCGCCTGGGGGGTGCCGCTCGCCTGCTTCACCCGCCGCGGCGCGCGCCCCGACGACCCCGGCTTTCTCCTCCGCGACGGCGCCGTCAACGCCCGCATCGTCGCCGCCTTCGAGGACCTCGGCGCCGATGCCTGGTATGCCCCCGGCTTCAAGGCCCGCGTGCTCGCCGGGCTCCACGACCCCGAGGAGTGGGACCAGGTCTTCGACATCCTCGATGTCTGGTTCGATTCGGGCTCGACCCACGCCTTCGTGCTGCGCGACCGCCCCGACGGGGCCGCCGACGGGATCGCCGACCTCTACCTCGAGGGCACCGACCAGCACCGCGGCTGGTTCCACTCCTCGCTTCTCCAGGCCTGCGCGACGATCGGGCGGGCGCCCTACCGGGGGGTGCTGACGCACGGCTTCACCCTCGACGAGAAGGGCATGAAGATGTCGAAGTCGCTCGGCAACACCGTCGCCCCGGGCGACGTCATCGCCGAGCACGGCGCCGACATCCTGCGCCTCTGGGTGGCGCAGTCGGACTACACCGCCGACCTCCGGATCGGCCGCGAGATCCTCAAGGGTGCCGCCGACAGCTACCGGCGGCTCCGCAACACGCTGCGCTTCATCCTTGCCAACCTGCGCGACTGGGAGGAGGGCGAGCGCGTCGAGGCGACGGCGATGCCGGCGCTCGAGGCCTTCGTCCTCCACCGTCTCGCCGGGCTTGATGCCGAGGTGCGGGCGGGCTACGCCGCCATGGACTTCCAGGGCGTCTTCCAGAAGCTCTTCACCTTCGCCACCTCGGATCTCTCGGCCTTCTACTTCGACATCCGCAAGGACACGCTCTACTGCGACGGCCGTGCCAGCCGCGAGCGGCGGGCGGCGCGCACCGTCCTCGACCTTCTCTTCCACCGCCTCGCGACCTGGCTTGCCCCCATCCTCGCCTTCACCATGGAGGACGTCTGGCTCGCCCGCTTCGGGGGCGAGGAGGCCTCGGTCCATCTCGAGGACTTCCCCGACACGCCCGCCCTCTGGCTCGACCCCGGCCTTGCCCGCCGCTGGGAGGGCGTGCGCGAGGTCCGGCGGGTGGTGACGGCGGCGCTCGAGGTGCAGCGGGCGGCCAAGGTGATCGGGGCGAGCCTCGAGGCGGCGCCGGTCGTCCATGTCGAGGACGACGACCTCGCGGCGGCGCTCGTGGGGGTGGACTTCGCCACCGTCTGCATCACCTCGGGCGCGACCATCACCCGCGACCCCATCCCCCAGGAGGCCTTCCGGCTGCCCGAGGTGGCCGGCGTGGGGGTGGTGTTCGAGGCCGCCGAGGGCGCCAAATGCGCCCGCTGCTGGAAGATCCTGCCCGACGTCGGCACCCACCGCCATCCCGCCACCTGCGCCCGCTGCGATGCCGCGCTGGGCTGAGGGGCGACGGCCCGAGGGGCAGGGATCGTGTCCGCGGCCGCCGGGGGCGCCCGGCGCGCCGGCTGCGCCTGGCGCGCCCGCCGGCGGACGACCCGGCCCGATGCCCTCACCCGCCGCCGTCCCGCCGCCGGCGCCCGCCGCGAGGCCGTGCCGGGCCGCGGGCCGGCGGCCGGCGGGGGCCTGGGGGTGAGTGGGTTCGCCTTCGCGGCCGTGATCGGGGCGGCCCTTCTCCATGCCGTCTGGAACGCGCTGGTGCGGGTGCCGGGGGCGCGGCTGGGCGCCATGCTCGTCCTCTCGCTCGTCCAGGGTGCGATCGGCGCCGCCGTTGCCCTTGCCCTGCCCTGGCCGCCGGCCGCCGCCTGGGGCTGGATCGCCGCCTCGGGGATCGTCCATTCCGCCTACAAGATGTTCCTCCTGCTCGCCTACGGCCGGGGCGACCTGAGCCGGGTCTACCCCATCGCCCGCGGCGCCGCCCCGCTCATGGTGCTCGCGGTCTCGGTCGCCCTCCTCGCCGAGCCGCTGCCGGCAGTGGCGGTGGCGGGAGTCGTCCTGCTCGGGGCCGGCATCCTTGCCATGGCCGCGGGCGCCCTCCGGGCCGGCGAGGCGCGGGCGATGATCCCCTTCGCGCTGGCGACGGCGGCGATGACCGCGGCCTATTCCCTGATCGACGGCACCGGGGCGCGGGTCGCGGGCGACGCCGCCCTGTTCGTCGCCTGGCTTTTCGCCGCCGACGCGGCGATCTTCGCCGGGGTCACGGCCGTCCTGTGCGGGACCGGGCCGTTCCGGGCCGGCGGGCGGGTGTGGGCGCGGGGGGCGGTGGCGGGGCTTGCCTCCTGGGGGGCCTATGCGATCGCGGTCTGGGCGATGACGGTCGCGCCCATCGCCCTCGTCAGCGCCCTCCGCGAGACCTCGATCCTCTTCGCCGTCCTCATCGGCCGCTTCGCCTTCGGCGAGAGGCTCGGCGGCGGCAAGCTCGCCGCGGCGGGGATGATTCTCGCCGGGGTGGCGCTGATGCGGCTCTGAGCCCCCGGGGGCGCCGTCAGCCGGCCCGCGGCGGCAGGAGTTGCTGGGCGATGCCGGCGAGGAGGAGATAGAGGCTCGCGGCGACGAGGCCCCAGTGGGCCCAGGGCGCGGGCGCGAAGGCCGTCGCCGCCTCCCAGGCGGCGCAGGAAGTCCAGAGGACGGCGAGGGGAACCGACAGGGGCCGCCAGCGCGGGGTGCGGACGGGGTGGATGAAGCGCAGGGGCAGGAACATCGCCCCCGCCAGCACCGCGATCAGGGCGAGCGCGACCGCGGGCGCGGGGCTGAGCGCGAAGAGGACGAGCGCCACCATGTTCCAGCAGGCGGGAAAGCCCGAGAACGACTTGTCGGCCGTCTTCATGCGGGTGTCGGCGAAGTAGAGGGCCGAGGCGAAGGTGATGACGACGAGCGCCGCCCAGCCGCCCCAGCCCGGCACCAGCCCCGACTGGAAGAGCGCGTAGGCGGGGATGAAGACGTAGGTCAGGTAGTCGACGATGAGGTCGAGAAGGGCCCCGTCGATGCGCGGGGCGTGGATCGCGACGTGGTAGCGCCGCGCCAGCGGCCCGTCGATGCCGTCGACGACGAAGGCCACGACCAGCCACAGGAACATCAGGCTCCAGTGCTCGCGCACCGCCGCCACCATGGCGAGCATGGCGAACACCGCCCCCGAGGCGGTCAGGAGGTGGACGGCGAGGGCGCGCAGGCGCGGCGTCATGGCCCCGTCATGGACGCAAAGCGGGCGCCGCGCAACGGCGCCCTGCAGGCCGGCCGCGTCAGGCACGGGGGTGGCTGCGCTCGTAGACCTCCATCAGGCGCGCGGCATCGACGGCGGTGTAGGTCTGCGTCGTCGCGAGCGAGGCATGCCCGAGCAGTTCCTGGATGGCGCGAAGATCGCCGCCGGCGGCGAGAAGATGGGTGGCGAAGGAATGGCGGAAGGCGTGCGGGGTAGCCGACGCGGGCAGGCCGAGGCGCTGGCGCGCGGCCTCGACCGCACGGGCGACGGCGCGGGGGCCCAGGGGGGCGCCGCGCACGCCGCGGAAAAGCGCCCCCTCGCGGGCGAGATCATGGGGCGAGCGGCGGGCATAGTCCTCGACCGCCGCCCGCGCCGCCGGCAGGACCGGCACCAGCCGCTCGCGCCCGCCCTTGCCGCGGATGCGCAGGACGGCCGGGAGCGGCCGGTCGGCGCCCTGCAGCGCCAGGGCCTCGGAGATGCGGAGCCCGAGGCCCCAGAGGAGCGTCACCACGGCGAGGTCGCGGGCCGCGATCCAGGGCGGATCGGCGCCGGCCGCGACCTCGGCCAGCATGGCGCGGGCGGCCTCGGGCGCGAGCGGCCGCGGCAGGCGGCGCGGGCTGCGGGGGGCGCGGGCGGCGAGGACCGCCGTCGGCTCGGCCCCCCCGGTCGCGGCCTGCCAGCGGGCGAAGGACCTGACCGCCGACAGCGCGCGCGCGACCGAGCGCGCGGCAAGGCCGCGGCCGCGCTCGCGGGCGACAAAGGCGCGGAGGTCGGTGGCGGCGAGACCGGCGAGCGTCGCGGGCCCCGGCGGCTCGCCCCGGTGGAGGGCGAGGAAGCCGAGAAACCCCGTGACGTCGCGGCGGTAGGCGACCAGCGTGTTGAGGGCGGCGCCGTCGGTCGCGGCGAGGGCCGCGAGCCAGCCCTCGAGGGCCTCGGCCATCGCCCCCGCCGGCGCGGCCGGGGGGAGGGCGGCCCTCACCCGAGCCAGCGCCGCATCGCCCGCTCGAAGACCGCCGCGAAGAAGGCAAGCAGGTCGGTGCCCTGGTTGGCCTTGAACTGGTGGGGATCCTCGGAGCCCATGACGAGCATCCCCGGCAGCCGCCCGGCCCCGAGGTCGAGCCGCATCAGCGCCTCGGAGCGGACGTCGCCGGCGGCGGCGCCGTGCACCAGCCGGTCCTCGGGCAGGACCTGGCGGAGGACGATCGGCCGCGCCGCCGGCGCCCGGCCGGCCATGTAGCGCTCGACGAAGCCCTCCTCGGCGACGAGGATGACGTCGGCATGGCGCAGGAGCGCGGGATCGCCGGGCCCGGCAGCCGATTCGAGGACCAGCCGCAGCGAGGCGACGCGGAGGACGTCGGCGATCTCGGTCCCGAGGGCGGCGAGGAAGTCCTCGAACTGGAGGGGATCGAGCATCTTGAGGATGGCGCGGTGGATCTGGTTCATCCCCGCGAGATTCTCGTAGGCGGCCGCGATCACCTGGCGGTGGGTCTCCTCGAGCCGGTCGAGCCGGACCTCGAGCCGCTGCATGGCGATGCCGCGCAGGTCGACGATGTTGTGCCCGAGCGCGCGCTCGTTGGCCGCGATCAGCGCCGACATGATCTCGCGATCGTCGAGCACCGCCTCGGGGTCGGAAAGGATGTGCTCGCGGAGCGCCGCCGCAAGGCCCGTCGTCTGTCCCATGCCTGCCTCGTGCCTGGTGTTTTGCCGCGACCCTACACGAGGGCGGCGGCGGTCACAGGATTTTCTGCCCAGTCCGCGCCCAATCCTTGAGGAATGTTGCCAATCCGGCATCGGTCAGGGGGTGGTGGACGAGCTTGCGGATGATCTCGGGGGGGACGGTGGCGACGTCGGCACCGACGCGCGCGACCTCGGTCACATGGTTGACCGTGCGGATCGAGGCGGCGAGTATCTGGGTCCGGAAGCCGTAGTTGTCGTAGATGGTGCGGATGTCGGCGATCAGCCCGGCGCCGTCGTGGTTGATGTCGTCGAGCCGCCCGATGAAGGGCGAGATGAAGGTCGCCCCCGCCTTGGCGGCGACGAGGGCCTGGTTGGCCGAGAAGCAGAGCGTGACGTTGACCATCCGCCCCTCGCCCGTCAGCACCCGGCAGGCCCGCAGCCCGTCCCAGGTCAGGGGCAGCTTGATCGCGATGTTGGGGGCGATCGAGGCGAGCCGGCGGCCCTCGGCGACCATGGCCGCGGTCTCGGTCGCCACCACCTCGGCCGACACCGGGCCCGCCGTCAGGGCGCAGATCTCGGCCGTGACCTCGCGGATGTCGCGGCCCGACTTGAGGATCAGCGAGGGGTTGGTGGTGACGCCGTCGACCATGCCGAGTTCGGCGAGTTCGCGGATCTGGGCGACGTCGGCGGAATCGACGAAGAACTTCATCGGCGGGCTCCCTCGCGGCTGGCAGGACGGTCGAGCCTCTAGCGCAGTTTCGCCGTCATGGGAACCGTGCCCCCGCCCGGGCATGTGGCCGCGCGCCGCCCCGGGCCCCGGCGGTCCTCGCCCGCGGC
>JADLCV010000134.1 GCA_020846995.1 Paracoccaceae bacterium
CCTCAGTCTGCTCCGAACCGCCCGCCCCAAGCTCCCCGTCGCCCGCAAACGCAAGCGCTCCGGCTGGTCCGATGCCTTCGCAAGGTCGATCATCGGCCAAATGCGATCGCCCCGTCCGGGGGGCTGGGGCCCTTGGACAACGCCCGCGTTCCGCGCTAGAACCCGGCCCAGCCCCACGAGGATGCCCGATGGCCCCCCGCGACCTCACCATCCCCGAGCAGCGCCATCCCGAGAAGGCCCTCCGCCCGGAAACCCCGCGGCTGCGCAAGCCCGACTGGATCCGCGTCCGCGCCCCGACCTCGGAGGGCTACCGGGCGACGCGGGCGATCATCCGCGAGAACCGCCTCGCCACCGTCTGCGAGGAGGCGGGCTGCCCCAACCTTGGCGAATGCTGGGGGCAGGGGCACGCGACGATGATGATCATGGGCGAGATCTGCACCCGCGGCTGCAGCTTCTGCAACGTCGCCACCGGCCGGCCCGAGGCGCTCGACCCCTTCGAGCCCGGCCGCGTCGCAGCGGCGGTGGCGAAGCTCGGGCTTGCCCATGTCGTCGTCACCTCGGTCGACCGCGACGACCTTGCCGACGGCGGGGCGGAGCATTTCGTCCACACCATCCGCGCCATCCGCCACCGCGCCCCGGCGACGACGATCGAGGTTCTCGTGCCCGACTTCCTGCGCTGCCCGCCGGCGGCGCTCGAGGCCGTCGTCGCCGCCCGCCCCGACGTCTTCAACCACAACCTCGAGACCGTGCCGGGGCTTTACCCCGAGGTGCGGCCGGGGGCGCGCTACTTCCACTCGCTGCGCCTCCTGCAGCGGGCGAAGGAACTCGACCCGACCCTGTTCACCAAGTCGGGGATCATGGTTGGCCTCGGCGAGGAGCGGCCGGCGGTCCTCCAGGTGATGGACGACCTGCGCGCGGCCGACGTCGATTTCCTGACCATCGGCCAGTATCTCCAGCCGACGCCGCGCCACCATGCCGTCGCCCGCTTCGTTCCCCCCGGGGACTTCGCGGGCCTCGAGGCCCAGGCCCGCGGCAAGGGCTTCCTCATGGTCTCGGCCTCGCCCCTGACGCGGTCCTCCTATCACGCCGGGGCCGATTTCGCCCGCCTCCGGGCGGCGCGGGCGGAGAAGCAGGCGCGGCGGGCCGGAGGGGCCGCGCCGGCGGGGTCCGGGCCGGCCCCGTCCGACGCAACCGGACCCGAGGGAACGCACCATGGCTGAACACCCATCGCGCGAGGCCGCCCCGGCCGCAGGCCCCGCAGGGGCACCGGCCGGGCATCCCTACGCCGCCCTCCCGGCCGCGGCCTACTGGCGGAGCGGGGTGGCCGAGCGGCGGGCCGAGCCGGGTCCCGACTGGGTGCGCCCCAAGTGGCCGGTCACGCGGGCGATGCGGATCGCGACCGCCGGCAGCTGCTTTGCCCAGCATCTCGGCCGGCGCCTCAGGCGCGAGGGCTTCGATGTCATCGACGCCGAGCCCGCCCCCGCGCTCCTGCCGCCCGCCCTCCACGAGGCCCACGGCTACGGCATCTACTCGGGCCGCTACGGCAACCTCTACACCGCCCGCCAGTTCCGGCAACTCGCCGAGGAGGCATTCGGGCGGCGGGCGATGGCGACGATCGTCTGGGAGCGCGAGGGGCGTTTCGTCGATGCGCTGCGCCCGACGATCGAGCCCGAGGGCCACGGGACGGCCGCAGCGGTGCTGGCCCATCGCCGCCACCACCTCGACCGCGTGGGCGACCTCCTGCGGGCGGCCGACCTCGTGGTCTTCACCCTCGGCCTGACCGAATCCTGGGAGGATGCGGAGACGGGCACCGTCTTTCCCGTCTGCCCGGGCACGGTGGCCGGCCGCTTCGATCCCGCGCGCCACCGCTTCCGCAACCTCACCGTGGCCGAGACGGCGGGCGACCTCCGCGCGCTCCGCGCGCTTCTCCACGAGGTGCGTCCGGGGCGGCCGCCGCGCTTCCTGCTGACCGTCTCGCCGGTACCGCTGACGGCGACGGCCTCGGGCGCCCATGTCATGCTCGCCACCGTCCATTCGAAGGCGGTGCTGCGGGCGGCGGCGGGCGAGCTCGCCGCCGAGTGCGACGACGTCGACTATTTCCCCTCCTACGAGATCGTCACCAACCCCTGGTCGGCGGGGACGGGCTATGGCGCGAACCTGCGCAGCGTCACCGAGGCGAGCGTCGAGACGGTGATGCGGACCTTCCTTGCCGTCCACGCGCCCGGGCCCGCGGCAGCCGCGCCGGCGGCGGCAGCGACGCCCGCCCCGGCGGCAGGGGCGGTCGCGGCGGCGCCCTCCGACGACGCGGAGGCGATGGCCGTCAAGTGCGACGAGGAACTCCTCGACGCCTTCGGGCCGCGCCCGGCATGAGGGTTCTCGTCTGCGGAAACTCGCAGGCCGGCGCCCTCTTCCGGGCCGTGAACGCGGGGCCGGCGGGGGCAGAGGTCTGGCCGCATTTCTTCGTCATCCCCGGCGGTGACGGCCCCGCCCTGCGGATCCGGCCCGATCTCGGGCTCGAGGTGACCCATTCCAACCCCAGGTTCCCCCCCTATCACGCTCCCGCCGCCACCGCCGGGACGCGGCTGTCGGACTACGACGCGATCGTCGTCAGCGCCCTCGGCTGGGTGGACGGCGGCTTCATGTACGAAAACCCGATCACCCGCCAGGGCGCGGTGGCCGAGTTCGGGCCGCGCCCGGGGGAGCCCTTCGGGCCCCTGATCTCGCAGGCGACCCAGTTGGCGGTGCTGCGCCAGGGCCTTGCCGTGCAGCCGGGGGTGGTCTTCCTGCGCGCCCTCGCCCGCGTCTTCCGCGGCCCCGTGCTCGTGCAGCCCTTCCCCTATCCCTCGGAGGAGATGAAGGAGCGGACGGACTGGCAGATCCGCGAATGGTATCGGGACTTCCTTGGCATGCACCGCTTCCTGCAGGCCGCCCGCGACGCCGAGATCGCGCGGCTCTGCGCCGAGTGCGGCGCCACCCTCCTGGCCCATGCCGACCCGGCGTGGTCGGCCGACTGCTTCTCGCCGCGCGCGTTCATCGCCGGCGGCGACGGGCTTCACCCCACGGCGGCCTTCGGTGCCCTCGTCCTCGGCCAGATCCGGCGGGCGCTCGGACTCGCGGCGGGGGATGGCGCCCCGGGCGCCGCGCCCGCGGCCGTCAGCGCGAGGGTGGCACCCGCTTGAGGTAGGCCGCGAGCGCCGCCCGGTCCCCGGGCGGGAGGGCGGATAGGCTCTTGATCATCTCGGCCATGTGGCCGCCGGCCGAATCGAACCCGGGCGTCAGCCCGGTCTCGAGATAGGCCGCGATCTCGTCCGCGCTCCCGGTCAGCCGGGCCGGGGTGATGTCGGGGATGCGGCCCTCGCCGGCCGGATTCGGGGCCCCGGCAAGCCAGCGTGACCGCACCGCCCCCCCGAGGGCGTCGCGCGGCGTGTGGCACTCGCCGCAGTGGCCGAGCGCCTCGGCGAGGTAGCGGCCGCGCGTCTCCGCCGCCGACAAGGCCCCCCCGACCACCCAGGCGGGGTCGAGGTAGAGCCGCTTCCAGAGCCCGAGCCCGAGGCGGATGGTGAAGGGAAAGCCGAGCGCATGGGGCCGCGAGGGCTCGGCCGAGGGCGGCAGGGTCGCCATGAAGGCCCGGAGGTCGGCCACGTCGGCGAGCGCCATCCGCGCGTAGGTGGTGTAGGGGAAGGCCGGGTAGTAGTGGCGGCCGTCGGGCCCGACGCCCCGGAGCAGCGCGTTGGCGAAGGCCGCGAGCGTCCAGCCGCCGATGCCCCGGACGGGATCGGGCGAGATGTTCGGGGCGACGAAGCGGCCGAAGGGGGTCGCGAACTCGCGCCCCCCGGACAGGACCAGGCGGGCTTCGCCCTCGGCCCCCGGCGCGGCATGGCAGCCGGCGCAGCCGCCGGCGTGGAAGACGCGCTCGCCCCGCGCCGCATCCCCCGCCAGCCCGGCCACGGCCGCCGCGGGGAGCGTCCGCGGCAGGGCGAGGACGTAGCCCGCCGCCGCCGCGACGAGGGCGAGGGCGAGGAGGGTGGCGAGGGCGCGCGCCATCCCGCCCGGGCCCGCTATTCGGGCGCGCGATAGGTCTGGTGGCAGGCCCCGCAGGCGCCGCCGAGCCCGCCCATCGCCGCCTTGACGGCATCGAGCCCGCCGCCCGCGGCCGCCTGCATGGCCCGGGCGCCGTCGCCGAAGGCCGCATACTTGGCGGCGAAGTCGGCGAGGTTGGCCCAGATCGCGGGCAGGGCGCGGGTGTCGGCGGCGGTGGCGTTGTCGGAGCCCGGCAGCCAGTGCAGCGTCGCCGAGAGGCCCGACAGCAGGACGAGGTTGTCGGCCGCCGCCTGCGCCGTCGCGGCATCGTAGGGGGCCTTGCCCTGCGCCATCGCCCCGAGGATGCCGAGGTTGAAGGCGTGGAGGTCCATCTGCGCCTGACGGGCGTGGATGGCGTTCTCGACCGTGGGGTTGGCAGCCGCGGCCGTGAGGCCAAGGGCGGCGATGGCCGCCGCGACCGCAGCGGCAGTGCGAAGCGTCGTCATGGCGCGTTCCTCGGGTTGGGCCCCCCGGGAGGTCCGCATTCCCGGGGCGGGGGCGGGCCGGACGGGGCCGGAGCAGCCCGAGCTAAAACCTGCGCACCGAATGCGTCAATGCGTCGCAGGCCTGCCCTGGCGCACAAGCCCCTGCTTGCCCGCGCACAGGCCGCGGCCCGCCCCGGCGGCGAATCGCCTCCACGCGCGCCCTCGCCGGGGCGTGATCCCGGGCGGCGGACCCCGGCGAAGGCGCCCGACCGCCGCCTGCCCGGGCGGGCGCGCGGGTTCCGTCGCGGGTGCCGCCGGGGGAGCCATCGCCGGCCGGCCGGGCCGGGCCCGCGAGTGGCGTCCTGCCGCGAAGCCCCGCGGTGGCCCGGCCCCGGCGCGGTCGCGCCCGGCCCCTTCCGGTCGCGACCAGGCTCCCCCCCGGAGGGTGGCCGGGCGGGCGTTGCCCTTCGCCCGGGGGCGGGCTAAGGGGCCCGCCATGACCGCCCCTCGCCCCCCGCTGCCGCCCGAGATCGCCCGGCGCCGGACGATCGCGATCATCTCGCACCCCGACGCCGGCAAGACGACACTGACCGAAAAGCTTCTCCTCTACGGCGGCGCGATCCAGATGGCGGGCCAGGTGCGGGCCAAGGGCGAGGCGCGGCGCACCCGCTCCGACTTCATGAAGCTCGAGCAGGAGCGGGGCATCTCGGTCTCGGCCTCGGCCATGTCCTTCGAATGCGGGGGCTGGCGCTTCAACCTCGTCGACACGCCCGGGCACTCGGACTTCTCCGAGGATACCTACCGGACGCTCACCGCCGTCGATGCCGCGGTCATGGTCATCGACGGTGCCAAGGGGGTGGAGAGCCAGACCCGCAAGCTCTTCGAGGTCTGCCGCCTGCGCGACCTGCCGATCTTCACCTTCTGCAACAAGATGGACCGCGACAGCCGGGAGACCTTCGAGATCATCTCGGAGATCCAGGAGAGCCTCGCCATCGACGTCACCCCGGCCTCCTGGCCGATCGGCGCCGGGCGGGACTTCCTCGGCGCCTGGGACCTCCTCAACGACCGCCTCGAGATCATGGACCGCGCCGAGCGCAACCGCGTCGCCCGCTCGCTGCGCCTCGAGGGGCTCGGGGACGCGGGGCTCGACGCCCATGTGCCCGCCGACCTTCTCGCCCGCCTGCGCGAGGAGGTGGCGATGGCGCGCGGCCTTCTTCCCCGCTTCGACCACCGGGCGGTCCTCGAGGGGCATCTGACGCCGATCTGGTTCGGCAGCGCGATAAACTCCTTCGGGGTCAGGGAACTGATCGAGGGCATCGGCGGCTGGGGCCCGCCGCCGCAGCCGCAGCGGGCCGAGGGCCGCCTTGTCGCCCCCGAGGAGGAGCCCGTCACGGGCTTCGTCTTCAAGGTCCAGGCCAACATGGACCCCCGCCACCGCGACCGCGTCGCCTTCGTCCGCCTCGCCTCGGGCCATTTCACCCGCGGCATGCGCCTTCACCACGTCCGCACGGCCAAGCCGATGGCGGTCACGAACCCGGTCCTCTTCCTTGCCGCCGAGCGCGAGACCGCGCACGAGGCCTGGGCCGGCGACATCATCGGCATCCCCAACCACGGCCAGCTTCGCATCGGCGACGCCCTGACCGAGGGCGAGGCCCTGCGCTTCACCGGCATCCCCTCCTTCGCGCCCGAACTCCTCCAGGTCTGCCGGGCGGGCGACCCCATGAAGGCCAAGCATCTCGACAAGGCGCTGATGCAGTTCGCCGAGGAAGGGGCAGCCAAGGTCTTCCGCCCCGCCGTCGGCGCGGGCTACATCGTCGGCGTCGTCGGGCCCCTGCAGTTCGAGGTGCTGGCGAGCCGGATCGAGACCGAATACGGCCTGCCGGTGCGCTTCGAGGGCAGCCAGTTCACCTCGGCCCGCTGGGTCGCCGGGGCGCGGGACGAGGTCGAGCGCTTTGCCGCCGCCAACCGCGGCCACATGGCGACCGACAGCGACGGCGATCTCGTCTACCTTACCCGCCTGCAATGGGACATCGACCGGGCCCTGCGCGACTGGCCGGCGGTGCGGCTGTCGGCGACCAAGGAGATGATGGTCTGAACCCGGGCCCGGCCCGCCCGGTCCCGGCCAGCGAGAGGTGCGCGCCATGACCTCGCCCCCGCCCCCGCCAACACCGCCGCCCGCCGCGCGCCCCGGCCGCCGGCGCGCGATCCGGGCCGGCCTCGTCGCGGCGGGGCTGGCGGCGGCGGCCCTCTCGGCCAGAGCGGGGGTCGAGACGCAGATCCTCCTCCGCGCCCCGGGCTGGACGGTCGAGCTTCGTCACGACACCGGCGAGGGCCGGCTCGCCTGCGCCGTCCTGGTCGCGAACCGCCGCGGCCAGGGGCTCGAGATCCTCGCCCTCGACGACGGGGGCGAGGGGCTCGCCGTCCGCGATCCGGGCGGGCAGCTCGCCGCGGGCACGCTCGCCCTCCGCCTCGAGATCGGCGGCCGCATCGTGGCGGCCGCGGGCGCGGGCGAGGGGGCGACGATCACCGTCCTGCCCGCGGTCGCGGCCGACGGGCGCGCCCTCGTCGCGGCCCTCGCCGCGGCCGGCGCGGTCGTCCTTCGCGACGGCGGCGGGGGCTGGCTTGCAGGTTTCGCGCTGCCCGCGGCAGGGGCCGCGGCCGAGGGGCTCGCGGCCTGCGCCCGGGCGATCGCCCTGCCCGGCGCGGCCGCGGGGCGGGAGGCCCCCCGGCCGGGGTCGGACCGCCGCCGCCCGCGCTGCCGCCCGCG
>JADLCV010000135.1 GCA_020846995.1 Paracoccaceae bacterium
CGGTCGGCGGGGTTGGCATCGACGTAGATGTAGTCGCCATCCTCGATGCCGAGGTCCTTGGCGGCATCGGGGTTCATGTGCACCTGCCAGTCGCCCACCCCCGGCGAGCGGCGGTCGGGCCGGTAGGGATCACCGAAGTTGGTGCTCCAGATCCAGTTCCAGTCGACCGTGGCCCAGGACGAGTGCGTGGTGTGCCGGCTTTTCGGCGTCATGCAGTAGAAGGTGAAGCCGTCGCGCCAGAGCGGGTTCCTTGTCGCCTTGACCTCGGCCCAGGCGAGCTTGTTGTTGGCGACCGCCCGGAGGTCGGCGTCGATGGGGCCGGCCTGCAGCATCTCGGGCGTCACGCCGTAGTTCACCGGCCGCAGATACGGGCTCGACGAGACGATGACGTTCGGCAGATAGGGCGTCGCCTCGGGCGCCTCGCGGTGGACGACGAGGTTCTCGCCGTACTCGATCGCCTCGGGGATGTCGCAGTAGGCGTTGAGCCGGCCGGTGTCGGTGTAGAAGGGGATGCTGTCGTGGACCTGTTCGTAGAACGGGACCCGCGGATAGGTGCGGAAGAGCATGAGCGCCGCGCCGGGCTCGCCATACTTGCCGGCCATGATGTCGTCGACGCGGTAGCCCTGGGTCGTGGTGCTGTTGTCGAGGACGCGCTGGAGGTAGACGCGCGACTTGCCCTCGAGGATGAACTTCCAGTGGTCGCGGAAGCGCGCGTCCCCGGTGATCTCGGCGAGCCGCGTCGAGACGAGCGCGTAGATCATCCCGTCGTCCCGGGAATCGTAGAGCGGCGCGATCCCCTCGCCGCCCCAGAGCTGGAGGAAGGGGTTCGAGCAGGAGGCCCCGCACTCGAGGTCCTCGAACTCGAGCCAGGTGTTCGCCGGCAGGACGATGTCGGAATATTCGGCCGACCCCGTCCACTCCACCTGCTGGTCGACGATGAGGTCGATCTTGGGGTTGACGTGGACGAGCAGGTGATAGACCCACTTCGCCTGGTTGATGAGGTTGGCGTTGCAGTACCACATCGCCTTCGTCGGCGAGGGCAGATGGGTGTGGCCGGTGAAGTTCTTGCGCCCCGCGGCCGGGGTGTCCACGATCATCGGCCGGTCGCCGAAGCCCCAGTAACTCATCTCCTCGCCGTGCAGGAGTTCGCGGATGTTCTCGGGGCCGATGCGGCCGTTCTCGTCGAGAACCTGGTTGAAGGGATCCTCCTGCACCCAGGCCCCCCCCGCCCCGGGGCCCGACCACGGCGAGCCCTGCATCAGCGCGCCCTTGTAGTTGCCGGCCCAGGTGTGGGCGCCGCTGCCGGGAATGCCGATCGAGCCGATCAGCATCAGGGGCAACATGGTGGCGCGGTTGTGCAGGGTGGCGTGGTAGTAGTGGTTGATGCCCTCGCCGTAGTGGATGGCAACGGGATAGGCCTCGCGCGGCTTGCCGAGGTAGTCGGGATCCCAGAACCGGCGGCCGAAATCCTCGACCAGCCGCTCGAGCAGCGCCTCCGGCGCCCCGGTGATCTCGGCCGTGGTGGCGAGGTCGTAGTCGGCGAGGTGCTCGCGATACATCGACCACACCGTCATCGCCTCGACGGTCGTGCCGTCGGCGAGCGTCACCTGTCCCTTCCAGTCGAGCGCGGGGTCGAGCCCGGCGGCGCCGACATGGCGGCCGACGTCGTCGCGGCTGATCGGCTGCGGCCGGCCCGAGGCGAGGTCGTGGACGAGGAAGTCGCCGAGGCGGTCGCGCTGCTCGGCGGTCAGGCCCTGGATCGTGAAGCTCGGGCCGGCGCTCAGGTCCTTGTCGACATAGCCCGCGATCACCTCGCCGGGCTTCAGCCGCCTCAGCGTGTCGGTCCGCACGAGCGTCGGGAAGTCGGTGAACTCCTTGACGAAGGTCGCGTCATACCAGCCGCGCTCGATCAGCTCGCGGGTCGCGTAGAGGAAGATCGACGTGTCCGACAGCCCCGGCCGGACCGAGATCCAGTAGTCGGCCTTGGTCGCGGCGGGGTTGTATTCGGGCGCGATGACGGCGATGTGGGCGCCCCGCTCCATCAGCTCGGTCAGCCAGTGGGCGTCGGGCATCTTGTTCTCGATCAGGTTCTTGCCGACCTGGACGATGAACTTGGTGAAGCGGATGTCGTTGAGGTCGATGTCGGAGGTCTGGAGCCCGTGGACGAAGGGCTGGCCCGGGGCCTGGTCGCCGCGCCAGGTGTATTCCGACCATTCCCGCGCCCCCTTCGCCTCGTCGGGCCCGACCTTGCGGATGTGGGCGTCCATCAGGCCGAGGAGGTTCGCCATGCGGAAGAGGCCGAACTTGCCGATGACGCCATGGATCGGCAGCGAGGAGCCGAGCTTGATCGTGCGCGTCCCCGACTCCTCCCAGTGGGCGAGCATCTCCTCGGGATAGCCGTCCTTCTCGATCAGCCGCCGCCGCCCCTCCTCGCCGCTGTAGGTCTCCCCGACCGCCATCAGCCCGCGGGCGAGATAGCCCGTCGCCTCGTCCCAGCTCACGCGGCTGAAGCTGTCGGTGCCGCGGCTGTCGAAGCGGTAGGTGGTGCGCAGCTCGGGGTTGTCCGACAGCGAGGGAAAGCCCGCGTCGGCCCAGGCCTTCCAGCCGTCGCGGATCATTGGCCCCTTGGCCCGGTAGGGCCCGTAGACCCGCCGGTGCATGGTGAAGCCCTTGAGGCACATGCGCGGGTTCCAGGCATAGGTCGCCTTGTTGCCGTAGAGGTCGGCATAGCGGTGGTAGTCGTAGTTCTGCTCCAGCCGCGTCACGACGCCGTTGCGCACGAAGGCCCGGACCCGGCACATGTGGGTGTCGTTGGGGGCGCAGATGTAGGTAAAGCTGCGGTCGTAGGCATACTGGTCGCGGTAGACCTTCTCCCAGTCGCGGTCGGGGTAGTATTCGAGCGGGTTGTCGACCTTGGTCACCGCGGCCAGCGCGCGGCCCTCGAAGGCGGGCTGCGCCGCCAGCCGCTCCAGCACCCCGGCCCCGGCCGCGGCCCCGGCCACGGCGGCGCCACCCCTGAGGACCTGCCGCCTGCTGATCTTCTTCGCCATCGTCCTGTCTCCGCCCGGGTCTTCGGTCATGGTCGTGGTGCCGCCCTCAGTGGCTGGCGTGGGCCGCCGCCGGCAGGGCCTCCACGCGCGGCGTGTAGCCGGTCGCGCGGTAGAGATAGAGGATCACCTGCCATCCCTCGTCGGGGGTCAGGTCGTTGCTGTGCAGGGCCGAGGCCCCGGCGTCGCCCGGCGCCGCGACCCAGCGCGGCATGGCGCTGTTGAACTGGTTCTGGAGGCCGCCGGTCGTCAGCCGCCAGTAGACGTAGGGCAGCGTCAGCTGGGCGATGGTGCCGACGTCGCGGAAGTTGGCGGGCCGGATCGGATAGCGGAAGCCCGCCGCCGCCGGGCCGAGGCCGTCGAGGTTCTCGCCATGGCAGACGGCGCAGTTGGCGGTGTAGAGCACCTTGCCGGCGGCGATGTCGGCCTCGCGCCAGGTGGCCGGATCGGCCGCCCAGGCGGGGACGGTGATCTGCGCGAGCGTCGCCTCGCCGACCGTCGGATGGCGCTGGAAGATCTCGACCGGGGGGGCGTACTGCGGGCGCAGGCCGGCATAGGTCGCCCAGGCGGCGACGGCGGGCAAGAGGGCGAGCACGGCCACCCGCTCGACCTTGACAAGGATCCCCTCGCCCGGGCCGGACTGGAAGAAGCCCGAGAAGCGGGCGATGCGCGTGTCCTCGAGCGTGATGTGGATGACGAGGCCGAGGACGATGAAGCCCATGTAGAGCAGGATCACGCTCTGCGGGATCACCGGCCGCACGAGCTTCAGGCCCACGAAGGCGGCGATGACGACAAGTGCGACCGCGACCGGCAGCGGCACCCAGGGCTGCCGGCGGAGCGGAGTGTGGTCGGTCATGGTGCGCCCTCCCCTTCGACGAGGTAGCGGGTGATGGCGTAAAGCTGGGCCGCGTTCAGCCGCTCGCCGTAGTCATCGGGCATGGTCTCGGCCGGGAAGTCGGGGCTCTCGACCGCGCGCGGATCGACGATCGCCTGCATGACGTAGCCCTCGGCATCGACGCCCCGCGCCGTCGCCGCCGCTTTCAGGAGCGCGGCCTCGAAGGGCGGGCCGACCAGCACCTCGCCGGCCACGAGGCTGTGGCAGCCGAGGCAGTCGAACGCCTCGAGCATGGCCGCCGGGGTCGCGGGAACGTCGCCGGCCGGCTCGGCGGTGGCGGAGGTGGCGGCGGCGCCGGCAAAGTCGGGAAGCGTCGCGAGGGTCACGGTCGCGGTGCCGCCGAGCGTCTCGAGATAGGCGACGACCGCCGCCGCCTCCTCGCGGCTGAGCTTGGCCGGGGCCTTGTCGGAGGCCGGCATGATGTTCGAGAAGCCCTCGACGACATGGGCCGAGGGGACGTAGAGCGACTCGGTCAGGTAGCCGACGAGCGTCGCCTGCCCGCCCTCGACGCCCCCGGCCCGCCGCGCGGCCAGCCCGTCGAGGTTCGGGCCGCGCCCCTGGCCCTTGATGCCGGCGCCCGGCTCGATCGTGTGGCAGGCAAGGCAGCCCCTCTCGCGCACGATCGCCTGGCCGAGGACCGCGAGTTCGGCCGGCGACATCGCGGCGTCGATGACGCGCAGCTTGGGCGGCTCCCAGCGGGTCTGGGGGATCCAGTTCGCGAACCAGACGAAGAAGCCGAGAACGATGAGCGACGGCAGCGTCGCCCAGGAGTAGGTCGCCAGGATCCTCATGCCACAGCCCCCCGCCGAGGTTCACCGAACGCGGGCAGTTCCGAGCGCCCCGACAAGGCCGAGATGGCGAAGGCGACCCCGAGGAGCGCGAAGAAGACGAGCGTGATCAGGGTGACGACGATCGCCGCCTCGCCGAGCGTCGGCAGGCCGGCCGAGGCCGAGGTGTCCTGGATCAGCCCGAAGACATGCCAGTTGAGCCGCGCCCCGCTGCGGGCATAGCCCATCAGCCCCATCAGCCAGACGATCACGAAGGCGAGCAGGATGAGCACGTACTGGCCGCGCCGCGGCATCGAGCCCCAGCGCACGGCGGCGGCGGTCTTCGCCCCCCGGAGCAGGAAGAGATCGAGGACGAAGGTGACGAGGATGCCGCCGATGAGGACGAGGATCTGCCAGATCGAGGTCTGGATGCGGACATCGGCGGGGGCGAAGTAGCCGTAGATGCCGAGCCCGAAGATGATCGCGGCCATGAGCGCGATCAGCCCCCATTCGATACGCGCGCCGGCCCGCGCCCAGGGCACCACCGGCACCTTGCCGGCCCGCCGGTAGAGCAGGTAGCTGACGTAGAGGACGACGAGGATCAGGGTCACCGCGATCATCTTCGGCGCCATCAGCCCGAGCGCGCCGAGCAGGGGATGGAACTGGCCGGTCGATTCCTCGATCGAGGCGGCCATGGTGTGGGGCGTCGCCCAGACCATGAAGCCCGCGATCAGCGCCACGTTGAAAAGCGGGATGAGGCGGCGCTGCGGTTCGGAGCCGGGGATGCGCAGGAGGCCGAGCCAGGCGTAGTAGGCGGCGCCGATGAAGAGGATGGCGATGACGATGGCCTGGATGATGAAGAGCCACGAAAGCACGCCCCCCATCAGGGTGACGCCGTAGGTGGCCGAATAGGCGAACAGCTCGAAGCCGAAGTAGTAGCCCGCGAAGGGCAGGAACAGCATGGTGAAAAGGGCGATCAGGTTGCCCGTGTAGCCCATCCAGTCGTAGAGCGCGCGCTCGGCCTCCGAACGCGCCGAGAGGAAGCGGTAGGCCGCGTAGGCGGCGCAGAGCAGCGCCCCGAAGGTGATGTTGGCGACCAGCCGGTGGACGTTGAGGGGCATCCAGCCGAAGTTCCAGACCGCCCCGTAGAGGCTGACGAGGGCGCCCGATTCGTCGACCCCGCCCGGCGTCATCATGAACGTCGCCCAGGAATTGGCGATGAACATGACGATGGTGCCGAAGACGTTGAGGAGGAGCCCGAGCAGGATGTGGGCCCACTTGCGCCCGCCCTGGAGCCGGTCCCAGGCGTAATACCAGAAGTAGAGGCAGACCGTCTCGAGGACGAAGAACAGGGGATAGACGGCGAAGGTCGGGCCGAAGGTCTCGGTCATGTAGGCCATGAGCCGCGGATAGGCGGCAAAGAGCAGCATGCCGAGCAGCGCCCCCGAGATCGCGGTCAGCGAGTAGGCCGCCGGCAGGAGGCGGGCCATCTCGTGGGCGAGCCAGTCGAAGCGGGCCCCGGCGGCGCGGTCGCGGCGGGCCACGCTCCAGCCGAAAAGCTCGATCGCGAGCGCGAACATCGGCACCGCGAGCACGAAGGCCGCGAAGTCGAGGTGAAGCTGGGCCGCGATCCAGACCGCCAGCCGGCTGTCGATCAGGGCCGGCTCGGCGTAGTCGCGAATCGCCGCGGCCTGCGCCCAGGCCGGCTCCGCGAAAAGGCCGGCCGCCGGGAGAAGGGCGAGCCCGGACACCACGGCCCAGGCCAGGCCGCCCCGCGCGCCTCGTGCCGTCATCTCCGTCCTCCGCATCGCTTCCCTATGCCCCCCGCCCGCCATCGCCGCCCGCCCCCTCGCCGAAGGCGCCGCACTCGGCGCCGGCGAGCCCCTCCATGAAGCCGCACATCTCTTCCAGGCGGCGGAAGTGGCGCTCCTTGTCGGTCTGGACGTGGCGGATGTGCCCGCGCCAGACCGCCCCACCGTCCTGCCCGCGCTCGAGCCAGATGCGGATCACGAACGAGACGGTGTCCCCGGAGTGCGGCATCGCCCTTCCAGCGCCCGGCCTGCCCTCGGCGGAAGGATGGAAGGGCCCGGTGACAGGCCGGTATCAGGGGAAGGCGCTCGGGGGGCCGGCCCTCAGGGCCGCGCCGTCCGCGCCGCCTGCACGCGGTCGAAGACGCGCCGGGTCTCGGGCAGGGGCTCGACGCCCAGCTCGCGCAGGAGGATCGCCCGGCAGGAGCGGAACTGCTGGTCGGCCTCGCCGAGGCGGCCCATGTCGATCAGGACCTCCATCAGCTGGCGGTGGAAGGACTCCCGGCAGGCCTCGCGGGCAAGGGCGCGGCGGCAGGTGCGCTCGGCCTCCTCGAGGCGGCCCTGGCGCCGCAGCCCGGCCGCCAGCCGCGCCGCAGCATCGAAGTAGAGCTCGCGCAGGCGTTCGCGCTCCTCCGCGCACCAGTCGTCGTAGAGGTGCTCCTCGAGGAAGTCGCCGCGGTAGAGCGCGAGGGCGTCGCCGAGGGCGGCGCTCGCCTCGGCGTCCTGGCCGGCGCGGGCGTGCCGCACCCCCGCCGCGACATGCGCCTCGAAGGCCGCGACGTCGAGCCAGAACTCGCCCCGCGCGAGGGCATAGCCCCCGTCGCCATGCTCGATCAGGGTCCGGCTGCCAAGCTCGTGGCGGGCATAGTAAGCTGCGACCTTCAGCCGCTGGCGGCCGGTCGCGGCCTCGACCCCCGGCCAGAGATGGTCGATCAGGACGTCGCCGTGGACCGGCTGGCCGCGCCGCATGGCGAGGAGCTTCATGAGCACGAGGGCGGCCTTGCGCTGCCAGCGGTCGAGGGCGACGGGACGCTCGTCGCGGAGGATCGCGAAGGGCCCGAGGAGGTGGATGCGGAAGGGCTGCGGCAGGGCCGCGAGGGCGGCGGCCGGATCGAGGGGATGGACGAAGACGAGGACGCGCCGCCCCCGCCCCGGCAGCGCCCGCACCTCGGGCAGGATGAGCGAGCTCAGGGCGGCGCGGAAGGGTGCCGCACCCTCGGCCGCGACGACGCATTCGGCGACGCCGAAGGGCACGGCCTGGCGGTAGCAGGTGCCGCCATGGCAGTCCGGGCCGCAGAGCGGCTCGCCGCCGGGAAGGTTCGCGCGCAGGAGTTCGTAGCAGCGCCAGCCCACCGCCTCGGCCGCCGGGCGCCCGAAGAGGGCCTCGGCCCGCCGGTTCCAGGCGACGACGCGCAGCGCCTCGTCGAGTTCGAAGGCCGGGTCGGAGGCGTGTTCGACGATGTCGGGCATCCCGCCCTTCCCCCCGGCGTGGGCCGTCCCGCCGCCGGGATTCCCCCGCGACGCCCCGACCATAGCGCCTCTGCGGGCGTCCTCGCCAAGACAACTCGTCGCGCCCTCCCCCCCCCCGGGGGCCCCCGCGCCCGCGCCGCGCAGGGCCCACCGGCGCCGTCCGCCGCCGTGCGTCCGATCCGCAAGGCCCATCGCCGCAAGGCCCGCGGCGCCCGTCCGATCCGCGAGGTCAACCGCTGCCCGCGGCGGCCGGTCGCGTTCGCCCCGGCGGGTCCTGCCGGCCGCGCCCGTGCCGCGGGAGGGGGGAATCCGCCCGGTGCCGCGCTTGCCCTCGCGCCGGGGCATCGCGGGCCGCGCGCGGGCCCGGGTCTCGCGGGGGGATCAGACGACGAGCGGGATCGCCGTGGCCGCGGCCGCCCGTTCGGCCGCCAGGGCCGGGCGGGCGCGGAGGGCGCGGGGGGAGGCAAGCGCCGGGATGGCGCGGGGGCGGGCCCGGCGGAGGGGGCGCCCGCCGCGGGCGAAGGGCATGGCCGGCATCTCCCCGGCACTCGCCTCGAGGACCGAGGTCATCCAGCGGCGTCGGTCGGACATGGCCATTGTTTCTGCTCCTGCACCTGTGTGTGGGGGCGCGGCCGATCGCGCTCATGCCGGCCCGTCCGCCCCTGCCCTGCCGTCCCAGCCTGCCGTGGCAATAAGGCAGGGCCAAGGCGGCGGGAGGGAGGCCGGGCGCCGCCCGCGAGGACCCCCTCCACTTCGGAAGGATCGCCGCAAATTGTTGATGGGGCGTGAATAATGTCGCGCCCGCCCCGGGGGCATTGCCGGCCGCGGCCGGCCTCCCGCGGCCACGACTTCGCCACATTCGGCCTCGGCGAGCGTCTGGAAGTCCGCTCCCGCGCCGGTCCTTCCGGTGAGGACGCTGGCCATCGCGACCGGGTCATGGCCCGGCCGATGCCGCGGCCCGACCCGAAGGCGCGCGCGCCGTCACCCGCAGGCGACCCACCCTCTCCGCCCCCGCCGTCCACGGGACAAGATCGGGGTCACGCCACGGCGCCGAACGGGATCCCCCATTCCCGAACCGCCGGTCAGAGCCGGATCGCCGCCATGAGGCGGCCGTAGTCGGCCTCGCCCGCATGGACCGAGCGGCGGAAGGAGTAGAAGCGGGCGGGGTCGGCGTAGGTGCACTCTCCCGTCCAGCGGGCCTCGCCCACGCCCGCGGCGGCGAGGCGGGCGAGGATGTAGCCGGGGAGGTCGAAGTGCGGCCTTCCCCCGGCGCCGGCCACGAAATGGCGCAGGGAGGCGGGGTCGCGGTCGCGGAAGCGGTCGCGGAACTCCTCGCCGACCTCGTAGGCGGCCTGGCTGATCGTCGGGCCGACGGCGGCGGCGATGCGCGGGGTCTGCGCGCCGAGCGCGGCCATCGCCGCCACCGTCGCCTCGAGGACCCCCTCGAGCGCCCCCCGCCAGCCCGCGTGCGCGGCCCCGACCACCCCGGCCCCGGCGTCGGCGAGGAGGACCGGCGCGCAGTCGGCCGTCAGGACGGCGAGCGCGAGCCCGGGCACGCGGGTGACGAGGGCGTCGGCCTCCGGGCGCAGGCCGAGGGGCCCGGTCACGGTGACGGCGCGGGCGGAATGGATCTGGTGGACGGTGACGAGCGCGCCCGGGGCGACCCCGAGCGCCGCCGCCGCCCGGGCCCGGTTGATCGCCACCGCCTCGGCCTGGTCGGAGGAGCCCGCGCCGCAGTTGAGCCCGGCGAAGATGCCCGAGGAGGCGCCGCCGCGGCGGGTGAAGAAGCCGTGGACGGTGCCCGCGAGCGCAGGCGAGGTGATGATCTCGAGCGTCATGGCGGCGCGTCCAGTCCCGGCGGCGGCGGCGCCCCGGGGGCATGGACCCCGAGGACGCGGAAGAGGTTTCCCATTTCGGCCGGGTCGGTCAAGCGGCGGAGGCCCGCGCGGTGGGCCGCGAGCGCCGCCCCCGCGAGGCCCGCGGCGAGAACCTCGGCGCGCGCGCCGATGCCGAGGCGGAGGAGGAACGTTCCCTGGCCGACGAGCGGGGTGGCCCGCGCGCCCTCAGCCGTGACGGCCTCGGCCAGGGCCTCGAAGTCGACATGCGCGGTCAGGTCGGCCGCCCCCGGGGCGGCGAGCGGGTCGACGGCGGCGTGGCGGGCGACGGCCTGGAGGGTGTCGCCGCGCGACCGCCAGCCGCCGTAGTCGATGACGATCGCGGCCCCGCCGTCGCGGGCGATGCGGGCCGCGACCGCGGCCGCGATCGCCGCCCCGGCGGGGCCAAGCTCGACCGTCGTGCCGGGCAGGGTGTCGGCAAGGCGGCGGGCGAGGGCCGCGACGGGGACCGCGGGGCCGAGCGCGAAGGCAAGCCGGTCGCCCGCGAGCGCGACCATGCGCTCGCGCCAGAGGGCACCGTCGCGGACGAACTGGCGCACCGGCAGGGCATCGAAGAACTCGTTGGCGACGAGGAAGAGGGGCCCCGCGGGGATCGCCGCGACGGTCGCGACATGGGCCGGGGCGAGGGCGGCGAGGCGCGCGCCCTGGGCCGCCCGGAGCGGGGGCGAGGCCTCGACGAGGACGACGCGCGCCGCCGCCCGGAAGCCCGGGACGACCGCCGCCGCGCGCCAGAGATCGGCCATGAGGGTGCCGCGGCCGGGGCCGAGCTCGGCGAGGACGAAGGGCGCGGGCCGACCCTGGTCGAGCCAGGCCTGGGCCAGCGCGAGCCCGACGAGTTCGCCGAACATCTGGCTGATCTCGGGGGCGGTGACGAAATCGCCGGCGGCGCCGAGGGGGTCGCGGGTGGCGTAGTAGCCATGGCCGGGGTCGAGGAGGCAGGCGGCCATGAACTCGTCGATGCGCAGGGGCCCGGTGGCGCGGATGCGGGCGGCGAGTGCCGCGGCGAGCGCGGTCATCCCGGTGTCCGCGCCCGCGCCCGCGCCCGTGCCCGCAGGACCAGCACCAGCCCGGCCGCGATCAGCGGGAGCGAGAGGAGCTGGCCCATGCTGAGCCCGCCGGGGCCGAGGCGGAGGACATGGCCCATGGGGTTGGCGGCGGTGACGAACTGGGCATCGGCTGCGCGGACGAACTCGACGAGGAAGCGGGCGAGGCCGTAGCCGAGAAGGAAGACCCCGGTCGCGAGCCCGGGCCGCCGGAGCCCTCCCGCCCCCCAGGCGAGCCAGAGGAGGAGGGCTCCGAGGACGAGCCCCTCGAGCCCGGCCTCGTAGAGCTGGGAGGGGTGGCGGGCGCAGGGGCCCGCCCAGCCCTCCGGGCAGGTGCCGGCGCGCTCGCCGGGGAAGACGACGGCCCAGGGCAGGCTCGAGGGCCGGCCCCAGAGCTCGGCGTTGACGAAGTTGGCGAGCCGGCCGAGAAGCAGGCCCGGCGGCGTCGCGACCGCGAATGCGTCCGCCACCCCGAGGGCCGCGACGCGGTGCCGGCGGCACCAGAGAATCCCTGCCAGCGCGACCCCGGCGAGGCCGCCGTGGAAGGCCATGCCGCCCTCCCACAGGCGCAGGATGTCGAGCGGGTTGGCAAGGTAGTGTGCCGGCTGGTAGAGGAGGACGAAGCCCAGGCGGCCGCCGACGATGACCCCGAGGATGACCCAGGTGAGGAGGTCCTCGACCGCGCCCGGCGCCATCGGCGCCCGCCCCTCGGGCCAGAGGGGCGCGGCCCGCATCAGGGCCACCACCAGGCGCCAGCCGATGACGAGGCCCGCCATGTAGGCGAGGGCATACCAGCGCAGGCTGAAGGCATAGCTGCCGACGGTGATCGTGAAGACCTCGGGCGCGAGGTCGGGAAAGACGAGCGCCGCCTGCATGGCCACCTCCGCGCGCCGCGACCGGGCGCGCCGCCCCCCTTGCCGCCGGCGGTGGCGAAGGTCAATCTTGAGCCGCCCCCGGCCGGCCCCCATATCGGTCGCGGTCCCCGCGCCCCCGCCCGCGCGCGCCCCCCGCGATCAGGAGCAGACGATGCAGACCCGCAATCCCTTCTTCGAGGATCTCTCGCGGCTCATGACCAACGCCATGGGCGTCGCCCAGGGCGCCCGCGAGGAGGCGCAGACGGCCCTGCGGGGCTTCATGGACCGCTGGCTTGCCGACCGCGATCTCGTCACCCGCGAGGAGTTCGAGGCGGTCGCCGCCATGGCCCGCAAGGCCCGCGAGGAGAACGAGGCGCTCGCCGCCCGCCTCGCCGCGCTCGAGGCCCGCGGGCGGGACGAAAGCGCGGACTGACCCGCCGGCGGGGCGAGAGCGCAGGCTGACCCGCGGGCGGGGCGCGACGCCACGGCCCGGGACTCCCGCGCCGGGCGCTGCCGGCCGACCCGCGGACGAGGGGCGCCGCCGCAGTCCGACCTGCCCGCGGGCGACACCGCGGTCCCACCCGCCCGCGGGGGGCGCTGCGGCGTGACCCGACGGCCCGACTGCCCTCTCTCCCGACCGCCCGCCCCGGAGAGGGGGCCGCCGCCCCGGCCGCGACTATTGCCGCAGGGCGACCCGAACGCCCGAGCGCCCGCCCGCCGGGCCGGCCGCCCGACTGTCCTCTCTCCCGACCGACCGCCCCGGAGAGGGGGCCGCCGCCCCGGCCGCGACTGCGGCCGCGGGGCAACCCGCCCGCCCGTCCGCCCGCCTGCCGGACCGACCGCCCGCGCCAGGAAGGGCAGCTCGAACCTCGTGCGGGAGTTATCCGCTCGTTGCCCGCCCGCCCCCGCCCGGGGGCACCGGCGGCCCCGGCGCGAAGGCCCCGGCCGTCGTCCGCAGGGGTGGTGGCGCGACCGCTGCCCGACGCAAAATATCGCTTCACAGGCCATGGCGACTGCCCTACCATATGTAGTGGGGCCGGGACCTGGTTTCCCTGCCCCTCGCAGGACACTCAGCGCCTTGTGGACGGGATCCCGTCCGGGGCGAGAGCCAAGGGGCCGGGCCATGTCCTTTTCCGCGAGCATCCCGCCGACCGACGACCTCCATCCCATCGACATCGTCGAGACGCTGGCCGAGCACCACGCCTGGGAGTTCGACCGCGTCGGCGACGACCAGATCGCGATGGCGGTCGAGGGCAAGTGGCGGACCTATTCGCTGACCCTCGCCTGGTCGGGGGCCGAGGAGACGCTGCGGCTCATCTGCACCTTCGAGCTCGACCCCGCCACGGCCCGCCTGCCCGCCCTCCACGACCTCCTCAACCGCGTCAACGACACGGTCTGGACCGGCGCCTTCACCTACTGGCACGACCAGCGGCTGATGGTGTGGCGCTACGGCCTCGGGCTCGCCGGCGGCCAGACAGCCGCGCCCGAGCAGATCGACGCCCTGATCGTCCAGGCGGTGGCGGCCTGCGAACGCTTCTACCCCGCCTTCCAGCTCGTGACGTGGAGCGACCGGGCCCCGGCCGAGGCGCTCAAGGTGGCGATCGCCGAGGCCTACGGGCGCGCCTGACCCGCGGGCGCCGCGGGCGGCCCGCCGGGGCGCAAGGGGCCGGGTTGCGGGCACACCCGGGGGCGCATAGGCTCGCGCCCCGGGGACCGGACGGACGGGCGCCCGGGGGGAGGGCAGGGGGAAGGGCGATGACGCTCGAGACGATCGGGGCCCGGGGGATCGGGCTTCTCGGCTGCGGCCAGATGGGCTCGGCGATCCTCGGCGGCTGGCTCGAGCGCGGGCTTGACCCGGCGGCGGTCCGCGTCGTCGAGCCGCGGCCCTCGGACTGGCTGGCGGGGCTCGCGGCGCGCGGGCTTCGCCTCGTCCCCGCCCTGCCCCCGGGCCTCGGCACCCTCCTGGTCGCGGTCAAGCCGCAGGTCATGGCCGAGGCGCTCGCGCCCCTGGCGCCCCTCGGCCGCGACACCCTCGTCGTCACCGTCGCCGCCGGCACCCGCATCGCGGCCTACGAGGCGGCCCTCGGGGCCGGGGCGCGGGTGGTGCGGGCGATGCCGAACACACCCGCCGCGGTCGGCCGCGGCATCACCGCGCTCGTCGCCAACGCCGCCGCCGGCGCGGCCGGGCTCGCGGTGGCCGAGACGCTCATGGCCGCCGTCGGCGCGACCGTGCGGCTCGCCGACGAGGGCCTCATGGACGCCGTCACCGCCGTCTCGGGGTCGGGGCCGGCCTATGTCTTCCACCTCATCGAGACGCTCGCCGCCGCCGGCACCGCCGAGGGGCTGCCGGCCGACCTCGCCCTCACCCTCGCCCGCGCCACCGTCGCCGGGGCCGGGCACCTCGCCCTCGTCTCGGGCGAGGATCCGGGCGTCCTGCGCCGGAACGTGACCAGCCCCGGCGGCACCACCGCCGCGGCGCTCGCCCATCTCATGGACCCGGCGACGGGCTTCCCCGCCCTCCTCGGCCGCGCCGTCCGCGCCGCCACCGCCCGCGGCCGGGAACTCGGCCGGTGAGCGCCCCCGAACCCCTCGCGCCGGCGCCCGCGATCGGCATCGACGACGTCCTCCGCGTCGACATCCGCGTCGGCCGCGTCCTCCGGGCCGAGCCCTTCCCCGAGGCCCGCCGCCCCGCCCTGCGGCTCTGGATCGACTTCGGCCCCGGCCTCGGCGAGCGGCGGACCTCGGCCCGCATCGCCGAGCACTACGACCCCGCCGCCCTCGTCGGCCGCCAGGTGCTCGCGGTCGTCAACTTCCCGCCCCGCCAGATCGGGCCCGTGCGCTCGGAGGTGCTGGTGCTCGGGGTGCCCGACGGCGAGGGACGGGTGGTGCTCGTCGGCCCCGACCAGCCGGTGCCGACGGGGGGGAGGCTCTATTGAAACCCGACCTCCTCGTCTCGCGGGCCCTGCCCGAGGCGGTCCTCGACCACCTCGCCCGGCGCTTCGCCGTCACCGTCCGGCCGACCGCGGCGCCGATGCCGGAGGCCGAGGCGATCGCCGCCCTCGGCACCCGCGACGCCGTCATCGCCACCCTGGGCGACGGCTTCACCGCCCGCGCCTTCGCCGCCGCGGCCCCGCCCCGCTGCCGCATCGTCGCCAACTTCGGCATGGGCTACAACCACATCGCCGTCGCCGCCGCGCGCGCGGCCGGGGTCGCCGTCACCAACACCCCGGGCGCCGTCACCGAGGCCACGGCCGACATCGCCATGATGCTGATCCTGATGGCCACCCGCCGCGCCTCGGAGGGCGAGGCCTGGGTGCGCGGGGGGACCTGGCCGGGCTGGCAGCCGATGCAGCTCCTCGGCTTCCAGATCGGCGGCCGGACGCTCGGCATCGTCGGCATGGGCAACATCGGCCGCGCGGTGGCCCGGCGCTGCCATGCCGGCTGGGGGATGCGGGTGATCCATTTCAGCCGCTCGCCCGTCGCCGACGCCGGCGTGCCGACGACGGCGATGCCGACGCTCGCGGCGCTGATGGGCGAGGCCGACGTCGTCGTCCTCGCCGTCCCCGGGGGGCGGACCACCCACCACCTTGTCGACGCCGCCGCGCTCGCGGCGATGAAGCCCACGGCCTTCCTCGTCAACGTCTCCCGCGGCGATGTCGTCGACGAGGCCGCGCTCGTCCGAGCCCTCGCCGAGCGGCGGATCGCCGGGGCGGGGCTTGACGTCTACGAGTTCGAGCCGGCGGTGCCGGCGGCCCTGCGGGCGCTTCCGAACGTCACCCTCCTGCCCCATCTCGGCACCTCGACGCTCGAGACGCGGACGGCGATGGGCATGGTGGCGGCGGCGAACCTCCTCGCCTTCCTCGACGGCCGGCCGCTCCCGAACCCGGTCTGATACCAGCCGCCATAAATCATGACGCGTTAGTCCAAGCTCGTCTGGAGACGGAGGTAACGCGAGCTGGGTCGGCGACGAAGTCGTTCCAAGCCTGGCAGCAGGCGTCGACGATGGCGTGGTAGTC
>JADLCV010000136.1 GCA_020846995.1 Paracoccaceae bacterium
GCCGCGGCCGTGGCGAGAAGGCGGAGGTCGGCGCGCAGCCGCGTGGCCCCGGGCAGGAACGACATCATCGGGATGGTCTGGCCGAGCGTCAGGAGGCCGAGCGCCGGCCCGCCGGGGAGGATGCGGCCCTCGCGCAGGAGGGCCGCGACCAGCGACACGGCGAGATGGGTGCCGATCGAATGGCCGACGACGAGGACCTCGTCGACGTCCTCGGCCAGGGCGGCCGCGGCATGGGCGACGAAGCCCTGAAGGCGGCGCGCGACCGCGGGCGGGTAGGCGCCGCGATGGCCGGCGGCGAAGGCGAAGTCGCTGATGAGGTAGTCGACGTAGAGGGGCGCGTGCAGGCGGGCCGCGCCGAGGATCACCCCCGCCCCGGCGAGCAGGCCGAGGACGACCGCCGCGGGCCGCGACCACGCCGCCCCGGGCAGGATCGCCGGCAGGCCGGCCGCAGGCCCGACGGCGGCGAGGAAGGCAAGGACGAGGGTGAGCGCGAGGAAGGCCGCAGGGTATAGCCCGGCGATCATCGGCCCCCGGCGCAGCCGGGCGAGGCGGAAGAGGGCCCCCCCCGAAAGGTAGACCGCCGCCGCCCGGAGCAGCTGGCGGTAGGGGCCGAGGATCCCCCCGCCCATGGCGCCGCGGACGATGTCGGTCCAGCCGAGGACGTCGACCTCGGTCAGGACCGCCCGGCCCCCGATCTCGGCCTCGACCCGCCAGCCGTAGACGCCGCCCGCGGGCCGGGCCGCAAGCGCGATGCGGTGGCCGGAATGGGCCGCCTGGGCCGCGGCCTCGCGCCGGTAGAGCTCGCGGTAGCGGCGGGGGTGGAGGGGATCGTAGCCGGGAAGATAGAGGACGTGCCGCCGCCGCACCGCACCCGCCTCCCCCTCCGCCATCGCCCGTCCCCCTGCCTTCGGTCCCGCGGCCGCCGCGCCCGCACGCCCCGCCCGCCCCGGGACCCGCGCGCGGGCCGGAAACCCGCAGACCGGCCCCGGGGCGGGCGCGCCCGGGGGGCCGGTCTCAGCCGATGCGGCCGAGGGCCGGAAAGGCCTCGAGCAGCCAGTAGGCGAAATCGGTGAAGGCGCCGGTCACGAGCGCCACCCCGACGACGAGGAGAAGGACCCCCGCCGCCCGCTCGATCGTGCGCATGTGGCGCCGCATGCGCCCGAGGAGCGCGGTCGAGCGGCCGACGAAGACCGCCGCGGCGAGGAACGGAAGCCCGAGGCCCGCGGCATAGATGCCGAGGAGCGCCGTGCCGCGGCCGACCGAGCCCTCGGAGGCCGCGAGCGTCAGGATGGCGCCGAGCTGGGGGCCGATGCAGGGCGTCCAGCCGAAGGCGAAGGCGAGGCCGAGGACATAGGCGCCGACGACCGAGCCGCCGCGGTCGCCGGCGGCGAAGCGGGCCTCGCGGTCGAGGATCGGGATGCGCAGGAGGCCGAGGAAGTGGAGCCCGAAGACGACCACGACGGCCCCCGCGACGCGCACGAAGACCTCCTGGTGGCGCAGGAAGAACATCCCGAAGGCCGAGGCGGTGAAGCCGAGAAGCAGGAAGATCGTCGACAGCCCGAGGACGAAGGCGAGCGCCGGCAGGACCGTCTGCCGCCGGACCGCGGCCCCCCCGGCGGCGAACTGGCCGGCGCTGATGCCGCCCATGTAGGCCAGATAGGGGGGCACGACCGGCAGCACGCAGGGGCTGAGGAACGAGAGGACGCCCGCCGCCAGCGCCACCAGCGCCGCGGCGAGGAAGCCCGCGTCGAAGAGGTCGATCCCGAACACCGCCCCTCGCCTCCCGCCCCTCCGGCGCCGCGGCAGCCGCGGCGGCCGGCGTGCGCCCCCTCAGTGCCGGCCCGACCACCAGCCGCGCCGCGGCGGCCGCGGCGGGTCCGCCTCGGACGGCACCGCGTCCGGCGCCTCGGCCGGCGTTCCGTCGCCGGTCTCGCCCTCGGCCGCCCGTGGCGCCACGCTCGCCGGAGGCGGCAGGGCCTCCTCGCCGGGCGCCGCGGGCGGGGGTTCGGCCGCCCCGGGCGGCGGGACCGTGTCCGCCGGCCCTTCGGGGGCGGGGGCGGCGGGGATTCCGGCCCTTGCCCCTGTCGCCCCGGCCCGGGCTGCGGTCGCGGCCGGCTCCGCGACCGGCTCCGCGCCCGGCGCAGCGGTCGCGGCCGGATCCGCGGGCGGCGCAGTGGCCGGCTCTGTGGCGGGGTCTGTGGCCGGGGCCTCGGCGGCGGCGGCCGCCTTGCGGGTCCGCGTCGAGGGCTTGCGCGGGGCCCGCGTCCGGCGCGGCTTGGCCGCCGCGGCGCCCGAACCCTCCGCCGCGGCCTCCCCGTCCGCGGCCGTCGCGGCCCCGGCCGTCGCCGGAGCGGGAGCGGTCGCGGCCGCCGCCGCCGGGGCGGCGGCCTCCGCCTCGACCACCGCGGCGGGCGCCTCGGGCGGGCCGGCGGCCGCGTCCTCCTCCTCGCCGTCGCTGCCGTCGGGGCCGATCGCCGCCTCCGCGGTCGGGCGGTCGCCGCCCCCTTCGGGCGCCCCGCCGGGGCCACCCCGGCGCCGGCGCCGGCGCCGCCGGCGGCGCTTCCCGGCGCCCTCGCCTTCGGCCCCCTCGCCGGCCCCCTCGCGCCGGCCGCCCTGCCCCACCGCCTCCCCGGCCTCCTCGCGCTCGTCCTCGGCGGGGTCGATCTCCTCCTCGACCTCCTCCTCGACCGGCTCGGGCATCAGCGTCGCGTCGACCGTGACCACCGAGGGCGGCGGCTCGGCCACCCTGCGGGTCGCGGTCTTGAACTTCTCGAGGGCGTAGTTCGGCGACACCAGCGCAGGCTCGGCCTCGAGCCGGACCGCCATGCCATAGCGTGCCTCGATCGCGCCGATGTGCTCGCGCTTGTGGTTGACGAGGAAGTTGACGATCCCGACCGGGGCCCGGAGGAGGACCTCGCGGGTGCGCTTGCGGGTGCCCTCCTCCTCGATCTGGCGCAGGATGGCCAGCGCGAGGCTGTCGTCGGAACGCAGGAGCCCGGTGCCGTGGCAGTGCGGGCAGGGCCGCGTCGTCGCCTCGAGCATCCCCGGCCGCAGGCGCTGGCGACTCATCTCGAGAAGACCGAAGCCCGAGATGCGCCCGACCTGGATGCGGGCGCGGTCGGTCTTCAGCTTCTCCTTCAGGCGCTTCTCGACGGCGGCGCTGTTCTTGCGCTCCTCCATGTCGATGAAGTCGATGACGATGAGCCCGGCGAGGTCGCGCAGGCGCAGCTGGCGGGCGATCTCCTCGGCGGCCTCGAGGTTGGTGTTGAGCGCCGTCTGCTCGATCGAGCCCTCGCGCGTCGCCCGGCCCGAGTTGACGTCGATCGACACCAGGGCCTCGGTGACGCCGATGACGATGTAGCCGCCCGACTTCAGCTGCACAACCGGGTTGAACATCGCGCCAAGGAAGCTCTCGACCTGGAAGCGGGCGAAAAGCGGCATCGGCTCGCCATGCGCCTTCACGTTCTTGGCGTGCGAGGGCATGATCATCTTCATGAAGTCCTTGGCGGTCCGGTAGCCGGACTCGCCCTCGACGAGGACCTCGTCGATCTCGCGCGAGTAGAGGTCGCGGATCGCCCGCTTGATGAGGTTGCCCTCCTCGTAGATCGGCGCCGGGGCGTGCGAGGCGAGCGTCCGCGTCCGGATCAGCTCCCAGAGGCGCTGGAGATACTCGTAGTCGCGCTTGATCTCGGCCTTGGTGCGCCGCGCCCCGGCGGTGCGGATGATCAGCCCCGCCCCCTCGGGCACGTCGAGGTCGGCGGCGATCTCCTTCAGCTTCTTGCGGTCGGCGGCGACGGTGATCTTGCGGCTGATGCCGCCGCCGCGGGCGGTGTTGGGCATGAGGACGCAGTAGCGGCCGGCGAGCGAGAGGTAGGTCGTGAGCGCCGCGCCCTTGTTGCCGCGCTCCTCCTTCAGGACCTGCACCAGCATGATCTGGCGGACCTTGACGACCTCCTGGATCTTGTAGCGCTTGGGGCGCGGCTTGCGGGCGGCGCCGATCTCCTCGCTCACATCCTCGTCGGCGATCGATTCGATCTCGTCGTCGATGTCGGCGGCGTGGTCGAGGACGCGGAAGGGGCGCTCGCGCGCGCCCTCGGCCTCCGCCGGCGCGGGCGCCTCGGCGGGCTCGTAGAGGGTGCCGGCCTCGGTCCCTCCCTCGCCCGCCTCGACGACGTCCATCCCCGCCGGAGCGCGCGCGGGTGCGGGTGCGGGCGGGGATGCGGGCGCGGCGGCGCGGGCGTCGCCGTCGGCGGCCGCCGCCTCGGGGCGTCGGCGCACCTGGCCGCGGCCCTCGCCCTCGTCGTCGTCCTGGGCGCGGGCATGGGCGCGCTCCTCGGCGAGGAGCGACAGGCGGTCGGCGACCGGGATCTGGTAGTAGTCGGGGTGGATCTCGGCGA
>JADLCV010000137.1 GCA_020846995.1 Paracoccaceae bacterium
CGTCGGCCCGGAAGGCATCGAACCAGGCGGCACCGTCGGGGCTGACCTTGACCGCGAACTGGTCGCTCCCGGCCGTGCCCATCTCGGCCCGGCCCGAATAGCCGGTCTGGAAGAGAAGGCTCGCGGTATCGGCGGCCAGGGCCTTGTTCAGCTTCAGCTGGTGGCCGCCGCTCCCGGCATGGGTGAAAAGGCTGGCCGCCGCCGCGACGGCAAGGCGGCTCGTCGCGTCGGCCGTGGCGTTGACGCCGAGTTCGGGGAAACGCGCCGGCAGGTCGGCGGCCGACTGCCAGGCGCTGCCCGTCCAGGCGACCACCCGGCCCTCGTCCACGACCTGGGCGACAAAGCCCGGCAGGGGCGCGAGGAAGGCCCAGCCCTCGGTCTCGCGGAAGGCGATCTCTCCGTCGCGCCCGGCCCACTCGCCGGTCGCCCCGGCGGCGACGATGTGGCGGTCGCCGACCGCGGGGTCGGTCGGGGCGGTGCTGCGGGTGCGGTCGAGGACGGCCAGCTGCACCATGACGTCGAGGAGCCGGAGCGCCTCGTTGTGGGTGACGTGCTTCTGGGCCTGCGCGGGCTGGATGAAAGGCAGGCCGAGGACGGGCGAGGCATCGGACATGGCGGCGGCTCCGCGGCTTTCTGGCGGGCGCGACCGTGCCGGAGGAGGGTTAACCGGCCGTGCGGCAGGCGGCCGCCGGGGGCTCAGCGGCGGGCCGCCTTGCGCGCCGGATGCGACTGCTTCACGACGCCGACGATGTGGCGCAGATGGCGCGCCAGGGGATGGTGGCAGATGAACCAGGCATCGAGCTCGCAGGGAAACCAGCCCTGGAACTTCTCGACGCTGATCGGATCCTGGACGTGGCCGGCGATCGTTCCCGCCGCGACCTCGTAGGTCGTCGACACGATCAGTCCGCGGCCAAGCGCGAGCAGCTTGGCGATGAAGCCATGGGGATCGTCGAGATGCTCGACCGTCTGGTTCGAGATGACGAGGTCGAAGGGCTCTTCGGGGAAGTTCAGCGCGAAGGCGTTCCCGGCCACGAAGCGCACACCGGGAACGCCCACCCAGTTGGCCTCGAGCCGCTTCTGGAGGTCGGTGGCGACGCGGGTCTCGATCCAGTCGAGTTCGCAGATCAGGCCCGAGGTGTAGCTGCCGACGTCGATCACGCTCCTGGCATCGAAGAAGAGGGCGCGGGCCAGCGCCACCGTCATGCGGTAGAGGTCATGGTGCATCCGGTCCGACCAGTAGTTGTTGATGTCGGCGGGGACCTGCACCGACCGGCCGCCGATCACCGCGACCCCCGGCGGCAGCACCTTCCGCGGCTCAGCCGTAGTCATACCATTTCCCCATGTCGAATGCCTGCTTGTACATGTCGATCCCGCGCTCGGCGATCGTCTTCTCGTTGAGGAACACGAGATCAAAGGACCAGAGCCGGCCGTCGTAATAGCAGGGGTCGACGAAATCGAAGAACTGGAAGCCGGCCGCGGCGACGGCGGAGGCGCGCTCGACAAGCGAGAGGAGGCCGGCCTCGACGACGACGATCGAGCAGTCGGGAAGGATGCCCCGGGCGCCGCGCAGGATGTCGAGCTCGGCCCCGTCGACATCGATCTTCAAGAGGTAGGGCGGCCTTGCCCCGCGTTCGGGCAGGAGCGTGTCAAGCCGGCGGACGGGCACCGATCGCGTCGGCGCCCCGGCGCGCGGCTTCTCGGCCAGGCGGGCATGGCTGACCGGAACCCCGGTCAGGACCGTCGAGGTCTCCATCGCCATGCTGCCGTCGCGATCGGCGGCGGCGACCAGCGCAAGATCATGGGCGATCTTCCTTTGGGTGTAGTTGGCGCGGATCTTCGGCTCCCAGTCGGCGATCGGCTCGATGAGCAGGTGCGGGACGTCGGGCCAGCCCGCCATGAGCGACGGGGTGCAAGACAGGACGCCGACATCAACAACCGTGCCGACGGGAACCCCGAGCGCGCGCAGGCGGGCGTAGCTTTCGCCGCTCAGCGGCCGGCGCACCATCGGGCCGGCCGTCGCGGGGCGCGAGGTGTCGGGCTGGGTCATCGTGCCTCCTCGGAGGTGCGGGTGCTCGGCTCGTTGCGCCCGGGCCCGGCACCCGGAAGGGCCCCGGCGCGGGCGCGCGTGCCCCCCCCGGGCCGGCGCCGGGCCCGGTCGGGGATGACGGCTGCGATCATCGGCCTGACGGCCTCGTCCATGTCCTCGGGCGGGCGACGGCGGTCCGCGTCCGCCACTGCCGCGACCTCGGGGGCCGGGAAGGTCACGCCCGGAACGCCTCCCACATGCCGGGCTCGACCCGGCCGGCAAGCGGCGCGAAATGGGTCCGGTGCAGGTCGGTGCGGACGAGGATCGCGTCGCACTGCCAGAAGCTCTTGTCGTAGTAGCAGGGTTCGGTGAGGTCGAAGAGGGTGAAGCCGGCGGCCTCGACGGCCATGATGCGCTGGCCAAGCTCGCCGCGGACGCATTCGACCATGACGATCGAGCACTGCGGAAGCGTGCGCGCAGCCCCGCGCAGGACCTTGAGCTCCTGCCCGTCGATGTCGACCTTGAGCAGGAAGGGCCCCTCGTAGCCGTTCGCCGCCACCGCATCGTCGACCGACAGCATCGGCACGCTGCGCACCCCCGGGCCGGCCGGGGACGGCCCCGCGGCCATTGCCGAGTGCGAGATCGCCTCGCCGTCGAGGAGCGAGGAGGTCCGCAGGGTGACGCTGCCCGAGGTCTCGCCCACCGCCACCATGTGCAGGACGTGGTCGAGTGTGCGGTAGAAGGAGCGGATGCGCCCCTCGAACTCGGCCACCGGCTCGAAGAGGACGTGCCGCGCCGCGGGGAAGGCGCGGACGAGTTCGGGCGTGCCCACCTGCACGCCGACGTCGAGCACCGTCCGGACCTGCAGGCCGCGGTCGCGAAGGATCGCGAGCGTCTGGTCCTTGAGTGGTGCTCGCGCCATCGCCGCCTCGCCTCCTGATGCCAGGCCCCGCGGGGGGGGGCCGGCGCCGCACTTACATCCTCGCGCCCTGCGCGTCGAGGAACCAGCGGTAGGTTCCGGCGATTCCCCGCTCGAGCGGGATCTGCGCCCGCCAGCCCATCGCCGCCAGCCGCGAGACGTCCATGAGCTTCCGCGGGGTTCCGTCGGGCTTGCTCGCGTCAAAGGTGATGCGGCCGGCAAACCCCGTCGCCCGGGCCACCATGGCGGCAAGCTCGGCGATCGTCACGTCGTTGCCCGAGCCGACGTTGATGTGGCTGAGCATGGGCCGGGTGTTCGCGGCATAGGCCTCGCGCGGCAGGTCGAGCACGAAGAGGCTCGCCTCGGCCATGTCGTCGACGTGCAGGAACTCGCGCCGCGGCCGGCCGCTGCCCCACACCACGACCTCCTCGCGCCCTGCGCGCGCGGCCTCGTGGAAGCGGCGCATCAGCGCCGGCAGGACGTGGCTGTTCTCGGGGTGGAAGTTGTCGCCGGGGCCGTAGAGGTTCGTCGGCATCACCGAGCGGAAGTCGGTGCCGTGCTGGCGGTTGTAGCTCTCGCAGAGCTTGATGGCGGCGATCTTGGCGATCGCGTAGGGCTCGTTCGTGGGCTCGAGCGTGCCGGTCAGGAGCGCGTCCTCGGCCATCGGCTGGGGCGCGAACTTGGGATAGATGCAGGACGAGCCGAGCTGCAGGAGCCGCGCCACCCCCGCCCGGTGGGCGGCGTCGATGACGTTGGCCGCGATCATCAGGTTCTCGTGGATGAAATCGGCCGGATAGGTGTCGTTGGCGTGGATGCCGCCGACCCTGGCGGCGGCCAGGATGACGATCTCGGGGCGCACCTCGTCCATGAACGCGCGCACCGCCCCCTGTTCGGTCAGGTCGAGCTCGGCGTGGGTGCGGGTGACCAACTCGATCGGCGCGCCCGCGGCCCGGCGCGCCCCGAGGCGGCGCAGGATCGCTCCTCCGACCATGCCGCGGTGGCCGGCAACATAGATGCGCGTCATCGGGCTGCCGTCCCGTCCTCGAGGCTGACCGCCACATCGTGCCCGTGCGCCCGCAGGAACGCAAGGCGCTGCGCGGCCCGGAGGTCCTCGGCCACCATCTCGGCGCACATCGCGCGGGCGGTGATCTGGGGCTCCCAGCCGAGCCGCTGGCGGGCGCGCGAGGGATCGCCGAGCAGGGTCTCGACCTCGGCGGGGCGGAAGTAGCGGGGGTCGATCCGCATCACCACCTGGCCCGGCCGGACGGCCGGCGCGCGCTCGCCCGCCACGGCCGTGACCACGGCCGCCTCCTCGACGCCGCGGCCGCGGAACTCGACCGCAAGGCCCAGTTCCTCGGCCGTCCAGGCGATGAACTCGCGCACCGAATGCTGGCGACCGGTGGCGATGACGAAGTCCTCGGGCGCCTCCTGCTGGAGCATCATCCACTGCATGCGCACGTAGTCCCTGGCATGGCCCCAGTCGCGCAGCGCGTCGATGTTGCCCATGTAGAGGCAGTCCTCGAGCCCCTGGGCGATGTTGGCGAGCCCGCGGGTGATCTTGCGCGTGACGAAGGTCTCGCCGCGGCGCGGACTCTCGTGGTTGAAGAGGATGCCGTTGCAGGCATAGAGCCCGTAGGCCTCGCGGTAGTTGACCGTGATCCAGTAGGCATAGAGCTTGGCCACCGCGTAGGGGCTGCGGGGGTGGAAGGGGGTCGTCTCGCGCTGCGGGATCTCCTGGACGAGGCCGTAGAGTTCGGACGTCGAGGCCTGGTAGAAGCGCGTCCGCCGGTCGAGCTTGAGGAAGCGGATCGCCTCGAGCAGGCGGAGCGCGCCCACCGCATCGACGTCGGCGGTGTATTCGGGGGCCTCGAAGCTCACGGCAACGTGACTCTGGGCGCCGAGGTTGTAGATCTCGTCGGGTTCGATCTCGGCAACGATGCGGGTGAGGTTCGAGGTGTCGGTCAGATCACCGTGGTGGAGCACGAAGTTGTGCCGCGTCGCATGGGGATCCTGGTAGATGTGGTCGACGCGCTGGGTGTTGAAGAGCGAGGCGCGGCGCTTGATGCCGTGCACCTCGTAGCCCTTGGCGAGCAGGAACTCGGCAAGGTAGGAGCCGTCCTGGCCGGTGATGCCGGTGATCAGCGCGCGCTTGGTCATGTCAGATCCTGCAGGACTTCTCCACGCTCCCGGCACCGGCGGCCCCTGCCTCCGCCGGCATCGGTCACCGGGCCCGTTCGCCGTGGCGGGGACGCATAGCAAGCCCTCCCCCCCCATGGCAAGACCCCGCCGCCCCCCCGCGGCGGGTGGTTGGCAAGGCGCTTCCGCCTTGCTAGGGAGCGGCCTCTCCCGGCGGGCCATGCGCCCGGCAGGGCGTCCACCTAGCCTGCCCAGGTGCCTCGATGACCACCACCATCCATGTCGTCACCCCGTGCATGAACGCCGCCGCCACGATCGACCGCACGATCCTGAGTGTCGTCTCGCAGGCCGGCGACTTCCGTCTCTGCTACCATGTCCAGGACGGCGCTTCGACCGACGGCACGCTGGAGCGCCTTGCCCGCTGGCGGACGATGCTCGGCGGCGGGGGGTTTCCGATCCCGAACCGCGGGGTGGATTTCAGCTTCGCCTCGTCGCCCGACCGGGGCATGTACGACGCGCTGATCACCGGCTTCGATTCCATGGTCATCCCCAAGGACAGCTTCATGACCTGGATCAACGCCGACGACGTCCTGATGACCGGCGCCTGCGCCCTCATCGCGGCCGTCCACGACCAGTTCGCGCGCACGGAGGTGGCCTGGGTCGGTGGGGCCGTCACCATCATCCGCGACGACATGGTCACCACCACCTATGACCGCCAGATCGCGACCGCGGCGATCAGGCACGGCCTCTGCGACGGAAGGCATTGGGATTTCGTGCAGCAGGAAGGGACGTTCTTCCGTAGGTGGCTCTGGGATGCCGCCAACCCGCAGGAGAGCATCCGCCCGATGCGCCTCGCAGGGGACTGGAATCTCTGGCGGCTCTTTGCTCGCCACGCCTCGCTGGTTCAATCCCCGGCTGCCCTCGGGGGCTTCCGGGTCACCGGGCAGCAGCTCTCCGCCCTGCAACGCGACAAGTATCTGGCCGAGATCGAAGCCGCCGTTCCTGCGGACAAGCGCGCGGCGAAGCTCCGCGAACTGGTCGGGGAGGGCGGGATCTGGCGGCGCAGACTTCGCGGGACGTTTTCCAGCAGCATCCTGTCGGTCTACGAGCACAGCGTCCATGAACAGGCGCACAAGAACTACCTGAATGTATTCAAGGCCGAACCCGCGCCCCCGGCGAGCCTGCCCAAGGCAGGCGAGCTTCTGGCCCATCAGGGCAGGCCGCGGCCCGCGGACGCTCCGGGCGAGGGGGATGGGACGGCACCGGTCGTGCACCTCGGATCCTTTTCCATCTTCGATCGGGGCTGGCAGTTCCCGGCCGTCACCGAACAGCACGCGGCGGCCCGCCTCCGCGACAGATGCCGGGCGGACGGCGGCCATCGGTATGTCGCCTACCCCTGGGCCACGCTCATCGACAACCTCGCCGCCGGCAGCGCCAACGCCGAGGCGGTTCTGGCCGAATTCCGCGCCTTCTGCCGCACGATCCCGGCCGACCGGCCTCGCCTCACCGTCTGCCAGCACATCAGCGGCCGTCGCTATGTGAACCTCTTCCGCGAGGCCGGCATCCACACGGTGTTCTGGTCGCATGCGACCCATGAGGACGTCGCCGGCGCCGAGGGGGCCGGCGGCGTGCGCTTCCTGCCCTTCCCGCTCTATCCCGTTCAGATCCCGCAAGCGCTCCCCGCCGCCGCCCCCGAGGCCGACGGCGCCCCGCGCCCGCACCTCTTCTCGTTCATCGGCGCCCGGGCGAACAGCTTCTACCTGACGCGCGTGCGCGACCTGATCCTCGACCAGCTCGCCCGCGACCCGCGCGGCCGCATCGTCGGCCGCGACGACTGGCATTACCAGAAGGTCGTCTACGACCTCCAGATCCGCGGCAAGGGCGAGGGCAGCGGGGCCGCGACCCTTGTCGACGACGCGGCCTCCGACGAGTTCCGGGCCTCGCTCGTCGCGAGCGTCTTCTCGCTCTGCCCCTCGGGGTCGGGGCCGAACTCGATCCGGCTCTGGGAGACGCTCGGGGCGGGGGCGATTCCCGTCATCCTCGCCGACACATGGGCCCCGCCGGGGGACCGCGCGCTCTGGGACGCCGCGGCCCTGTTCTGCGCCGAGACCGAGGCGGCGGTGAAGGCGCTGCCCGACCGGCTCGCCGCCATCGCCGCCGACCCCGCCCGGCTGGCCGCGATGCGCCATGCCGGACGCCAGCTCTGGCTCCTCTACGGCCCCGACGGGTTCACGACCGACATCGAGCTCATGCTCCTCGACCTCGCGACGACGCCCGGCCGCGACGCCGCCGCCGCGGACGGCCGCGAGGCACGCGGCCGGCTCGTCGCGCTCGCCGGACGGGTCCGGCCCGGCGAGGCGGGGGCGGAGCGGGCGGCGGGCCTCTTCCTGCTCGGGCTTGCGGGCGAGGCGCTCCTCGCCCCGCCCGCCCTCGCCGCGGCGCTCGCCGGCGAGCCCGAGGTGGCGACGGCCGCCGCGGCCGCCCGCGCGACGCTCGGCCCCGACCACGCGACCGTCGCCCATGCCGACCGCGTGATCGCCCGCGCCCGCGCGCTCGCCGCCGCCCGGCCGCCGGCCGCGCCGGCGCTTCTCGCCGCCGGGGCCCCCCGCGTCTGCCTCCTCGGCCGCCACGCCCACCGCACCCCCCTCGCCTACCCGCCCTACCGCAAGCTCGCGGCCGGGCGGATCGCCTTCGTCGACCGGCCCGAGGACGCCGACGTCGTGATGACGGGCTTCAACCTCGACCTGCGCGAGAACCGCGCCGCCCTCGCGGCGGCGCGCGCGGCGCGGCCGGGGCTGCGCTTCCTCGTCGTCTCCGAGGAGCCGCTCTGGGACAGCGTCTGGAGCGACGGCCTCGAGGCCGCCGACCGCGAGCTTGCAGGCGCGCCGGGGCCCCTGCCCTACCGGGTTCTCAGCCACGTCACCTCGGATCTCTTCCGTTTCCGCCGGCTGCCCTATTTCGTGACCACGAGCGACGCCCTCATCGTCCGCTTCCGCGGCCTGCTTGCCCGCGAGGCCCGGCGGAGCGCGGCCGGGCGGCTCGCCCTCTGGCAGGCGGCGCCGGTCCGCGCCGCCTTCATCGCCGAGCATCGGCGCGACCCGCGCCTCGCCGTCGCCGCGCCCGGCCACGATCTCGAGGGGCTGAGCGTCTTTCGCACCGAGGTCGCGGCCCTCATGGCCGGGGAGGGCGTCCTGCGCGCGGGCAAGGGCTGGGCCGGCGACGGGCGCCGCCAGGACCTCCCCGACTGGCATCTCGACAAGCTCGCGACGCTGGCCGGCCGGGCCTACGTGGTCTCGGCCCTCGAGAACACGCACCACCCCGACTATGTCTCCGAGAAGCTCTTCGATGCCTTCGCGGTCGGCGGCCTGCCGGTCTTCCACGCCTCGCCCCGCCACCGCGTCCGCGACCTCGTGCCCGAAGCGAGCTTCGTCAACACCCACGGCCTCGACGCGGCGGCGGCGGCGGCAAGGCTCGGGGCCCTGCGGCCCGATCTCGCGCTGGCCGAGGCGGTCGGCGAGGGGGCCGCGGCGCTCGCCCGTCTCGTCGCCGACACCGCGGCGCTGATCGAGGAGCGGCGGCGCATCGCCGAGGGCGTCATGGCGGCGGTGGCGGCGGTCCTCTGACGCCGCGCCCGGCGCGCCGGCCCCCGGGGTCGGACGGCCGCGGGCCGGGTGGGCGTGTCCGGCGGGGGCGGGTCGGGCGGCGGCGCCCGGCCTCAGGGCAGGCGGCGGACGGTGCGGCTGATCGAGCGCAGGGGCGCCGTCAGCCGCCAGGAGGTCGATTCGAGCAGCCGCCGGCGCTCGTCGTCAAGGAGGGCGGCGCGCCCCTCGGCCTCGCCGAGCCGCAGGGCCAGCCCGGCGTGGTCGGCGGCGAGGCGGTCGTGCTCGCCCCGGAGCGCGGCGAGGGTCGCGTCGGCCTCGGCCCGGCCGGCCTTCACGGCATCGCGGTCGGCCGCGATCTGGCCGATCCGGGCGATCCCCGCCGCCGCCTCGGCCGTCGCCGCGCGAAGGTCGGCCCGGAGGCGGGCGACTTCGGCCGTCTGGGCCTGCCGCTCCTCGAGCGCCCGGCGCAGCCGCACGAGCTCACCCTCGATGTCGGCCCGCGCCTCGGCCTCGGCCCGGGCGGCGGCGAGCGCGCGGGCGAGGGCGACCTTCGCCGCCTCGTCCCCGGCGTCCCCGGCGGCCACGGCGGGCGCCGGCGGGGGCGCGGGCGCGTCCTCGCCCGGCGCCCGCCGGTCGAGTGCCACCTGCGCGCGGAGGAGCTCGAGTTCCTCGCCCGCCGCGGCAAGGCGGGCCGCGAGCGTCGCCGCTGGGTCCGCCGCGGGAGGGGCGGGATCGGTCGCCGTCTCGTCGAGACCCTGGGCAAGCCGGGCCAGCCCGGCGAGCGTCGCGCCCATGAGGCGCACCGATTCGTCGGCCTCGGCGGCGGCGCGCCCGGCGGCCTCGAGCCGGAGGGCGAGGGCCGCGGCCTCGGCATCGCGGCGGCCCGCGGCCGCGAGGGCGGCGGCGATCAGGACAGCGGGTCCGGGGCGATCGTGGGCAAGGCTCGAGGCCTCGAGTTCGGCCGCAAGGCGGTGAAGGCCCGCGTCGGTGGCGATGGCGAGCGCCGCGAGGGCCGCGCAGGTGGCCCCGCCGGCGTCCGGCGGTGCCGGCACGGCCGCCTCCGCCGCCGTTCCCAGCCGCCGGGCGAGAAGGGCGCCGTTCGCGGCCGAAAGCGTGCCCGCCTCGACCAGGACAAGCCGCCGCCGGTGGCGGCGGAAAAGGGCGAGCAGGCCCTCCGCGCGCGCCCGCCACGCCGCCACCGCCGCGCCCGGCGCTCCGCCGGAGGCGAGCGCCGCGGCGAGCGCGGCGCCGAGGCCCGACCAGATGACCGCGCCCGTCCCGCCCTCCCCGAGGTGGCGGCGAAGGCCGTCGGCGTCGTAGGCCCGGGCAAGCGCCGCCGGCCGCCCGGCGACCAGGGCCGCGGCCGCCCCTTCCTGCCCCGGCCAGAAGGCGATGATCGAGGCCGCCGCCGCCTCGCCCTGCGCAGCCTCCGTCTCCCCGGTCATCGCCCTTTCCTCCGCCGCCTGCCCGCCGCCTGCCCGCCGCCTGCCCGTCGTCCGCCGGCGCCGCACCGACCCTGAGGCCCCCGTGCCACCTCTAGCGCATCCCCACCCGCACCCTCAACCGGAAGGGCGGCCGGCCAGCGCCGCCAGCGCCGCCGCGATCCCGTCCGCGACCCGGTCGAGCGCCCGCGCGACCGCCGCGTCATCGGCGAAAAGTCGCGCCAGCCGGTCCTGGACGCGGGCGTAGGCGTCGGCCTCGGCCACAGCGACCGGCCGGCCGGCGTCGAAGGCCGGGGCGGCGAGCCGCCCCCCCCGCCCCTCAGGCCGATAGAGGTTGATCCAGCCCCCGGCCCCCACGAGGTCGAAGACCGCGTGCCCGGGGGCCGCGACATAGAGCGGCATGCCCCCGACCGCGAAGGCATCGAAGATCTTCTCGGTGACATAGCCCGCCATGTGGGTGTTCTCGACCGCCGAGACATAGCGGCAGCGCCCTTCGAGCCGCTCGAGCTTGTCGCGGTGCCAGCCCGGCATCTCCTGGCGCGGCGGGCCGTCGTCCCAGCCTTTGCCGGCACGCAGGACCTCGCCCGTGCAGGCGCGCGCGAGCCGGGTGCGCCAGACGCTCAGGCCCCACACGCCGCGGTCGGGAAAGGCCGGGTCGTGGCGGGCGCGGTCGCGCTTCTCGGCCATGAAGGCGGCCCCGACCGGGGCCTCGCGGAAGCGCCGCCGCCATTCCGCGCCCGCCACGCCGGCGTTTCGCGCGAAGCGCTCGCGGTAGGCGGCGATGTAGGCGGGATCGGTGAGCAGGAAATAGGGGATCTCCCGCGGCACGAGGAAGGCCGCGGTGGCATGGTTCAGGACCGCATAGGCGAGGGGCCCGGCCGCGGTCGCC
>JADLCV010000138.1 GCA_020846995.1 Paracoccaceae bacterium
CGCCTGCTCCGCCGCCGCCCCCGTCCTCGACATCAAGGGCCGCAGCTGCCGCCTCCGCGACCCCGAGGCCGCTCCCAGGGGCCGACCCGTTCCGCCGGCAGCGCCCGAAGGCCCGCGCCCCCGGGGCCGCTCCGTGGCCCGACACCGCGCCAATCCGGATGTCGCCTTAACTCGCAAAGGGGGGCGTCGCTTGACACGAACTCGAGGGTGGTGGCGAGAAGCGTCAGCCGGATGCGACGGCGGAACCACCGGCAGACCGTCTGCCCTGGTGGACAATCCGCTGGCAGGACCCGTCAGCCGCACCCTGTCCGCGCCGGATTGCGAACGTGTTCGGCACCTCCCGCGGGTCTGTCTGTCGCGGCGGACGGGAGCCGAAGGGCCGAGGCAAGAGAGGTCGGACCCGCCCCCATTCAGCATCCGTCCGATCGGCCGGAACCCGTATCGGCTGGCGCCCGATCCGGGCCATCCGCCCTCGCCGGCCCGCCGTCCACGCGAACGGCGTGAATCGGGCAAGCTCGGACAAGGGACTCCCCTCGCACAAGGTGACTCTCAGTGCGTCCAGCTGCCGCGGCGGGTGGTGGCGAAGTTCTCGCCGTAGCCGCCCGGGCGGATGTTGGGGCGCCGCGGCTGGGGCGGGGCCACGACATAGGCGATGCCGCGGGCACGGGCATAGGCCTCGGCCGCGGCGCGGTCGGGGAAGCGCAGCCGCACTTGGCGGCCGGTATCGCCCGACCCCGTCCAGCCCATGAGGGGGTCGAGCGCCTGGGGGCCGGCGGGGGCGAAATCGAGGATCCACTCGCGCGTGCGCCCCTGCCCCGACTGCGTCGCCGACCGCGCCGGCTGGTAGATGCGCGCCTGTCCCGCCCGATCCTGCATCACTGCCCGGCCTCCGAACCAACCCCCTGGGGCGATCTCTAGTCCCGATGCCGCGGCCGCCGCAAGCGGCGAAAGCGCCGCGGGGAGCGGGGCAGGGGAGGGGTGGGGCTGTCCCCGGGAGCGGGGGATGCCGGGAGGGGCGGGGCGGAGGGAGGGGCCGGGGCAGGGGAATGCCGGGGAGGGGGGGTGCAAGCGACAGGTCCCGGCCAGCCACGTGCGAGGGGAGCGTGGGTGGGGTGGGTGTCGCGCCGGGCTGTCCGGTCGTTCCCGCCGCTTGCAAAACAAACATAGAACATGGCAGGGTCGGAGGCAAAGCCCATCCGGCCGGGCGGGACCGCGATCTGCATAAAACCCGAGATTTGTGGTTAACCGGGCGGCAACCCCTGCCGCGGCCTCGGGGCCCGGCGCGACCCGGAGCACGCCCATGCCCGCCCCCACCCCTGCCCCCGCCCCCGCCCGCCGCGAGAAGCTCGAGGGCGGCCGTGCCTTCGTCATGCAGACCGATTTCGCGCCCGCGGGCGACCAGCCCCAGGCCATTGCCGAACTGGCCGCGGCGATCGTGCGCGGCGAGCGCAGCCAGGTCCTGCTGGGCGCCACCGGCACCGGCAAGACCTTCACCATGGCCAAGGTGATCGAGGCGACGCAGCGGCCGGCGCTGATCCTTGCCCCCAACAAGACGCTCGCGGCCCAGCTCTACGGCGAGTTCAGGGGATTCTTCCCCGCCAACGCGGTCGAGTATTTTGTCAGCTACTACGACTACTACCAGCCCGAGGCCTACGTCCCGCGCACCGACACCTACATCGAGAAGGAAAGCCAGATCAACGACGCCATCGATCGCATGCGCCATGCGGCGACGCGGGCGCTTCTCGAGCGCGACGACGTCATCATCGTCGCCTCGGTCTCCTGCATCTACGGCATCGGCTCGGTCGAGACCTATTCGGCGATGACCCAGGATCTCGAGGTCGGCCGCCCCTACGACCAGCGCCGGGTTCTGGCCGAACTCGTCGCCCAGCAGTATCGCCGCCAGGACGCGGCCTTCCAGCGCGGCAGCTTCCGGCTCCGCGGGGACGTCCTCGAGCTCTGGCCGGCCCATCTCGAGGACCGCGCCTGGCGCTTCTCGTTCTTCGGCGAGGACCTCGAGGCGATCACCGAGTTCGATCCGCTGACCGGGGCGAAGACCGATTCGTTCCCGAGGATCCGGGTCTACGCCAACTCGCACTACGTCACCCCGCGCCCGACCCTGCGCCAGGCCATCACCGGGATCCGCGAGGAACTGCGCCAGCGCCTCGCCCAGCTTGTCGCCGCGGGCCGCCTCCTCGAAGCCCAGCGGCTCGAGCAGCGCACGGGTTTCGATCTCGAGATGCTCGAGGCCACGGGCTCCTGCGCCGGGATCGAGAACTACTCGCGCTACCTGACCGGGCGGGCGCCGGGCGAGCCGCCGCCGACGCTCTTCGAGTTCATCCCCGACCACGCGCTCGTCTTCGCCGACGAGAGCCACGTCTCGGTACCGCAGATCGGCGGCATGTACCGGGGCGACTTCCGGCGCAAGTTCACCCTTGCCGAGCACGGTTTCCGCCTGCCGTCCTGCACCGACAACCGCCCGCTCAAGTTCGAGGAGTGGGACGCCATGCGGCCGCAGTCGGTCTTCGTCTCGGCCACCCCGGCGGCCTGGGAGATCGGGCAGGCGGGCGGGGTCTTCGTCGAGCAGGTCATCCGGCCGACCGGCCTTGTCGATCCCGCGATCGAGATCCGCCCGGTGACAAGCCAGGTCGACGACCTTCTTGACGAGGTCCGGGGCGTCGCCGCCCGCGGCCTGCGCACGCTCGTCACCACGCTGACCAAGCGCATGGCCGAGGATCTCACCGACTACCTCCACGAGCAGGGGGTGAGGGTGCGCTACATGCACTCCGACATCGAGACCCTCGAGCGCATCGAGATCCTGCGCGACCTCCGCCTCGGCGCCTTC
>JADLCV010000139.1 GCA_020846995.1 Paracoccaceae bacterium
GCGACCTCCGTCCCCTCGCCGTCGGGGAGGAGGCGGGGGGCCTCGCGCAGGCAGCGGGGCATGGCGAGCGGGCAGCGGGGATGGAAGGCGCAGCCCGGGGGAGGGTCGATCGGATTCGGGACCTCGCCCGCCATCGGCTTGCGGTCGAAGCCGATGCGGCGGAGGTCGGGGACGGTCTCGAGGAGGAGCCGCGTGTAGGGATGGCGGGGGATGGCGAAGAGGCGCCGGGCGGGGGCGATCTCGACGAGGCGGCCGAGATACATGACGCCGACGCGGTCGGCCATGTGGGCGATGACGGCGAGGTTGTGGCTGATGAACAGGCAGGTGAGCCCGAGCTCGCCCTGGAGGTCGGTGATGAGGTTGAGGATCTGGCTCTGGACCGAGACGTCGAGGGCCGAGGTCGGCTCGTCGCAGACGAGGAAGTCGGGGTTGGTCGAGAGCGCCCGGGCGATCGCGATGCGCTGGCGCTGGCCGCCCGAGAACTCGTGGGGGTAGCGGCGGCGGTCGGCAGGCGCGAGGCCGACGAGGCCGAGAAGCTCGTCGATGCGGCGGTCGAGGGCCGTGGCCGAGGCCTGGACCCCGAGGGCCCGCAGGGGCTCGGCGACGATGTCGGCGACGCGCCAGCGGCCGTTCATGCTCGAATAGGGGTCCTGGAAGACCATCTGGATGCGCCGGCGCAGGGGCCGGGCCTCGCGTCCGCCGGCGCGGGCAAGGTCGACGCCGTCGAAGCGGACGAGGCCCGCCGTCGGCGCCATGAGCCCGACGGCGAGGCGGGCGACGGTCGACTTGCCGCAGCCCGATTCGCCGACGAGACCGAAGGTCTCGCCGCGCGCGATCGCGAGATCGACGCCGTCGACGGCGCGGACGATCCGGCGCCGGCGGCCGAGGAGCCCCGCGACGAGGCTGCGGGAGAGCGCGAAGTGGCGGCTGAGGCCGCGGATCTCGAGGAGCGGGCGGCCGGCGGTCATGACGGCGGCCCGAGCGGCAGCCAGCAGGCGACGAGGTGGGCGCCGGCGCGGGCGAGGTCGGGCCGCTCCTCGCGGCAGCGGGCGATGGCGCGGGGGCAGCGGGGGTGGAAGGGGCAGCCGGCCGGGATGGCGGCGAGAGGGGGCATGGCGCCGTCGATCTGGAAGAGCCGCTCCTGGCGGCGGTCGATGGTCGGGATCGAGGCCATGAGCCCGGCCGCATAGGGGTGGCGGGGGGTGCCGATGACCTCGGCGACGCGGCCAAGCTCGACGATGCGCCCGGTATACATCACCGCCACGCGGTCGGCGGTCTCGGCGATGACGCCCATGTCGTGGGTGACGAGCATCACCGCCGTCCCGTGGTCCTGGCAGAGCCGCTTCAGGAGGGCGACGATCTGGGCCTGGATCGAGACGTCGAGGGCGGTCGTCGGCTCGTCGGCGATGATGAGCTTCGGCTCGGCGCAGAGCGCGAGCGCGATCACCACCCGCTGCCGCATGCCGCCCGAGAACTGGTGGGGATACTGGTCGAAGCGCTGCCCGGGAGCGGGGATGCCGACCTCGGCGAGAAGGGCCACGGCACGGTCGCGGGCGGCGGCGCGGTCGAGCGGGAGGTGGGTGCGGATGGTCTCGACGAGTTGCTGGCCGACCGTGAAGAGGGGGTTGAGGCTTGTCATCGGGTCCTGGAAGATCGCCCCCACGACGCGGCCGCGAACCCGCCGCATGGCCGCGGGGTCGAGGTTGTCGACGCGGCGGCCGTCGATCCAGATGCGGCCCGCGGCGATCCGCCCCGGCGCCCGCAGGAGGCCGATGATCGCGGCCCCGGTCAGCGACTTGCCGGCCCCCGATTCGCCGACGACGCCGACGACCTCGCCGCGCTCGATGGCGAAGGAGACGTCGTCGACGGCGACGAGCGTGCGGCGGCGCTGGGGAAACTCGATCCGCAGCTTCTCGACGACGAGGACCGGGTTCGCCATCGCCCTACCGCAGCTGGGGGTTGAGGGCGTCGCGCAGCCAGTCGCCCACGAGGTTGACCGACAGGACGAGGAGCGCGAGCGTGACGCCGGGCAGGATCGTGATCCACCACTCGCCCGAGAAGAGGAAGTCGTTGCCGATCCGGATCAGGGTGCCGATCGAGGGCTCGGTCGGGGGCATGCCGAGGCCGAGGAACGACAGCGTCGCCTCGGTCAGGATGGCGGTGGCGAGATGGACGGTGGCGATGACGAGGATGGCCCCGGTGGTGTTGGGCAGGACGTGGCGCGGTACGATCAGGACCGCGGGCAGCCCGATCAGGCGGGCGGCCTCGACGTAGTCCTTGCCCTTCTCGACGATCGCGATCGAGCGGACGGTGCGGGCATACTGCACCCAGCCCGAGATGCCGATGGCGACGATGACGATCGGCATCGCCAGGGCGGCGTGCTCGGAGGGCGGGAGGCTCGCGCGGGCGATGCCGTCGACGAGCATGGCGACGAGGATGGCGGGGAAGGAGAGCTGGATGTCGGCCAGCCGCATGATGACGGCATCGACCCAGCCGCCGGTCCAGGCCGCGAGGAGGCCGAGGGCGGTGCCGGCGACGGCCGAGAGGGCGACGGCGGCGCAGGAGATCGCGAGCGAGAGCCGCAGCCCGTAGAGGATGCCCGAGAGCACGTCTCGGCCCTGGTTGTCGGTGCCGAGCGGGAAGACGAGGCGGCCGCCCTCCTCCCAGAAGGGGGGCAGGAGGCCGTTCATGAGGTCGATGCCGGCCGGATCGTAGGGGTCGTGGGGGGCGATCAGGGGGGCGAGAAGGGCCGCGAGGATGAGCCCCGCGGCGAGCGCGAAGCCGAGGATGGCGACCGGGCTGTGGCGGAACTCGTGGACGAGGTCATCCTCGAGGAAGGCGGCCCAGAGGGCCCGCAGGCGCGCGCCAGGCGGCCGCCGCAGCGCCGGAGGCGGGGAAGGGGGGGCGCCCACCGCTCAGCCCCCGCCCGTGCGCAGGCGCGGGTCGATCACGAAATAGAGGAGATCGACGAGGAGGTTGATGGCGACGAACATCAGCGACACGAAGACGAGGTAGGCGGCCATAACGGGGATGTCGCCGAAGCCCAGCGCCTGGATGAAGAGGAGCCCGAGCCCCGGCCACTGGAAGACCGTCTCGGTGATGACCGCGAAGGCGATGATCGAGCCCATCTGGAGGCCGGTGATGGTGACGACGGGGACGAGCGTGTTCTTCAGCGCGTGGCGGAAGTGGACCGACGACATCCTCAGGCCGCGGGCCATGGCGAAGCGGATGTAGTCGGTGCGCATGATCTCGAGCATGGCGCTGCGCACCAGCCGCATGATCAGCGTCATCTGGAAGAGGCAGAGCGTGATCGCGGGCAGGATCAGCGCCTTCAGCCCGGACAGGGTGAGAAGCCCCGTCGACCACCAGCCGACGGCCACGACCTCGCCCCGGCCGAAGGGCGGCAGCCACTTGAGGACGATGGCGAAGAGGACGATGAGGACGATGCCGGTGAAGAAGGTCGGCAGCGAGATGCCGACGAGCGAGAGCCCCATGAGGACGCGGGCGAGGGGCGCGCTCGGCCGGATGCCGGTGTAGATGCCCATGGGGATGCCGAGCGCGAGGGCGAGGAAGACGGCGGCGAGGCTGAGCTCGACCGTCGCCGGCAGCCTTTCGGCGACGATGTCGATGACCGGACGGGCGTACTGGTAGGAGAGGCCGAAGTTGCCCTGGACGGCGCGGACGATGAAGTCGCCGTACTGGACGAGGAAGGGCCGGTCGAGCCCGAGTTCGGCGTGGAGCCGGGCGCGCTCGGCCGAGGTCGCCGACGGCCCCAGCATGTTGTTCACGGGGTCGCCGACATAGTTGAAAAGCGCGAACGCGATCAGCCCGACCACCAGCATGACCAGGGCCGACTGGAGGATGCGGCTGACGATGAACCCGATCATGTCCGCCCGCCCCGCCCGGCCCGGCCCGGCCCGCGGCGGCGGGGCAGGGGCGCAAGGGCGTTCCCGGTCTCGGTCGGCGTCATCGTCTCCCCGCCCGCCGCGCCCCGTGTCGCCGGGCCGGCCCGACAGCACTCGGGCACCGGCGCGCACAAGTCAAACGCCCGCTGCGCGGGGCCGCGGGTTTTCGCGGGCCCTCCGGCGGCGGGGGCGGTGCCCGCGCGGAACCTGCGGCCCGCCGCGCCCGCGCCGCGCCGGCCGGGCGCGGCGCCCGGCGCGGCCTGTGCCCCGGGTGCGGCGGCGGGGGCGGGGGGCGCGGGAGGGGGCGGACGGGGCCTCATTCGGCCGAGAGGTGGTCGGGGTCGAGCCGAAGCTCGACGAGGACCGGGCCGCGGCGGGCGGCGATCGCCGCGCCGGCGGCCGCGAGATCCGCCGGGGCGGCCACGCGGACGGCCGCGACCCCCATGGCGCGGGCGATGGCGGCGAAATCGGGCGGCGCCGTGAGCGCGACCGCGGGGTCCATCGCGCGGCGCACGAACTGGACGTGCTCGGCACCGTAGCTCTGGTCGTTGCAGAGGATGACGACGAGGTCGAGCCTCTCGCGGACGGCCGTCGCGAGGTCCGAGAGCCCGCCGAGGAGCAGGCCGCCGTCGCCGGCGACGAGCACGGTGGTGCGGCCGGGAGCGGCGAGGGCGGCGCCCACGGCCTCGCCGAGGCCGCAGCCGATGGCGGCGAAGTTCGCCGTGTAGACGAGGTTGGCCGGCGCCGTCACGGGCAGGGCCTTCCAGGCCCGGCTGACGAAGCGGCCAAGGTCGGTCACGAGCACGCGGTCGCGGGGCAGGGCGGCATCGAGCCGGCGGAGGGCGGGGTAGAGGTCGACGGTGCCGGGCCGGGTGGCGGCGAAGGCGGGGGGGAGGGCAAAGGCCGCGGCCGCCGCCGCGAGGCCCTGCCGCAGTTCGGGCCCGGCATGGCCCGAGGGCGCGACCTCGGCCTGGTCGAGAAGCTCGACCATGCGCCGCGCCGTCAGCGCGGGATCGCCGACGAGCGTCAGCGCCGGCCCGGCGCGGCGGCCCTCGCCCTCGAGGTCGCCCACGACCTGCACCACCCTGCGGCCGCGGAGGTAGGCGCCCGCCGCCGTCGTCAGCCGCCCGAGGCTTGCCCCGAAGGAAAGGATGCAGTCGGCCCCGAGGATGGTCTCGACGGCGAGGGGCGTGCTCAGCGTGCCGAAGAGGCCAAGGTCGAAATCCTCGCCCGCGAAAAGGCCCGCGGCCTTGAGCGTGGTGGCGACGGGGGCCTCGAGGCGGCGGGCGAGGGCGAGGATGGCGGCGCGGGCCTCGGGCGCGGTGGCACCGCGGCCGGCGAGGACCAGCGGCCGGCGGGCCATGGCGACGATGCCCATGGCGTCGTCGAACTCCGCGCCCTCGGGCGGGGCCGGGCGCGGGCGCGGCACCGGCAGGACCGGGGGCGGGAGCGCCGGCGCCCTCTCCCATTGCAGGTCGACGCGCATGTTCAGGACCACCGGCCGGCGCCCGGCCGCGGCCGCGAGGAAGGCGCGGGCGAGGTCCTCCTGCGCGGTCGCGGCGCTCCGCAGCTCGACGAAGCCCGCCCCCGTCGCCTTGACGAGTTCGCGCTGGTCGAGGCGCTGGAGGTGCTGGAGGTCGCCCGGCGGGGTGTCGCCGCAGAGGATGACGACCGGAAGCGCGCCCCGGACGCCCTCGACGAGGGCGGTGGCGACGTTGGTCAGGGCCGGGCCGTGGGTGATCGTCGCGACCCCCGTTTGGCCCCCGGCCTGGGCATGGCCGAGGGCGGCGAGGACCGCCGCCGCCTCGCTCGCGCAGGCGACGTAGCGGCCGCGCCCGGCGCGCACGAAGGCATCGACCATGAAGAGGTTCGCGTCCCCGATCAGGCCGAAGAGGTGGCCGACGCCGTGGGCGGCAAGGCCGGCGGCGAGAAGTTCGTGGACGGCCCGCTCGGCCGGTGCGCCCGGCGCCGCCGCGGCCGGGCCGGGGGCCGGGGGCGCGGCGGGCGGGCGGGCGCCGGCGCCGCCTTCCCTCGCGCCGGCGGCCGCGGCCCTGGCCTCGATCGTGGGCATCCCCGCTTCTCCCCGCCCCCGGGCACCGGCCGGCCGGGTGCATGCGAAACAATTTTGCCATCATGCTTCATGGAAGATGCGTCTGTGTCAACCCGAATCACGGCCTCCGGCTCCGAGCGGGGCGATGGCGTCCGGCCCGCCGGCCCCGGCCGCGGTCCCTGCCCGTCCCGGGGGGAAGGCGCCCGGCCGGCGCCGGGGCCGGCCCTCGGCCCTGCCCCGGGGGATGGGGGCGGCCGTCCGGGCGGGCCGCCCGCCGGAGTCCGCCGGCGCCTCCGGCCGGCCCGATCATGTCGCCGATTTCTTGGCCGGCACCGGCCCTGGCGCGGGCGGGCGCCGGCGGGCCGCGATGGCACATGATTTTCTTCTTGCGGCGGTCCTGGGTATTGTGTTCCATCGCCGGCGATCGGACGGCGGCGCCCGGCCCCTTCGCCCGGCCGGGGGGGGAACCCGCCGCCCCCGCCCCGCGCCGCGAAGGAGGGCCCATGGCCGCGCCCGCACTTTTCGATGCCGACCGCTGGACCGACATCGCCCTGCGCCGCGACGGCCCCGTCGCCTGGGTGACGCTGAACCGCCCCGCCAAGGCGAACGCCGTCCGCCCGCAGATGCAGGACGAACTCGCCCAGGCCCTCGAGGGGCTCGACCGCGACCGCGAGGTGCGGGTGGTGATCCTCGAGGCGGCGGGCGAGCGGGTCTTCTCGGCGGGCTTCGACATGAGCGAGCAGCACCGCCCCGAATCGTCGCGCGACTGGGACGACCTCACCCGCGCGAGCGCCGGCGTCTGCATGAAGATCTGGGACATGGACAAGCCCGTGATCTGCACCGTCCAGGGCCATGCCATCGCCTTCGGCTGCCTGCTCGCGCTCATCTGCGACCTCACCATCGCCACCGAGGAGGCCTGGTTCAGCGAGCCCGAGATCCGCCACGGCACGCTGACGCCGATGATCATCATGCCGTGGCTCACGCACATGAAGGCCGTCCACGAGTTCTACTACACGGGCGACGCCATGCCGGCGCGACGGGCGCTCGAACTCGGGCTCATCAACCGCGTCGTGCCCGCGGCCGAGCTGGCGCCGACGGCCGAGCGGATGGCCCGCCGGATCGCCAACGCCCCCGCCTACACCCTCCTCATGGCCAAGCGGGCGCTGCGCCAGGCCTACGAGATCATGGGCTTCCGCGGCATCCAGGGCGCCCATCGCTACCTCGACACCTACCTTCTCGATTCCCACGGCGACCCCCGCAAGGAAGAGCTGAAGCGCATCCGCCGCGAGGACGGGCTGCGGGCCTTCCTCGAGGCGCGCGACGGGCCCTACCGCGATGGTTGAGGCCGCCGCCCCCCATCCGCTCGCCCCCCTCATGGCCCCGGCCGCGATCGCCGTCATCGGGGCCTCGCCGCGCGGCAACCGCGGTCGCGTCATCCTCGACAACATCCGCGCCTGCGGCTTCGGCGGGCGGCTCTACGCGGTCAGCCCGCGGCACGCGGCGATCGGCGACCTCCCCTGCCATGCCCGGCTCGCCGACCTTCCCGAGGTGCCCGACCTTGTCGCCATCGCCCTGCCCGCCGCCGCCGCGGTCGCGGCCCTGCGCGAGGCGGCGGCGGCCGGCGTCCGCGCCGCGGTGATGATCGCCGGCGGCTTTGCCGAGGGCGCGGCCGCGGGCGAGGTTCTCGAGGGCGAGATCCGGGCCATCGCCCGGGCCTCGGGGATGCGGGTCTGCGGCCCGAACTGCTACGGCATCGTCAACGTCGCGACCGGCGCCGCCCCCTATTCGGGCGGCATCGTCGATCCCCTGCGGCGGGGAAACGTCGGCTACGTCCTCCAGTCGGGCGCGCTGACCCACGCCCTCCACGACACCCTCCGCGGCCGCGGGCCGGGGATCAGCGCCATCGTCACCTCGGGCAACGAGACCGTCGTCGAGCTTGCCGAATACGTCGACTGGCTGCTCGACGATCCCGGCACCGAGGTCGTCGCCCTCTTCATCGAGGGCCTGCGCGATCCCGGGCGCTTCGCCCGCGTGGCCGAGAAGGCGCTGCGCGTGGGCAAGCCGATCGTCGCCCTCAAGGTCGGCCGGAGCGACCGCGGCCGGCGCGCGACGCTCGCCCACACCGGCGCCGTCGCCGGCTCGGACGCGGCCTGCGAGGGGCTCTTCCGCAAGTGGGGCGTGATCCGCGCCGGCGACATCGACGAGATGCGCGAGACGCTCGTGCTCCTCGCCGCCGGCCGGCGCCCGGCCGCCGCGGGCGTCGCCATCGCCTCGATCTCGGGCGGGGTGACGACGCTGCTTGCCGACCTCGCCGAGGCGGCGGGGCTCGAGACGCCCGCCCCCGCGCCGGCGACGCTCGTCCGCCTGCGCGCGGCCCTGCCCGCCTTCGGCGTCGCCCTGAACCCCCTCGACACGACCGGCGCCCTGGCCGAGGATCCGGCGATCCTGTCGGGGGTCGCGACGGCCTTTCTCGACGATCCCGCGATCGGCTGCTTCGCCCTCGCCCTCAACAGCCCGGCCGGCACCCCGGGCCATCACGACCGGGCCCGCACGCTGGCCGCGATCCAGGCCGGCACCGACAAGCCCATCGTCGCCTTCGCGGTCGCTTCCGCGGGGGTCGATGCCGACCTCGTCGCGACCCTTGCCGCGGCGCGCATCCCGCTCCTCGTCGGCGCGCGCGAGACCATGCTCGCCCTCGGCCGCTGGATCGGGCTCGACCGCCGCCGCCGCGCCATGGCCGCCGACCGCGGCCGGCCGGCCGCCGGCACCGGCCGGCGGGCGGAGTTGCCGGCGGGGCCGGCCGTCCTGGCCGAGCACGCGGCCTCGGCCCTCCTGCGGCCCTACCCCGGGCTCCGCTTCGTCGCCGGCGAACGGGCCGGGAGTGCCGCTGCGGCGGTCGCGGCGGCGGCCCGGCTCGGCCATCCCGTGGCCCTCAAGATCGATTCGCCCGCCATCGCCCACAAGACCGAGGCCGGCGGCGTGCGCCTTGGCCTTCTCGATGCGGGCGCGGTCGAGCGCGCCTTTGCCGCCATCATGGCGGGTGCCGCCGCCCACGCGCCGGGGGCGCGGCTCGACGGCGTCCTCGTCCAGACGATGGCGCCGCGGGGCCTCGAGGTCCTGCTCGGCATCGCCCGGCACGCGGGCTTCGGCCTCCAGCTTGCCGTCGGCGTCGGCGGCACCCTGGTCGAGATGCTGGGCGAGGTGGCGCTGCGGCCGCTCCCCCTCACCCCGGCCGATGCCGAGGAGATGATCGACGAGACCCGCCTCGGCCGCCTCCTCGAGGGCTTCCGCGGCAGCGGGCGGCGCGACCGGGCCGCACTCGTCGCCGCGATCCTCGCCCTCTCGGACGCCGCCTCTGACCTTGGCCCGCGGCTCGAGGAGGTGGAGATCAACCCGCTGATCGTGCTGGCCGAGGGCGAGGGCGCGGTCGCCCTCGACGCCCTCGCGGTGCTCGGCCCCGACCCCGCCTGACCGCCGCCGGCCGCCGCCGACGACGGCACCTGCCCGCCGCCCGCGGGGGGCGCGGGCCCCTCAGTCCTCCTTCCACCAGACGCTGAAGTCGTGACGCATGCGGTCGAAGGCCTCGATGTGGGCGACGGCGCTGCGGCCGCCCTCGGTCACGATCATGGCCACGAGCGTCTCGAGGAGGGCGAGTGCCGCCGTCATCGAGGGGAAGAACTGCGGCGTCTCGGTCGGCACCACGAAGACCGCATCGGCCGGCATCGCCACCGGCGAGGTGCGGCTGTCGGTGACGGCGACGACGCCCGCCCCGCGGGCGCGGGCAAGGCGGGCGGCGTCGATCGTCTCGCGCCGGTAGGGGCGGAAGCTCATCACCAGGGCGACATCGCCCGGGCCGAGATCGAGGAGGTCGTCGACCGCAAGGCCGCCGATCTGCGGCGTCAGCGTCACCCCCGGCAGGGCCATGCGGGCGACATAGCAGAACTGGTGGGCAAGGGCGTGGGCGCTGCCGACGCCGGTGACGACGACGCGCCGCGCCGCGACCATCCGCCGGGCGACGGCGACGAGGGGCTCGGCCAGGTCCTGGGCGAACATGACCTCGAGGTTCGTCATCGCCGCCCCGGCCATGCCGGCATAGAGCCCGCCCCCCCGCCGGCCCCGGCTCTCAAGCCGGCGGGCGCGCTCGGAGATGACGTCGGCGCCGATCCCGAGGCGGGCCCGGAAGGGCAGGCGAAGCTGCGAGAAGTTCGGAAATCCGATGGCGCTGCCCACGCGCACGAGGGTGCTGGTCTTGACCCCGGCGCTGGCCGCAAGCCGGCGCAGCGGCACCACGGCGATCTCTTCGGGGTGGTCGATCAGGTATTTTGCGGCCTTGCGCCGCTGCGGGCTGAGGGTGTCGACGACGGCGATGAGGCGGTCGAGGATCGCGCGCGCCGTGGGCTCGCCCGCCTCCTCGCCCGCCTCCTCGCCGCCCTTCACGCCGTCATCCATGCCCCGGGGCCGGCCCTCGTGGTCCTCGTACCTGCCTTGGGGGTCGGCGGCGCCTTCGTCAAGCGCCGCGGCGGTGCGGGCGGCGCCGTCGGACGCCGCCCGTCGCCCGAGACCGTCGTCCGCGGTTCCGCCACCCCCGCCGCGCTCAGCGGATGTGAGGCAGGACCTCGCGGGCGAAGAGGTCGAGCGTGGCGAGCGAGAGCTCGAGCGGCATGCCGGGGAAGTTCATGCGCACGAGCAGGTCCGAGACCCCGAGCCCGTCGCGCTGCTCGATGCACTCGCGGATGCACTCCTCGGGGCTGCCGACGATGAAGCGGTCCTTGATCAGCTCCTCGATGTCGAGCCCCTCGCCCGATTCGCCGGGGACGTTCTTGCCCATGCCCCAGGCGTAGTAGGCGCGATACTTCTCGGCCATGTAGCGCCCGCCGGTCTCGATCGCACGGGCCCGGCTCGAGGCGACGAAAAGCTCCACGCACTTGGCAAAGCCCGCTGCCCGCGGCCGGCCGGCCTCGGCCCGGGCCCGGTGGTAGAGATCGACCTGCGCCTTCATCGCCGAGGCGGTGGTGACCGAGGTCGCGATCCAGTTGTCGCCCCGGATCGCCGCCCGGCGAATCGCGGGGTCGGCGGCAGCGCCGACCCAGATCGGCGGGCGCGGGGCCTGGAGCGGTCGCGGCCGCAGCGACACGCGGTCAAACCTCACATGCTCGCCGTGATAGCTTGCCTCGTCCTGCGTCCACAGGAGGTCGAGCGCCTCGAGCTGCTCGTCGAAGCGGCGGGCGCGGGTCTTCCGGCTGATGCCGAAGGCGTCATACTCGATGTCGCGGTAGCCGAGCGCCACCCCGAGGACGAGACGGCCGCCGGTGATGATGTCGATCGTCGCATACTGCTCGGCGATGTCGATGATGTTGTGCAGGGGCAGGACGAGGATGTTGGTCCCGACCCTGAGCTCGCCGGTCTCGGCCGCGAGGCGGGCGAGGAGCGGCGTCGTCTGGAAGAACTGGTCGGGATGGGTGAGGTAGTGCTGGGCCAGCCAGATCCCGTCATAGCCGCCGTCGCGGATCGCCCGCACCTGGGCGACATGGCCGGCGAACTCGCGCGCCATGTCGGCGCGGGCGGGATGCTGGGTGCCGAGGAAGACTCCGACGCGCATGGCCCCTCTCCTCAGTAGACGTTGCGCCAGGTGTCGCCGAGCGAGCCGTAGAGCTCGGGCCGGCGATCGCGGAAGAAGGTGTAGCGGCGGCCGTGGCGGTCGACCTCGGCGGGGTCGATCTCGGCCCAGACGGGGGCCGGGCCGGCCCGCTCGGGCCCCTCGGCGATGAGGTCGCCCATGGGGCCGAAGACGGTCGAGCGGCCGTAGAAGTTGCGCGCCCCTTCCGTGACCTCGACCCCGCCCTTGTTCGGGGCGACGACGAAGACGCCGTTCTGCACCGCCGCCGTGCGCAGCTCGAAGCCCCAGCTCTCGGCCCGGTTCGGCCCCCAGGCCGCGGTCGGGACGAAGATGATGCGGGCCCCGTGCAGGGCGAGGACCCGCCAGGCCTCGGGGAACGAGCGTTCGTAGCAGATCAGGCAGCCGATACGGCCGTGGGCGGTCTCGAACACGGGCAGGCCGGGGCCGCCCTTGAAATAGTAGCGCTCGTTCAGCCCGGGGCTGTAGCTGTACTGGTCGGGGATGTGGTTCTTGCGGTAGCAGGCGACCTTGCGGCCGTCGGGCAGAAGGCCGGGGATGAGCTCGCCGTCGGGGCCGATGACGGCGAGGCTGTTGAAGAACTCGCCCTTGACCCGGCCGCGCTCGTAGAACGGCAGGAGGATGTGGCAGCCGATCCGGCGCGCCTCGGCGCGGAAGGCACCGACCGCCGGGCCGTCGAGGGGCTCGGCGACATCGAACCACTTGGGATCGTTGTAGCCGCAGAAATACTGCGTCGTCGCGAGTTCGGTGAAGACCACGAAGTCGGGCCGCCGCGTCGCCGTCGCCGTGCGCAGGAGATCGAGCAGCACCGGCACGTTGCGCGCCGGATCGGGGTCGGAGGGGCCGCACTGGATGGTCAGGATCTGGAGCTTGCCGGGCGTCTGGCTCGTCATCTTCGGGGGGTCCTTCGCCTCTGCGCGGCCGCCGGGGGGCCCGGCCGGTGCCATCCCGGGAATGGGACGGCTTGTTCCGCGCGCTGTCAATCCTGGTTCGTCCGTCGCACGCCGGCGTCCCTCAGCGCCCGAGATAGCGCCCCTCACCGGCCCGGCCGACGAGGCGGCCGTCGCGCGCGACGACCTTGCCGCGGAGGAGCGTCATCACCGGCCAGCCACGGAGCGTCTGCCCCTCCTGGAGCGAGAAGTCGGCGCTCGAGTGCAACGCGCGCGCCTCGACGCGGCGGGCGAGGGCGAGGTCGACGACGGCGATGTCGGCGTCCGCACCCGGTTGCAGCGTGCCCTTGCGGGGCAGGAGGTTGAAGCGCCGGGCGGCGTTGTAGGACAGGACCCGGGCGATGTGGTCGAGGGCCATGCCGCGGCGGTGGTGGCCCTCGTCGAGCATGACGGCGAGGAGCGTCGCCATGCCGGGGAAGCCGGGCGCGGCCTGCCAGATGTCGCCGGCCTTGCGCGCCCGCGGCATGGCGCAGTGATCGGTGCCGACGGTCTCGATGTCACCGGCGAGAAGCCCCTCCCAGATGCGCTCGAGATCGGCGCGGGCGCGCACCGGCGGGTTGACCTTGGCGAGCGGCCCGAGGGACGAGTCCTCGGTCAGCGTCAGGTAGTGCGGACAGGTCTCGATCGTCACCCGCCCGCCGCGGGCCTTCTCGCGGATCGCCTCCTCGAGGCTCGCCGCCGCGCCGATGTGGACATAGTAGAGGTTGCAGCCGGCGACCGCGGCGAAGTAGCCGGCACGGCGGACGTGCTCGGCCTCGGCGAAGGCGGGTCGGGCGGCGTTCCAGGCGGCAAGGTCGGCCCCGCCCGCGGCCTTCGCGGTCCGCACCCGCCGGGCGATGATGTCGGTGTTCTCGCAGTGCACGCAGGCGACGGCGTGGGGGTGGCGGCCGAGGACGGCGAAGGCATCGACCATGATGCCGTCGTCGATCTCGTTGATCATGCCGACGGTCTTCCCGTCCTCGCCGCGGTAGGCCATGTAGAATTTGAAGGACGACACGCCCCAGTCGAGGTAGCGCTCGATGTCGCGGGTCTGGGACTCGGTCAGCATGCCGAGGTGGATCGCCATGTCGACATGGGCGCCGGCGGAGATGGCAGCGACGAGGTCGGGGAAGTCGTCGTAGGGCTTCGGCGCGGCGCTCTGGTAGTGGCGGTGGAAGCTGAAGACGGTGGTGACCCCGCCGATCGCCGCCGAGGCCGTCTCGGAGACGACGTCGGCGGCGAAGGGGTTGAGAAAGCCGATGTGGGTGTGGGGCTCGATCAGCCCGGGGAAGAGGTGGCGGCCGCGGACGTCGATGACCTCGCCGGCCGTGGCCGGGGTGCCGGGCGCGAGGATCGCGGCGACCCTGCCGCCGCGGATCCCGAGGTCGGCCGGGCGGGTCCCGGTGAGGGGATCGACGACGGTGCCGTGGCGCAGGATCGTGTCGAACACGGGCGGCCGGGCCTCCTCGGCTGGCGGGGGCGGGCGCGACGGCCCGGGGGGGTCTCCGCGCCGGCCGACGGGGCCGGCCGGCGCGGCTGCGCTCACTGCGCGGGGTGGGCGTACATGAACTGCGGCTTGTTGTCGGCGCGGGCCCGGAGATCGACGTTCGCCTTCATCGCCCAGGCGAGGCCCTGGGTGTGAAGGGGCACGTAGACGACGGCGTCGCGGGTGATGCGGATGACGTCGGCCATCAGCGCCCGCCGCTTGTCGGGATCAAGCTCGACCGCGATCTGGTCGAGCAGGGCATCGACCTCGGGGTTGGAGTAGTTGCCGAAGTTCCAGGTGCCGAGGGTGCCGTCGGGCGTGTGCAGGGTGAAGCGGAAGATGTATTCGGCATCGAGCGTCGGGGCGTCAAAGCCGAGCATGAAGAAGCTCGTCTCGCGGTTCAGCATCGAGGGGAAGGCCTGCGTCGCCGGGCGCAGGTTCAGCTCGACCTCGATGCCGATCTGGGCGAGCATCGGCACCACCGCCTGGCAGATCGCCTCGTCGTTGATGTAGCGGTTGTTGGTGCAGTCGAGCCGGACCTTGAAGCCCTTGGCAAAGCCCGCCTCGGCCATCAGCGCGCGCGCGGCCTCGGGGTCGTAGGGCAGGCGGGGATCGAACTCGGGCAGGTGGCCGTTGAGCCGCGGCGAGAAGATCGAGCCGATCGTCGACGACAGGCCGCGCATGATCTGGGTCTTGATGGCCTCGGCGTTGATCGCCATGTAGACGGCCTTGCGCACCCGCAGGTCGAGGAAGGGGTTGGTATCGACGCCCGAGCCGTAGCGCAGCGTCGGGCTGCTGACGTCGAAGCCGAAGAAGATCGAGCGGATCTCGTGCTCGTATTCGACCTTGAGGTTGGGGTCGGCCTCGATGCGCCCGAGATCCTGGAGGGGCGGGTCGAGGACGACGTCGACCTGGCCCGCGATCAGCCCGGCGATGCGCGTCGCGGCCGACCCGACGGGGACGTGGACGAGGCGGTCGTAGCTGACGGGGAAGTTGGTGCGGTCCCAGTAGCCCTCGAAGGCCTCCATCACCGTCGTCACTCCGGGCGTCCGCTCGACGACCTTGAAGGGGCCGGTGCCGTTGGCGTTGCGGGCCGCGAAGTTCTCCTCGCCGCCCTTGAAGTCCTGCGGCACGAGGACGTTGTGGGCCTCGGCCCAGCCCTTGTCCATGATGAAGATGGTCGTCAGCCAGTCGGGGAAGGTCGGCGCCGGCTCGGTCGTGATCACGCGCACGGTATGGTCGTCGACGACCACGACCTCGGCGACGGCGGCGACCGCGACCTTGTAGTCCGAGGTCGGGGCCTTGGCCCGCATCAGCGAGAAGGCGACATCCTCGGCCGTGAAGGCGGCGCCGTCATGGAACCGGACCCCCTCGCGGAGCTTGAACTCCCAGGTCGTCGCATCGAGGCTCTGCCAGCTCACGGCCAGCGCGGGCGTGAGCCTGAGGTCGGGATCGCGGGTGATGAGCGGTTCGTAGAACTGCCCGAGCCCGGTGTTGTTGATGCCGACGCTGGCCGCGTGCGGGTCGAGCGTGATGAGGTCCGACGCCGTCGACCAGGTCAGCGTCGCGGCCAGCGCAGGGCCCGGAAGCGCCGCGCAGGCAAGCGCGAGCGCGAGCCCGGAACCGGACAGGATGCGCGAGAGTGTCTTCATGGATCGGTTTTGCCCCCCTGAGGAATGCAGGACAATGGCCCGTGCCTGCCCGGGATCATGGCTTCGGTCGCCATGCGCCGCCGGCATGATTGCACACATTCCCGCGGCCATCAACGGTTGTTCGCAGTAATTGTTTGTCATGCCGGCCCGAGTGTCCGCGCTCAATCAGGACAATGTCGCGACTCAATGTGTCGATTGCTGCCACCGGCCCCGAACCCCGAAGCGGTGGCACGGGGGTTGCGCGCGCCCTCCCCGGGCTGTCCCCGGGGCGGGCCCGCCGGGGACCGCGTCCGGGAAAGCCGCCGGGAGTGTCGGCTGGCGGCGGGGCGCGGGCCGGGCCCGCCCCCGCCCGGCCGGCGGGGCGGGATGCCGCGTTGGCAGGGCGGAGGCCCGCCCGCGCCCGTTCAGGCGGGCGGGCTGCCCTCGCCGCCGCCCGGGGCGCGGAGAAGGCGCTCGGCCTTGCGGCGCACCAGCACGGTGCGCAGGTCGTGCATGGCGAGGAGGAGGGCGTCGGTCACCTCCTCGAGCTGGCCGTCGGTCGCCCGCGTCTGGGCCCAGTGGGCGGTCAGGTTGAGGTGGTCGACGGCGCGGTGGATGTCGTCGATGTCGCGCCGGGCGAGCGTGGCCGTCCGCGCCTCCATCCAGGCGCGGATCGCCGCCATGTCGGCCTCGGCGAGCGTGCGCTCGCCGTGGGGGCGGATCTCGCCGTTGCGGATGTTGGCGACGGCGATCTGCTCCAGCTCGATGCGGCGCTGGCGGTTCTCGCTGTCGACGCGGTAGACTGCGGCCCCGTTCTCGCGCACCCGGAAGAAGTAGTCGGGCAGGTCGCCGGCCATCGCCCTAGCGCAACCCGCCGCAGAAGGTCTGGATGCGCCGGCAGGCTTCCTCGAGGATGTCGTCGGAGGTCGCGTAGCTGATGCGGATGGCCGGCGAGAGGCCGAAGGCGGCCCCGAACACGACCGCAACCCCCGTCTCCTCGAGGAGGGCCGCGGCAAAGGTGGCGTCGTCGTCGATCCGGACCCCTCCCGCCGAGGTGCGGCCGAGGCAGCCCGCGATCGAGGGATAGACGTAGAAGGCGCCCTCGGGCGTGGGGCAACTCAGCCCGCGGGCCTGGTTCAGCATCGACACGACGAGGTCGCGGCGGCGCTGGAAGGCGGCGCGGGCGGTGGCGATGTAGTCCTGGGGGCCGGTGAGGGCGGCGAGCGCCGCATACTGGGCGATCGAGCAGGGGTTCGAGGTCGACTGCGACTGCACGATCGCCATGGCCCGGATCAGGGCCTCGGGCCCGGCCCCGTAGCCGATCCGCCAGCCGGTCATGGCATAGGCCTTGGAGACGCCGTTGGCCGTCAGGGTGCGGCCGAGAAGTCCCGGCTCGACCGCGGCCGGGGTGGCGAAGGTGAAGCCGTCGTAGGCGATGTGCTCGTACATGTCGTCCGACATCACCCAGACATGGGGGTGGCGGAGCAGGACGTCGGTCAGCGCCCGCACCTCGGCGGCCGCGTAGCCGGCCCCGGTCGGGTTCGAGGGCGAGTTGAAGATCAGCCACTTGGTCCGGGGCGTGATGGCCGCCTCGAGGGCCTCGGGGGTGATCTTGTAGCCATTGGCGATGCCCGCGGGAAGGATGACCGGCACCCCGCCCCCGAGCAGCACCATGTCGGGGTAGGAGACCCAGTAGGGGGCGGGGATGATGACCTCGTCGCCGGGGTTCAGCGTCGCCATCAGCGCGTTGTAGAGGATCTGCTTGCCGCCGGTGCCGACGGTGACCTGCGCCGGCCGGTAGGAAAGCCTGTTCTCGCGGCGGAACTTTTCGCAGATCGCGGCCTTGAGCTCGGGGATGCCGTCGACGGCGGTGTATTTGGTCTTGCCGGCGTCGATCGCGCGCTTGGCGGCCTCCTTGATGTGGTCGGGGGTGTCGAAGTCGGGCTCGCCGGCGCCAAGGCCGATGACGTCGCGTCCGGCCGCCCGCATCTCGCGCGCCTTGTTGGTGACGGCGATGGTCGTCGAGGGCTTGACGCGGTCGAGCGTCGCCGAGAGGAACGGCATTGCAGGCTCCGGTTGTCGTTGGGACGCCCATCTCTTAGGCCGCGCGCCCCTGCCGTTCAAGCCGGAACCCCCGCGCGCGCGGCCGGAACCGGCGGGCGAGCGACCGAGAGACGCGCGGGCGACCGGAACCCCCGCGCGGCCGGACGAGACAGGACGGGGCAGGGAAGGGGCAGGGGATGGCGGGAGGGTGGGGCGCGGGGCCGAGGGGCGGCGGGGCCGGTGCCGCGGGCGCGGGCGGCGCCAGGGGCCGCAGGGCCCTGGGGCGCAGGGCCGGGGGGGCGCGGGGCGGCGGGCGCACCCGCCCGGCGATCCCCGGGGACGGGCGCCGGGCGAACGCCGGGGGCCGGCCGTGAGCGGGGCCGGGGCGACCCTCGAGGCCCGCCGGCGGCGGCTCCGGCTGCGCGTCTGGCGGCGGGGGACGCGCGAGATGGACCTCCTCCTCGGGCCCTTCGCCGACACCCGGCTCGCGGCGATGGGGCCGGCGGCGCTCGCGGCCTTCGAGGCGCTCGCCGACCTTGACGACCCCGTCCTCTACCCCTGGCTCGCCGGGTCGGAGGCGCCGGCGCCCGCCCACGCCGCGCTCGTGGCCGAGATCCGCGCCTTTGCCGCCCTGCGGCACGGGGGCCCGGCCGGCGGACCCGGCGGGCCCGGCGAGTCTTAACCGGATCTTCGCCGAATCGCCCGAAGTTGCCCCCGAGCGCAGGTGACGAGGGCCCCATGAGCATCCTTTCCCCGGCGGTGGAGGTTCCCCAGCCGGGCTTTCTCTCGGGCTACCTCGAGACCCTCGCCCTCATCGAGCGGCTCCACCGCCTCCTCCTCGACGTCATCAAGGACGAGTTCGAGCGCCTCGGCGTGATCGAGGTCAACGCCGTCCAGGCCCTCCTCCTCTTCAACATCGGCGACAACGAGGTGACGGCCGGCGAGCTCAAGAGCCGCGGCTACTACCAGGGCTCGAACGTCTCCTACAACCTCAAGAAACTCGTCGAGATGGGCTACATGCACCACCAGCGCTGCGAGGTCGACCGCCGTTCGGTGCGGGTGCGGCTGACCGAGAAGGGCCGCACCACGCGGCGCCTCGTGGGCGAGCTTTTCGGCCGCCACGCCGAGGGGCTCGAGCGGCGCGGCACCCTCGGCCGCGACCGGCCCGAGGAGATCAACGCCACGCTGCGGCGGATGGAGCGCTACTGGACCGACCAGATCCGCTACATCTACTGAACCCTCCAGCGCCCGCGACCGGCGTCCCCCCCACCGGGTGGCGCCCGGGACCACGGCACGGTGGCGGGCGCGGCCGTCCCCCCGGGCGGCGGGTCCGGCCGGCCGAGGGAAGGGGTTCTCCCGTCCCTCCCGGGAACTGCGGGCGCGTCGCCGCGGGCTCGGGGGCGGCCCTCCGCCCGACCCTCCGGGGCCCGGGGGCCCCGGCCGCGGCCGCCCCCCGCGACCGGCCGGACCGGGCCGGGGGCTCCCCCGGCCCTCCCGGGGAACTGCGGGCGCGTCGCCGCGGGCTCGGGGCGGCCCTCCGCCCGACCCCGGGGCGCGCCGGTGCCGGCCGAGGCCGGTCTCCCGCCCCTACCAGTGGCCGGTGTTGGGCATGCTCGCCCAGGGCTCGGCGGGCGCGAGCGGGGCGCCGGTCTGGAGAAGCTCGACCGAGACGTTGTCGGGCGAGCGCACGAAGGCCATGCGGCCGTCGCGCGGGGGGCGGTTGATCGTCACCCCGCCCGCCCGGAGCCGGGCGCACAGCGCGTAGAGGTCGTCCACCTCGTAGGCGAGATGGCCGAAATGGCGGCTGTCGGCGGGCAGGCCGGGGTCGCCGTCCCAGTTCCAGGTCAGCTCGACGGGGCAGTCCTCCTGCCCCGGCGGGGCCATGAAGACGAGCGTGAAACGGCCCCCGGGGCTTTCGTGGCGGCGCGTCTCGCGAAGGCCGAGGAGCTCGTAGAAGGCCTTCGACCGCTCGAGGTCGAGAACCCGGACCATGGTGTGGAGGTAGCGAATCGGCATCGGCGGCTCCCTGCGCTTGGCTCCCCCCACCCTAGGACGCGATCGCCCCGGCCGGAACCGCCCCGTCCGCCCCCCCGGCCGGGGCTTGCCGGGCGGCGGGCGCCCGGGGCCGCCTGCCCGCGGCCCGAGGGCCCTCTCCGCCGGGCGCGCCGGGCATCGCGGCGGGCGCTTCTCGCCGGCGGCCGCCACGGGGCCCGGCATGTCGCGGCAGGGCCGGGCGCCGCGACGGGGGATGCCCGCCGGCCGGCGCCCCCCGGGGGGGCCGGGGCCGGCCCCCGGGGGCCCCGCCTTCGCCGCCGCGGCGGCGGGGGCGCGAGAGCATCTTGCGGTGTTATGGAATCGCGGGGGATTCCCGGGGGATCGGCTTTGTGATTGACCGTGGCGGCCGGTGATCGAGGCCAGCCTGCATGAGCAAACCGCTTTCGCTTGATCTTCGGCTGCGGGTGATCGCCGCGATTGAAGCGGGGATGAGCTGCCGTGCGGCTGCGGCGCGCTTCGGGACTGCCCCGTCGGCGGCGGTGACGTGGCGGCGGCGGTGGCTCGACACCGGGTCGGTCGTGCCCCTGGCGCAGGGTGGCGACATGCGGCCTGCGCGGATCGAGGCCCGTGGTGCGGCGATCCCTGCGATGGTGGAGGCCACGCCCGACATCACCCTTGCCGAGATCGCCGCGCGACTGGAGCGGGAGCCGGGCGAACGCTTCGCACCCTCGGCTGTGCACCGCTTCTTCGCTCGCCATGGCCTGACGTTCAAGGAAAGTCCGGCCACGCCAGCGAGCCGGACCGCCCGGACACTGCCGCCGCCCGCGACGCCCGGGCCGCGACGCAACCGGGGTTGGGCCGGGAGCGGCTCGGCTTCGTTGACGGGACCGTCCTGAACACCAGGATGGCGCGGCTGCGCGGACGTGCCCTGCGGGGCGAGCGGCTGCGCGCCACCAACGAGGGGCTATTCGAAGAGGAGTTGGCCGGGTTTCTCGGCCGCCTGCACTGCGGTCGTGGCGAAGGCCGGGCCAGGGGCTACCGCCACGGCCACTGCGATCGGCAACTGAGCGGCACATTCGGCACCGAGACGGTGCGGGTTCCCCGCGCCCGTTTCGAGGGCGAGGCAGGCAAGGTCGGCGAATGGCGCTCGAAGGCGTTGCCGCGCTACCCGCGGCTGACGAAAAAAGCCGGGGCTCCGATCGCGGCGGTCTATCTGGCCGGGGCTCTGTTGCACGAATCGGCTGCTGGCCGGGCTTTCGCTTTCCCCGGACAGCCCTATCCCGCGACCTCTGTGATGGGAGGTCCGAGGGCGGTGAAGCCGTTCGGCACGGCAACGCGGATTTGGAACTCGGCGGCCTGACGGTCGAAGTCCCGCGCGGACAGACGCCGGCCCGGCAGGTTCACGCAATGCATCTTGGTCTCTGCGCGGCTCCGGCGGTGGTATCCGCTCCATCGTCGCCAGATGGTCCGGCCGACGCGCTTCGAGGTGGGCAGGGCCTCATTGCGGGCAACCGCGCCGGGGGGTGCCGTCCGGCGCCGTTGAGCACGAGAAGGGTGATGCGGGCGCCTCCGGTGTCCGCCTCGCGGGCGATGATCACGAGGCTGTCCCCGACGAGGCCATTGCCGATGCCCGGGGCGCGGGATGCCGGACGCTCTCGCCGGTGGCCGGCGAGACGAGGGCGGTGATGTGGAGCCACTCGAAGCGGTGATGGCCGCGGGCGATCGGACGCTGGCCGCGCGGCGCCCGGA
>JADLCV010000277.1 GCA_020846995.1 Paracoccaceae bacterium
ACTTCCCCGCCCGCAACCGCATCATCTCCGGCCTATCCCTCGGCGTGCTGGTCATCGAAGCCGCCGAGCGTTCCGGCGCCCTGATCACCGCCCGCCTCGCCGCCGAGGAGCACCACCGCGAGGTCATGGCCCTCCCAGGCCGCGTCGACTCGGTCGCCTCCGCAGGCTGCCACAAGATGATCCGCGAAGGTTGGGCCCGCCTCGTCACCAACCTCGAAGACATCCTCGAATCCCTGGGCGAAGCCGGCCAGATGCTCCAAGGCGCCATGCAATCGCGCCCCACCTCTACCCCCTCCCAAGACACCCCCAATCTCTTCGCCGCCGCCCTCACCGACCCCCAGCAGAAGCTCGCCACCGCCCTCGCCGACGGCCACGTCATGGGCGTCGACGAACTCTCCCTCCGCACAGGTTTACCCCCCGCCGAGATCACCGCCAGCCTCACCGTCCTGGAGATCCGTGGCCTAATCCGCCGCGAAGGCCTGGGCTTCGTCCGAAAGCGGTAAAATGCCTAGTTCCCCCGGAATCCCAGCCCCCGGCCCCGGAGATCCCCGCCTTGACCCTCCAAATCCTCGACCAATCCACCCCCGCCGGCCGCCAGGCTCTCCAAGACCGCCTCGCCCGCCTGCGCTACACCACCGCCGCTGACAGCGACGCCGCCAAGACCGTCGCCCAGATCCTCGCCGACGTCCGCGACCAGGGCGACGCCGCCCACGTCCGCTACATGCGTAAGTGGACCGCCCCCGACTTCGCGCCCGATCGCATTCAGGTCACGAAGAAAGAACTCACCACCGCCCTGGACAACCTGGACAAGACACTCCGCGCCGCCATCGAGCGATCCATCGACCACGTCCGCACCTATCAGCAACACATCGCCCCTAAGCCCGCCGCCCCGATCACCCTCGCCGGTGCCGAGCTAGGCCTGCGTTGGACCCCCATGCCCAGCGTCGGCCTGAACGTCCCCGGCGGCGCCGCCGTCCTCTTCTCCACCCTCATCATGCTCGCCGTCCCCGCCATGGTCGCCGGCGTCCCAGCCGACAAGATCGCCGTCGTCAACCCCTTACCCACCCGCAAGCCCAACCAAACCACAGGCAATGCTTCCGGGGGGGGCGATATCTCCCCCATCGTCATGGCCGTCTGCGCCATGCTCGGCATCGACAAGCTCTACCGCATCGGCGGCGCCCAAGCCATCGCCGCCCTCGCCTTCGGCACAAAGTCCGTCGAGCCCGTCGAGATGATCGCCGGCCCAGGCAACATCTTCACCCAGCTCGCCAAGCAGCAGCTCGCCGGCGTCGTCGGCAGCGACAACGGCTTCTACGGCCCCAGCGAGATCCTCACCCTCGCCGACGACACAGCCAATCCCGCCCGCATCGCCTCCGACCTCCTCGCCCAGGCCGAGCACGACCCCGGCAAATGCTTCCTCGTCG
>JADLCV010000140.1 GCA_020846995.1 Paracoccaceae bacterium
CCCTTCAACCCCCCCGGGGCGCGGGGCCGCGGGCTCCGGCCCCGCCCCCCCCCGCCCCGGGGCAGGTCGCGCGCCGGCCCCCCGCCCGGGCGCCCCGGCGGCGGCCGTGGCGGCCCTGCCGCATCGCCCCGCCCCCCGCGGCGGCCCCGGCCCGCGGAACTTTTCCCGGGCGCCGGCCTGTGTTACGTTTTGTCGCAACGCGGCCATGCGCCGCGGGCAAGAACGACGGGCAGGCGATGACGAAGCTTGGCGATGACGCCGCCGGCGGCGGGGGCGAGGGTGCGGCCGGGGCGGTTGCGGTCGGGGAGGTTCTGGCCGGGACCGGGGCGCAGGTCGCGGCGCTGGCCTGGCGCGAGCGCCACGGCCGCATCGAGGTCCTGATGGTGACGAGCCGCGACACCGGCCGCTGGGTGCTGCCCAAGGGCTGGCCAATGCGCGGCCGCAGCCCGGCCCGGAGTGCCGCCCGCGAGGCCTTCGAGGAGGCCGGGGCGACCGGCCGCATCGGCCCCGTGCCGGTCGGAAGCTACGGCTACGTCAAGCGGCTTGGCGACGGCAGCGGCCTGCCCTGCCGGGTCACCGTCTATCCGCTCGCCGTCCGCCGGCTGCACGACGACTTCCCCGAGTGCCGCCAGCGGGTGCGCCGCTGGATGCGCCTGCGCGAGGCCGCGGGCCTCGTCGCCGAGGCCGAGCTTTCGGCCCTTCTCGCGGCCTTCGCCCCCGACCCGCCGGCGGCCGCCTCCGAGGCCCCGGCCGGGCCGGGTTGACCTTGCCCTGCCGCGGCCTAGCTGAGAGAACGGAAGCCGGGCGCGGGAGGCTCCGATGATCCGCTATGCGCTGCGCTGCAGCCGGGGGCACGAGTTCGAGAGCTGGTTCCAGTCGGCCGCGGCCTTCGACCGGCTGGCGGCGGCGGGCCGGCTTGGCTGCGCCACCTGCGGCGTCACCGAGGTCGGGAAGGCCCTCATGGCGCCCGCGGTCCGCACCCCCGAGGCGGCGCCGGCCCCGGCCTCCCCGGCCCCCGGAGGGACGGCCGAGCGCCCGCTCGGCACGCCGAGGGACGAGTTCGAGCGCATGCTCGCGGCCTTCCGCCGCCATGTCGAGGAGAACGCCGACTACGTCGGCCTCGACTTTGCGACCGAGGTGCGCGATATGCACGAGGGCCGTGCCACCACCCGCGCGGTCAGGGGCGAGGCACGCCTCGAGGAGGCGCGGGCGCTGGTCGAGGACGGCATCCCCGTCGCCCCCCTGCCCTTCCGGCCCCGCCGTTCCTCGAACTGAGCGGGCGTGCCGCCCGCCGACGGCCGAGGGGGGGGTCGCCCGCCCGGGCGGGCCGGAGCGCCCGTCCCCCCGCCGTCCCCGGGGGCTGCGGGCGCGCCCCCCCTGCCGCCGCGCCGGCGAGACCTTTCGGGGGCCGCGTGAACGCATCCGCCCCGGGCCCGCCGCCGCCATCCCGGGGCCGCCGTGGCCGCGGGCGGGGACGGCCCGGCGCCCCCGGGGCAGCGCGGCGGGCGATTCCCGGCCGGCCCGAAATGCCCTAGAGTCCCCCTCGAGGATCGGGCGGGAGGCGGCGATGGCGGCGGGGGCGACGGGGGGGTGGGCGATCAGACCCGGCGAGCGGGTCGTGATGTGGGTCACGCTCGCCTATGTCGCGGGCTTCTCGGGCTGGTTCCTCGGCGCCGGCAACGCCGAGTTCCTGATCTATGTCGCCACCATGGTGATCCTCATCCTGCTGGTCGGCGCCAACCTGAGGCGGGCGGAGTTCCCGCCGGCCATGCTCTGGGCGCTCTCGCTCTGGGGGTTCCTGCACATGGCGGGCGGCGGCATCCGGGTCGGCGAGGGCGCCCTCTACGGCGCCGTCCTCCTGCCCCTGACGGCCGATGGCGCCAACGAGCTCACCCTCCTCAAGTACGACCAGGTCGTGCACGCCTGGGGCTTCGGCGTCACGGCCTGGGTCCTGCGTCACCTCCTCCTGCGCCATTTCCCCGCCAGCCGCGGCAGCTGGACAGCCGCCGCCTACCCCGCGCTCGCCGCCATGGGGCTCGGCGCCACGAACGAGATCATCGAGTTCACGGCCGTCCTCGCGACCCCCGAGACGGGCGTCGGCGGCTACGCCAACACCCTCCTCGATCTCGTCTTCAACGCCCTGGGCGCGATTCTTGGTGTCGCCCTCGCCGCCGCCGCCGACCGCCGCCGGCCGGCCCCGGGCTGAGGGCCCGGGAGCCCCCGGGGGCGGGCGCGCGGCCGGCCCGGCCGGCGCCGGCGGCGCGGCCTTGCGCGCCGCCCACCCATCGCATAACACCCCCGGCGAACCGCGCCGGGGCCGTGCACCATGCCGCTTCTCGTGATGAAATTCGGCGGCACCTCGGTCGCCGACCTCGCCCGCATCCGCAACGCGGCCGGCAAGGTCATGGCCGAGGTCGAGGGCGGCCACGACGTCATCCTCATCGTCTCGGCGATGGCCGGCAAGACCAACGAACTCGTGCGCTGGGTCAGCGACATCTCGCCCTTCTACGACGCCCGCGAATACGACGCGGTGGTGTCCTCGGGCGAGAACGTGACCGCCGGGCTGATGGCGCTCACGCTCCAGGAAATGGGGGTTCCGGCGCGCTCCTGGCAGGGCTGGCAGGTGCCGATCGTCACCACCGGCCAGCACGGGGCGGCGCGCTTCATCGAGATCCCGCGCGAGGCCGTCGACCGCAAGTTCGCCGAGGGCATGAAGGTCGCGGTGGTGGCGGGCTTCCAGGGCGTCACCCGCGAGGGCCGCATCACCACCCTCGGCCGCGGCGGCTCGGACACCACGGCGGTCGCCTTCGCCGCCGCCTTCGGGGCGGTGCGCTGCGACATCTACACCGACGTCGACGGGGTCTACACCACCGACCCGCGGATCTCCGGCAAGGCCCGCAAGCTCGACCGCATCGCCTACGAGGAGATGCTCGAACTGGCCTCGCTCGGGGCCAAGGTCCTGCAGACCCGCTCGGTCGAGCTTGCGATGCGCTACAAGGTGCCGGTCAGGGTGCTCTCGAGCTTCACCCCCGGGGGGTCGAGCGGGGGCACCATCGTCTGCGACGAGGAGGACATCGTGGAATCGAGAGTGGTCGCGGGCATCGCCCATTCGCGCGAGGAGGCCAAGATGACGCTTCAGGGCGTGCCCGACCGGCCTGGGATCGCGGCCGGGATCTTCGGCCCCCTCGCCGAGGCCGGCGTCAACGTCGACATGATCGTCCAGAACATCTCCGAGGGCGGGCTGACCGACATGACCTTCTCCTGCCCGACCGACCAGGTCGGCCGCGCCGAGCGGGCGGTGAGCGAGGCCCGCGCGCGGGGCGAGATCGCCTTCGCCGGGCTCGTCGCCGACACCGGGGTGGCCAAGGTCTCGGTCGTCGGCATCGGCATGCGCAGCCATACCGGGGTCGCCGCGACGATGTTCCGCGCCCTCGCCGGCGAGGGCATCAACATCAAGGTCATCACCACCTCCGAGATCAAGGTCTCGGTGCTGATCGACCGGAAATACATGGAACTCGCCGTGCAGGCGCTGCATGATGCCTTCGGGCTGGACAAGGCGGCCTGAACGCCCGGAGGGCCATGCCGGATCGCAGCGAAAGCGAGAGCCGCAAGCTCCTTCGGCGGCTGCGCGACACCCTCGCGGAGCCCGGGCAGGGCCAGGAGCGGCTTGACCGCATCGTCGGGCTGATCGCCGACTCGATGGGGACCGAGGTCTGCTCGGTCTACCTCTTCCGCGATCCCGGGACGCTCGAGCTCTGCGCCACCCGCGGCCTCCGCGCCGAGGCCGTGCACCGCACCCGCCTGCGGCTGGGCGAGGGCCTCGTCGGCCGCGTCGCCCGCACCCGCCGCCCCGTCAACGTCGCCAACGCGCCGGCCGAGCGGGGCTTCCGCTACCTGCCCGAGACCGGCGAGGAGATCTATTCCTCCTTCCTCGGGGTGCCGATCCAGCGCCTCGGCGAATGCCGCGGCGTCCTCGTGGTGCAGTCGAAGGCCGCCCGCGGCTTCTCCGAGGACGAGGTCTACGGCGTCGAGGTCGTGGCCATGGTGCTGGCCGAGATGGCCGAGCTCGGCGCCTTCGCGGGCGAAAGCGAGGCCCTGCGCCGGCCCCACCAGAACCCCGTGACCTTCCGCGGCGCGACCGGCCAGGAGGGCGCGGCGGAGGGCCGCGTCTGGCTGCACGAGCCGCGGGTGGTGGTGACGAACCCGGTCGCCGACGACCCCCTGGCCGAGGTCGAGCGGCTCCGGGCGGCGGTGGCGCGTCTGCGCGACGCGGTCGACGATCTCCTCGTCGCCGCCGACACCGGCGACAAGGAGCAGGCGGCCGTCCTCGAGGCCTACCGGATGTTCGCCCGCTCGCGCGGCTGGTCGCGGCGGATGGAGGAGAACATCACCCTCGGCCTCTCGGCCGAGGCGGCGGTCGAGAAGGAGCAGTCGGAGGCCCGCGCCCGCCTCGAGCACGTTCCCGACCCCTACCTGCGCGACCGCCTGCACGACCTCGACGACCTCTCGAACCGGCTCCTGCGGATCCTGACCGGGCAGGGTCGCGATGCCCTCGACCGCATGCCCGGCGACCCCATCCTCGTCGCCCGCAACATCGGCCCGGCCGAGCTTCTCGACTACGGCCGGCGGCTGCGCGGGGTCGTCCTCGAGGAGGGCGCGGTCGGCAGCCACGCCGCGATCGTCGCCCGCGCGCTCGCCATCCCGCTCGTCATCCATGCCCAGCGGATCACGACCGAGGCCATGAAGGGCGACGCGATCCTCGTCGACGGCGACCAGGGCATCGTCCACCTCCGCCCGGAGGAAACCGTCGCTGCCGCCTTCCGCGACAAGATGGCGATGCAGGCCGAGGCCCAGGAGCGCTATGCGAGCCTGCGCACCCTGCCCGCCGCGGCCCGCTGCGGCACCACCGTCGCCCTCCACATGAACGCCGGCCTGATGGCCGACCTGCCCTCGCTCGAAAGCTCGGGGGCCGAGGGCGTGGGGCTCTTCCGCACCGAGCTTCAGTTCCTCATCCGCGCCTCGATGCCCAAGCGGGCCGAACTCGCGGCGATCTACGGCCGCGTCATGGACGCCGCCCACGGCCGCCGGGTCGTCTTCCGCACCCTCGACATCGGCTCCGACAAGGTCCTGCCGTTCATGAAGCGTCCCGACGAGCCCAATCCGGCGATGGGCTGGCGGGCGATCCGCGTCGGGCTCGACAAGCCGGGCGTGCTGCGGATGCAGCTCCAGGCCCTGATCCGCGGCGCCGCCGGGCGGCCGCTTGCGGTCATGTTCCCCTTCGTCGCCATCCCCGGCGAGTTCGCGGCCGCGCGCGCGGCCCTCCTGCGCGAGATCGACCGCGAGGCCGGGCTTGGCCATGTCCTGCCGGCGACGGTCGCGATCGGCGTCATGCTCGAGACCCCGGCGCTCGCCTTCGCGCCGCGCGACTTCTTCGCCGGCGCCGATTTCGTCTCGATCGGCGGCAACGACCTCAAGCAGTTCTTCTTCGCCGCCGACCGCGAGAACGAGCGCGTGCGGCGCCGCTACGACACCCTCGACGTGGCCTTCCTGGCCCTCGTCGAGCACATCGTCGGCCGCTGCGCCGAGACCGGCACGCCGCTGTCGTTCTGCGGCGAGGATGCCGGCCGGCCGCTCGAGGCGGTGGCGCTCGCGGCCATGGGGCTCAGGAGCCTGTCGATGCGGCCGGCCTCGATCGGGCCGGTCAAGCATGTCATCCGCGCGGTCGACCTCGGCGAGGTGCGGGCCGAGGTCGCGGCCGCCCGGGCCGCGGGCGCGCCCTCCGCGCGCCCGGCCGTGACGCGCCTTGTCGCGGCCCTCGCCCCGGGATAGCGCCGGCGCCCCCCGCGCGGGCCGGGAGGCGGACGGGGGTGCGGGTGGACGGGGGGTGCGGGCGGCGGGGCGGTCCCGCGCCCGGGCGTCGCGGCGGGGCCGCCTGCCCGCGCGAAACCCGCCCCGGGGGGCGGAAAAGGCCGGAGGCGGGCTTGCCAGCCCCGGCGAAGCGGCTATCCTCGCCCGCGGCTCTTGGTGCCGCGATGCAGAAACACATCGACATCCACGACTTCGCCGAGCTTGCGGCCGAGGCGGCGATCGCCGCCACGGGCCACGGCTGGCGGGCGCGGAACCTCCAGGGGCTGATCCGGCTCGGGCTGCCGGTGCCGCGCACGGTCGCCCTCTCCTTCGCCGCCGTCCGCGCGATCGCGGCCGGGCTGCGGCCGGACGCCGAGCGCATCCTCGCCCGCTTCGGCCCGGGGGCGCTCGTCTCCGTCCGCCCCTCCTCCGAGAACCCCGACTGGGGCGGCCCCGGCACCATCCTCAACGTCGGCATGAACGCGGCCCGCCATGCCGCGCTCGCCCGGAGCCATGGCGAGACCGCTGCCACCGCCCTCTACCTGCGCTTCGTGCAGGCCTATGCGATCCATGTCGCCCGCCTCGACCCCGACCGCTTCGCCGCGCCCGAGGTCACGCCCGCGGCGCTCGCGGCCGCCCTCGCCGCCTACGAGGCCGAGACCGACGAGCCCTTCCCCGCGGATCCCGCCCGCCAGCTGGCCGAGGTCCTGCGGTCGATGGCGCGGGCCTGGGAGGGGACGACGGCGCGCCTCCTGCGCGAGGCCAAGGGGGCCCCGGCGGCGGCCGGGCTCGGCCTCGTGGTCCAGGAGATGGCGCTCGGTCTGGGTCCCGGCGCCTCCGGCTCGGGGCTGATCCAGTTCGTCGATCCCGCGAGCGGCCGGCCCGGGGTCAGCGGCCGCTACCGGCCCCAGTGCCTCGGCCGCGAGGCGCTCGACCCCGGGGCGGCGGCTTTCTCGCTGCTCCGCGACCCGCGCGCGCCCTCGCTCGAGGAGGCGTGCCCGGCCGCCTTCGCCGAACTCCTGCGCCACGGCGCGGCCTGCCGGACGGGGCTCCGCGAGGAGATGCAGATCGAGTTCGCGCTCGAGAACGGCCGCCTGCGCGTGATCGACGCCGCCCGCCTCCGGCGCACGGCGCGGGCGACCCTGCGCATCGCCGTCGCCCTCGCGGACGATGGCGTCATCACCCCCGAGGAGGCGCTTCTCCGCGTCGAGCCGCGGGCGCTTTCCGAGCTTCTCCACCGCCAGGTCGCCCCCGGCACCCCGCGCGACGTCTTCGCCCGCGGCATCGCCGCCTCGCCCGGGGCGGCCGCGGGCCGGGTTGCGCTCGGCCCCGCCGCGGCCCAGGCCTTCGCCGCCCGCGGCGAGGCCTGCATCCTCGTCCGCCGCGAGACGACGCCCGAGGACATCCGCGGCATGCACGCCGCCGCCGGCGTCCTGACCGAGCGCGGCGGCATCACCAGCCACGCTGCCGTCATCGCCCGCGGCCTTGGCCTGCCCTGCGTCGTCGGCGCCGCCGGGCTGCGCTTCGACCCCCGCGAGCGGCGGCTTTTCGCCCCCGGCGGGCGCGCCTTCGCCGAGGGCGACCTCATCACCGTCGACGGCACCCGCGGCGAGGCGATTGCCGGCGCCGTCGAGATGCTCGAGCCCGCGCTCGATGCGAGCTTCCGCCAGCTCATGGCCTGGGCCGACGCCGCCCGCGACATCGACATCCGCGCCAACGCCGACACCCCGGCCGACGCCCGCCTCGCCCGCGAGTTCGCCGCCGGCGGCATCGGCCTCTGCCGCACCGAGCACATGTTCTTCGACGAGGACCGCCTCACGGTCATGCGCGAGATGATCTTCGCCGACACTCCCGAGGACCGCCGCGCCGCCCTCGACCGCCTGCTGCCGATGCAGCGGGAGGATTTCGTCGGCCTCTTCGAGATCATGCACGGCCTGCCGGTGTGCATCCGCCTCTTCGACCCGCCCCTGCACGAGTTCCTGCCCCAGAGCCGCGAGGGCCTGCGCGAGCTTGCCGAGGCCCTCGGCCGGCCCCTCCCCGAAGTCACCCGCCGGGTCGAGACGCTCTCGGAGTTCAACCCCATGCTCGGCATGCGGGGGGTGCGCCTCGGCATCGTCCTGCCCGAGATCTACGACATGCAGGCGCGCGCGATCTTCGAGGCGACGATCGAGGCGAGCCGCAACGGCGCCCCCGTGGTGCCCGAGATCATGATCCCGCTCGTCTCGGCCAAGCGCGAGGTCGAACTCGTCAAGACCCGCATCGACGCCGTCGCCGCGGCGGTGCGGGTGGCGCGCGGGGCGAGCTTCGACTATCGCCTCGGGGTCATGGTCGAGACCCCGCGGGCCGCGCTCCGGGCCGGCGAGATCGCCCAGCACGCGGCCTTCCTCTCCTTCGGCACCAACGACCTCACCCAGATGACCTACGGGCTGTCGCGCGACGACGCCGGGCGCTTCATGTCGGCCTATGTCCAGCAGCACGTCTTTCCCGAGGATCCCTTCCACGTCCTCGACGTCGACGGGGTGGGCGAGCTCCTCCTGATCGGGGCGGCGCGCGGCCGGGCGACGCGGCCGGGGCTCACGCTGTCGATCTGCGGCGAGCACGGCGGCAACCCCGAATCGATCGCCTTCTGCCGGGCGGCCCGATTCGACTACGTCTCCTGCTCGCCCTTCCGCGTCCCGGTGGCCCGGCTCGCGGCCGCCCGCCTCGCCGTCGCCGACCGCCTGCAAGCCGATCAATCGTCGTAAGATCAGATTATTGCAAGGCATTCCTGAGACGGCACGGCGGGTGTGCCGGCCAACCCCCGGTCGCCTTCCGGTTGCATCCCCCGGAATCCTTGGCCCGGAGCGGTTTTTTCGTCTATGCTGAGAGGGTTGCCTTCTCGGGCCAAGACCAGCGGCATCGGGGAACCGGATGCGACCATGGGGGGACTGGGGGCGCGGCCTTGCCCTGGCCGTGCTGCTGACATCGGTTGCCGCGGCCGAACCGCAGGCGACGCCGGCCTCCGCCGGGGGCGGGCCCGCGGGCGATGCCGCGGCGACCCGGCGGGCGGCCCCGGCCGAGAGCCTGCCGCGCTTCGCCCGCCGCCTCGACGGCGCGACCGACATCCTGCGCTACGATCGCGACTGGCTGGCGGCGCTGCCGGCCGTCGAGGGTGACGAGGAATGGCGCTGCCTTGCCCGCGCCATCTACCACGAGGCCCGCGGCGAGACGGTCGAGGGCCAGTTCGCGGTCGCCGAGGTGATCCTGAACCGCGTCGATGCGCCCGACTTCCCCGACACGATCTGCGCCGTCGTCTTCCAGGGCAGCAGCCGCGCCCGCGCCTGCCAGTTCAGCTTTGCCTGCGACGGGCGTCCCGACACGATGCACAACCCCCGCGCCCGCGACATCGCCCGCAAGATCGCCCGGCTGATGATCGACGGGGCGCCGCGGCGGCTGACGCAGGGGGCCACGCATTTCCACAACCGCCGCGTCCGCCCGCGCTGGGCGCGCGTCTTCGACTTCACGGTCGAGATAGGCGCTCACGTTTTCTACCGGATGCCGACGCGGCTTGCGAGCAACTAGGCCGGTTTTCGCCGACGCCGGCGCCCGTCGCCGCCTTCCCGCCCGGTCAGGTCGTGCTAGAAGCGCGGCCGGGGCGGGGCGGGCAGGCAGCGGGGCGCGGGCATGGCGAGGGGACTTTTCGGGACCGATGGCGTAAGGGGGCGCGCGAACACCCATCCCATGACGGCCGAGATGGCGCTCCGGCTCGGGGCGGCCGCGGGCCGCCATTTCCGCCGCGCCGCCGACCGCCGCCACCGGGTCGTGATCGGCAAGGACACGCGCCTCTCGGGCTACATGCTCGAGACGGCGCTGACGGCGGGGCTGACCTCGACCGGCATGGACGTGCTCCTCGTCGGTCCGGTCCCGACGCCGGCGGTGGGGTTTCTCGCCCGCTCGATGCGGGCCGACCTCGGGATCATGATCTCGGCCTCGCACAACCCCTCCGAGGACAACGGCATCAAGTTCTTCGGCCCCGACGGCTTCAAGCTCTCGGATGCCGACGAGCGGGCGATCGAGACCATCGTCGCGGGCGAGATCGCCCTCGCCCGGCCCGAGCACATCGGCCGCGCGAAGCGCATCGAGGACGGCCGCGGCCGCTATGTCGAATACGCCAAGACGACCTTCCCGCGCGGCGGCCGGCTCGACGGGCTCCGGGTGGTCGTCGACTGCGCCCATGGCGCGGCCTACCGCGCCGCCCCCGAGGTCCTCTGGGAACTCGGCGCCGAGGTCATCGCCATGGGGGTCGAGCCCGACGGCTTCAACATCAACCGCGGCTGCGGCTCGACCGACACCGCGGCCGCGGCGGCCATGGTGCGCGAGCGGCGCGCCGACCTCGGCCTCTGCCTCGACGGCGATGCCGACCGCCTGATCCTTCTCGACGAGAAGGGGCGCGAGGCCGACGGCGACCAGCTCATGGCCCTCCTCGCCGCCCGCTGGGCCGAGGACGGGCGCCTGCGCGGCGGCACCCTCGTCGCCACCGTGATGTCGAACCTCGGGCTCGAGCGTTTCCTCGCCGGGCGTGGCCTCCGGCTCGAGCGCACGCCGGTCGGCGACCGCCATGTCGTCGAAAGGATGCGGGCGGGGGGCTGGAACCTCGGCGGCGAGCAGTCCGGCCACATCGTCATGACCGACCACGCCACGACCGGCGACGGGCTCATCGCGGCCCTCCAGTTCCTGGCCGAGATGGCGCGCACCCGACAGCCGGCGAGCGCCCTCGTGCGGAGCTTCGAGCCGGTGCCGCAGCGGCTCGAGAACGTCCGCTTCCGCCCCGGCGCCGAGCCCCTTGAAGCCCTTCCCGTCGAGCGCGCGATCGCCGCCGCCGAGGCGCGGCTGAACGGCCGCGGCCGCCTTCTCATCCGCAAGTCGGGGACCGAGCCCCTGATCCGCGTAATGGCCGAATGCGAGGACGAGGCGCTGCTGGCCGAGGTCGTGGCCGAGATCGTGGCCGAGGTCCGCGCCGCCGCCTGAGGCCCCGCGGCCGGCGCCCGAGGCCCGCGGCCGGCGCCTGATCCCGCGGCGGCCGCCCTGTCGCCTGCGACCGCCGCGGCATTGCTCCTGGCCGGCGCCCCCTCGCCCGCGACTGCCCGCCCCCTCGCCCGCGGCCGGCGCGTGTCCCCGGAGCGCGGCGCGGCCTTGCGGGCGGCTTTCCCGCGCGGGCTTTCCCCCGTGCTGGACAGCCCCGGGGTCCGGCGCTAGAGGGGCGTCCTGCCCCCCCGCGTCCCCGCGCGCGCCCCCCGAGAGGCCCCTCGCCCATGCCCTCGCTCAACGACATCCGCACCACCTTCCTTGACTATTTCGCCCGCCACGACCACCGCGTCGTCGCCTCCTCGCCGCTCGTGCCGCGGAACGACCCGACGCTCATGTTCACCAACTCGGGCATGGTGCAGTTCAAGAACGTCTTCACCGGCGTCGAGCATCGCGACTACCGGCGCGCCGCCACGGCCCAGAAATGCGTCCGCGCCGGCGGCAAGCACAACGACCTCGACAACGTCGGCTACACCGCCCGCCACCACACCTTCTTCGAGATGCTGGGCAACTTCTCCTTCGGCGACTACTTCAAGGAGGCGGCGATCCCCTATGCGTGGGAACTCGTGACGCGCGTCTACGGGATCGACCCCGACCGGCTCTGGGTCACCGTCTACCACAGCGACGACGAGGCGGCGGCGATCTGGAAGAAGGCCGCCGGGCTGCCCGACGAACGCATCATCCGCATCCCGACCTCCGACAACTTCTGGATGATGGGGCCGACCGGCCCCTGCGGGCCCTGCACCGAGATCTTCTACGACCACGGCGACCACATCCCCGGCGGCCCGCCGGGAAGCCCGGAGGCCGACGGCGACCGCTTCATCGAGATCTGGAACCTCGTCTTCATGCAGTTCGAGCAGTTCCCCGACGGCGGCCGCACCGCCCTGCCGCGGCCCTCGATCGACACCGGCATGGGGCTCGAGCGCATCGGCGCACTCCTCCAGGGCAAGCACGACAACTACGACACCGACCTCATGCGCGGGCTCATCGAGGCCTCGGCCCAGGCGAGCGGTGCGGACCCCGACGGGCCCGGGCGCATCCATCACCGGGTCATCGCCGACCACCTGCGCGCGACCGCCTTCCTCATCGCCGACGGGGTCATGCCGGCCAACGACGGGCGCGGCTACGTCCTGCGGCGGATCATGCGCCGGGCCATGCGCCACGCCCACCAGCTCGGTGCCGCCGAGGCACTCATGCACCGGCTGGTGCCGGCGCTCGTCCGCGCCATGGGCGCGGCCTACCCCGAGCTCCTCGGCGCCCAGGCGCTGATCGAGGAGACGCTGCGCCAGGAGGAGACGCGCTTCCGCGCCACGCTCGAGCGCGGGCTGAGGCTCCTTGCCGACGAGGTCGCGCGTCTGGGCGAGGGCCGGCCGCTTCCGGGCGAGGCGGCCTTCCGGCTTTACGACACCTACGGCTTCCCGCTCGACCTCACGCAGGACGCGCTGCGCGAGCAGGGCCGGGGCGTGGACGTCGCGGGCTTCGAGGCGGCGATGGCGGCGCAGAAGGCGCGCGCGCGCGCGGCCTGGGCGGGATCGGGCGAGACCGCCGAGGCGGCGGTGTGGTTCGACCTCGCCGAGCGCCACGGTGCGACCGAGTTCCTCGGCCACGACACCGAGGCGGCCGAGGGCGCGATCGTCGCCCTCGTCGCCGAGGGCCGGAGCGTCGCCGCGGCCGAGGCCGGCGCGCGGGTCCAGGTCGTCCTCAACCAGACCCCGTTCTACGCCGAGGCGGGCGGCCAGGTCGGCGACGAGGGCAGCCTTGTCACCGAGACCGGGCGGGCGCGCATCACCGACACCCGCCGGGCCCAGGGGCTTTTCGTCCACCACGCCGAGATCGTCGCCGGGCGCATCGCCACCGGCCAGGGGGCGGCACTGGCCGTCGACGGCGGGCGGCGGTCGGCGATCCGCGCCAACCACTCGGCCACCCATCTCCTCAACGAGGCCCTGCGGGGGACGCTCGGGGCCCATGTCGCCCAGAAGGGCAGCCTCAACGCCCCCGACCGGCTGCGCTTCGACTTCGCCCACGGCCGCGCCATGACGGGGCCCGAACTGCGCGCCGTCGAGGCCGAGGTCAATGCCTTCATCCGCCAGGACGCGCCGGTGACGACGCGGATCATGGCGCCCGACGCCGCCCGCGCGCTCGGTGCCCAGGCGCTCTTCGGCGAGAAGTATGGCGAGGAGGTGCGCGTCGTCGCCATGGGCACGCGCGCCGGCACGGGGCGCGGGGCCGACGGGCGGACCTACTCGATCGAGCTCTGCGGCGGCACCCATGTCGGCCGCACGGGCGAGATCGGGGCCTTCGCCGTGACCTCCGAGGCGGCCTCGGCCGCCGGCGTCCGCCGCATCGAGGCCCTGACCGGCCAGGCCGCCCTCGACTGGCTCCGGGCCCAGGCGACGGCGCTCGAGACGCTCGTCGGCCAGCTCCGGGCGCAGTCGGCCGAGGATGCCTCCCGCAAGCTCGCCCAGATCCTCGCCGAGAACCGCGAGGCCGCGGCCGAGGTCGCGGCGCTCCGGCGCGAGCGGGCGATGGGCGGCGGGGCGGCCGCGGCCGCGCCCGAGGCGGCGACGGTCGGGGGCGTGCGCTTTCTCGCCCGCACCCTCGCCGGCGTCGCGGGCAAGGACCTCCCCCCGCTCGTCGACGAGCTCAAGGCCCGGCTCGGCTCGGGCGTCGTGCTCGTGGTCGCCGACACCGGCGGCAAGGCGGCGGTCGCGGCCGGGGTCACCGCCGATCTCACCGCGAGGCTCTCGGCCGTCGAGCTCGTGCGCACGGCGGCCGAGGCCCTGGGCGGGCGCGGCGGCGGCGGACGGGCCGACTTCGCCCAGGCGGGCGGGGCCGACCCCGCCCGCGCGGCGGCCGCGGTCGCGGCCGTGACGGCACGGCTTCAGCAAGAGGAGACGCAGGTTTGAGTGCCTTCTGGATCGCCCACGTGCAGGTGCACGACGCCGAGGCCTACGGCCGCTATGCCGCCCTCGCGACCGGGGTCGTCGCCGCCCATGGCGGGGTCTTCCTTGCCCGCGGCGGGCGCGCCCGGGTGATGGAGGGGCCCGAGCGGCCGCGCCACGTCGTCGTCCGCTTCCCGACCTTCGAGGCGGCCGTCGCCTGCTACGAGAGCCCGGGCTACCAGGCCGCGCTCGCCCACGCCCGCGGCGCGGCCGAGCGCGAGCTCGTGATCGTCGAGGCGAGCGACGGCTGACCGCCGCGGCCGGCCGCGCCCCCCGCGGCCGCCCGCCGGCCGCGGGGGGCGGGCCCGGGCGGGCCCCCCACGCGCCACTCCCCGAACCGCGCTACTCCTCGAACAGCGCGCCCTGCCCTTCGGCCGCCTCGCCGTCCTCCTCGGCCCCGGCCGGGCCCGGGGGCGGGCGCGAATCGAGGAGGCCCGCGGCGCGCAGTTCCCTCAGGCCCGGCAGGTCGCGCACCGACGCCAGCCCGAAATGGTCGAGGAAGGCCGCCGTGACGAGGTAGGTCACCGGTCGGCCGGGGGTGTCGCGGCGGCGCCCGAAGGCGATCCAGCCGAGTTCGAGCAGGAGGTCGAGGGTGCCGCGGCTGACGGCGACGCCGCGGACGGCCTCGATCTCGGCCCGCGTCGCCGGCTGGTGGTAGGCGATGATGGCGAGGGTCTCGGTCGCCGCGCGCGATAACCGGCGCGCCTCGGTGACCTCGCGGCTCATGAGATGGCCGAGGTCGGCGGCGGTGCGGAAGGCCCAGCCCTCGCCGGCGCGGGCGAGCTCCACCCCCCGGCCGGCGTAGCGGCGGACGAGGCGGGCGAGCGCCTCGGCCGGGTCGGAGCCCTGCGGCATCCGCCGGGCGAGTTCGGCGAGGCCGAGCGGGGCGGCCGAGGCGAAGAGCATGGCCTCGACCATCCGCTCCTGGGCCTCGATCGGGGGGGGCGGGAAGAGCGGCGGGGTGGCCGCGGCCTCGGCTTCGCCGGCCGGGGGGCCGCTCATCCCTCCCCGCCCCCGCGGGCGCGCAGGCGCAGGGTCGCGAAGGGCGCCTCCTGGACCAGTTCGGCGCGGCCCCGGCGCACGAGTTCGAGGGCCGCGACGAAGGTCGCCGCCGTCGCCGAGCGGCGGCGGGCGGGGGTGTCGAGCCACCCCTCGGGCAGGAGGAGGGCAAGATCGCGCCAGTCGCGGACCTGCCCGAGCCGCGCCGCCAGCCGCTCGAGCGCCTCCTCGGGCGTCAGCACCGGCTCGCGGTCAAGGACGAGCGGGCGGAAGGCGTCACGCGTGCGGAGCCGGGCGTAGGCGCGCAGGAGGTCGAGGAGGCCCACCGTGACGCGAAGGGCGCGCGCCTCGACCAGCGCCTCCGGGCGGCCGCAGGCGAAGCGGTCGATGCCGAGGCGGGGCCGCGCGAAAAGCTCTGCCGCCGCCACCCGCATCGCCTCGAGCCGCTCGAGCTGGAAGGCGAGATGGGCCGCGAGCGCCGCCGCCGAGGGCTCCTCCTCGGCCGCCGCCGCCGGCAGGAGGAGCCGCGACTTGAGATAGGCAAGCCAGGCCGCCATCACGAGGTAGTCGGCCGCGAGTTCGATCCGCAGCGCCCGCGCCTCGGCGATGAAGGCCAGATACTGCTCGGCGAGGGCGAGGACCGAGATCGCCCGGAGGTCGACCTTCTGGCGCTGGGCGAGCGCGAGGAGAAGGTCGAGCGGCCCCTCGTAGCCCGCCACGTCGACGATCAGCGCCGGCCCGCCCGCCGGCGTCGCGCGGGCCCGCCCCGGGCCGTCCCATGCCTCCTCAGCCATCGCCGCACCCGCGCCGGAGGGCCTCAAGCTCGGCCTCGAGCGCGGGGATGTCAACCGCCGCGGGCGGCCGGCGGAGGGCGAGCGCGCGGGCGGCACGGGCGGCGGCGGCGGGCGCGAGCGCCCCCGCCGCGCCGGCGACGCGGGCGTTCTCCTCGGCCACGCCCGAGCAGTGGAGGACGAGGTCGCAGCCCGCCGCGAGCGCCGCCTCGACCCGCGCCGCGAGCGGCCCGCCGAGCGCACCCATGCCGAGGTCGTCGCTCATCAGGAGCCCGCCGAAGCCGATCTCGGGGCCGCGGATGGCGGCAACGGCCGCGGCCGAGAGGGTGGCCGGAGCCCCGGGGTCGAGGGCGTCGAAGACGACATGGGCGGTCATGGCGAGGGGCAGGTCGGCGAGCGCCCGGAAGGCCGCGAAGTCGGTTGCTGCAAGCTCGGCCCGCGGGGTCGCGACGCGGGGGAGCGCGTGGTGGCTGTCGGCCGTCGCCCGGCCATGGCCCGGCAGGTGCTTGACGACCGGGAGGACGCCGCCGGCAAGGAGCCCCTCGGCGACCCCACGGGCGAGGCGGCCGACGGTCGCGGCATCGCCGCCGGCGCAGCGGTTGCGCAGGAAGGGGTGGGTCGCGGGGAAGGCGAGATCGGCGCAGGGGGCGCAGTTGACGTCGATGCCGAGGGCCGCGAGTTCGTGGGCGATGATCCGGTAGCGCAGCCACAGCGCCCGCGGCCCCGCCGCCGCCTCCGCGAGCGGGGGCGGCCAGTCGCGGGCGAGCGGCGGGCGCAGGCGCTGGACGCGCCCGCCCTCCTGGTCGATCAGGACCGGGGCATCGCGGCCGACGGCGTCGCGCAGCGACCCCGTCAGGGCCCGGATCTGGGCCGCGTCCTCGAGGTTGCGGTCAAAGAGGATGAAGCCCCAGGGATCGGCGGCGGCGAAGAAGCGCGCCTCGGCGGGGGCAAGCCCGGGGCCGGCGGGGGCGAGGATGGCGGCGAGGGTCACCGGGGGGCACCCCGGCGCCCGCCCCGGCCCGGGTGCCGGCCGGCGGCGCGGCACCCCGCCGGGGGCCGGCGGGGCCGTGCCCCCGCCCCTTGCCGCCGGGCCGCGGGCGGTCCCGGGGGGGTATGCCGGACGGTCGATGCCGTCAGGAGCGCACCACAAGATATTGATCCGGTGGGCAGATTCACCCAACGTCCGGGATCGGGGCGGCGGGACCGGAGCACTAGCGCAGCAGGACGGGCGTGCACGGCGTGTCCTCGGCCTTGAGGGCGGCGCAGAAGCGGCGGCTGTCGGCCTCGTCGGCAAAGCCGCCGACGCGCAGCCGCACGAAGCTTTCGCCGCCGCGCGTCGCGGTCTGGAGGACGCGGTCGCGGCCGGCGAAGAGCGCCCCGAAGCGGGCCGCGACCGTTGCCCAGGCGGCGCGGGCGGCGGCGGCGTCGGGATAGGCGCCAAGCTGGGCGAGCCTCGCCCCGGCCGCGAGCGTCGCCTGGTCGATCTCGCGCACCGCGCCGGGGGCAAGCGCGGCCACGGCAGCGGCGAGCGCGGCCTCGGCCATGGCGTCGCCGGCGAAGCCGCCCGGCCCCCGCGCCGGCCGCGGCCGCGGCCGGAGCCCGCCCGCCCCGGGCAGCCCTTCCGCGACCGCTCCCCCGGCCGGCGCCCCGGCCACCGCCGCGAGGACCGCCTCGGCCAGGGGATCGGCCCCGGGGGCGGCCTCGAGCCCCGCCCGCGCGCTCCCCTCCTCGTCAAGGGCGCCGGTCGCCGTCCCCTCCTCCTCGGGCAGCGGCAGGGGCCCGGAGGGGGCGAGCGCGGCCGGGAGCGGGGCGGGGGCCAGGACGGGGGTCCCCGGCCGGTCGTCGCCGGCAAGGTCGATCGGTCGCGGGGCGAGCGTCACCGTCTCGGCCGGGGGGGCGGCCGTGCCGTCGGCGGCGACGCGGTTGACGGCCAGCCCCTGATGGGCGACCGCGCGGCCGCCGGGGACGTCGGGGGCGACGCGCATCGGCCCCTCGAGGGCGCGGATCACCGGCACCCCCGAGACGTCGCGGACGGCGAGCCGGTAGCCCCAGAGCGCGAGGCCGGCGACGAGCCCGACCGAAACGATGGCCCCGGCCCAGGTGACGGCCATCGCCGGCGCCCGGCGCGACGCCCCGCCGTCCCCGTGGCCGGGAGAGGGTGGTCCGACCATGCCTGCCTCGCTCGCCCCCCGGCGCCTCGCGCGCGCCCGGGGGCCCTGCCTGCTCGTCAGCCGCCGGGCAGCGGGCGCCGTTCGTTCAGCGCATCTCTTCCGCCGGGGTGACGCCCAGGATAGCAAGCCCTGCGGAAATGACAACCGCGACCGCCCGGGCGAGGGCGATCCTCGCCGCCGCCGCGATGGCGCCGCCCTCGAGGAAGCGCAGGCGCGTGTCCTCGTTGCCGCGCGTCCAGTGGGCGTGGAACTCCGAGGCGAGGTCGTAGAGGTAGAAGGCGACGCGGTGGGGCTCGTGGGCGCGGGCCGCAACCTCGACGAGCCGCGGCCATTCGGCCAGCCGGCGGGCGAGGGCGAGTTCGGATTCGTGGTCGAGAAGCGCCAGGTCGGCACCGGCGAGAGCCGCGTCGGTCACCGCCATCCCCGCCTCGGCCGCCTTGCGCAGGAGCGAGGCGATGCGGGCATGGGCATACTGGACGTAGAAGACGGGGTTGTCCTTCGACTGCTCGAGCACGCGGTCGAAGTCGAAGTCGAGGGCGACGTCGTTCTTGCGGGTCAGCATGACGAAGCGGGCGACGTCGGGGCCGACCTCGTCCACGACCTCGCGCAGGGTGACGAAGGTGCCGGCGCGCTTGGACATCTTCACCGGCTGGCCGCCGCGGGTCAGGCGCACGAGCTGGACGAGCTTGACGTCGAGGGCGACGCGCCCCTCTGAGAGCGCCGCCACCACCGCCTTCAGGCGCCGGACATAGCCGCCGTGGTCGGCGCCGAGGACGTCGACGAGAAGGTCGAAGCCGCGCTCGAGCTTGTCGAAGTGATAGGCGATGTCGGGGGCGAAGTAGGTCCAGCCGCCGTCCGACTTGCGCACCGGCCGGTCGACGTCGTCGCCGTGGAGGGTCGAGCGGAAGAGGGTCTGCTCGCGCGGCTCCCAGTCCTCGGGGGTCTTGCCCCGGGGCGGGTCGAGGACGCCCTCGTAGAGGAGCCCGAGGTCGCGCAGGCGCGCGAGCGCGGCCTCGATGCGGCCGGTTCCGTAGAGTGACTTCTCCGAGAAGAAGACGTCCATCCGCACCCCGAGTCGGCCGAGGTCCTCGCGGATCTGGTCCATCATCATCGCCGTCGCCGTCGCGCGCACGGGGGCGAGCCACTCGGCCTCGGGCCGGTCGAGGAGGCTCGCGCCGAAGCGGGCGACGAGCGCCTCGCCGACGGCGATCAGGTAGTCGCCGGGATAGAGCCCCTCGGCGATCTCGGGACTGAGCCCGTGGGCCTCGCGGTAGCGCTCGTAGGCCGAGCGGGCGAGGACGTCGACCTGGGCGCCGCCGTCGTTGATGTAGTATTCGCGCGTCACCTCCCAGCCGGCGAAGGCGAGAAGGCGCGCGAGCGCGTCGCCGAAGACGGCGCCGCGGGCATGGCCGACGTGCATGGGGCCGGTCGGGTTGGCCGAGACGAACTCGACGTTGACCCGCCGCCCGGCCCCGAGCCCCGAGCGGCCCCAGTCGCGCCCGCCGGCGAGGACGTCGCCGACGACGCCCTGCCAGACCCAGGGCCTGAGGCGGAGGTTGATGAAGCCCGGGCCCGCGACCTCGGCCGCGGCGATCCGGGGGTCGGCGGCAAGCGCCCGGGCCATGGCCTCGGCCAGCGCCCGCGGCGCGAGCCCGGCGGGCCTTGCGAGCACCATGGCGGCGTTGGTGGCCATGTCGCCATGACCGGCATCGCGCGGCGGCTCGACGGTGACGGCGGCAGGATCGAGGCCGGCCGGAAGGTCGCCGCCGGCGACCATCGCCTCGATGCGGCCAAGGATCACCGCCCGCAGCTCGGAAGACAGGCTCATCGCATCCCCCCTGGGGCCGGGCCCTGCACTACCGAGGCCCCGCGCCAAGGTCAATCACGGCCGCCCCGCGCCCGGGCGGGGCCGGGGAGGCGGTGCTTGCTGCCGGCCGGCCTGCCCGCCCGCCGCGCGCCCGCGCGGGGCCGGGTTCATGCCTGGCCTGTCGGCAGGCCCGGCGCGCGCCCGCGCCCGGTCGGGCGCCGGGCCGGGATCAGCGGGCGGCGGCGGCGGGAAGGAGGCGCGCGTGCTCGAGAAGGGCGAAGCGGTCGGTCATCCCGGCGACGTAGTCGGCGACCAGCCGCGCCCGGCCCGGGCCGTCGGCAACGGCGACGTCGGCCTGCCAGTCGGCGGGAAGACGGTGCGGCGCCTCGAGATAGAGCGTGAAGAGGTCGCGCACGACCTGCCCGACCCGCGCCCTCTCGGCCATCACCGGCGCGGCGCGGTAGAGCCGGCCGAAGAGGAAGGCGCGATGCGTCGCGACCGCCGCACCCATGGCCGGGGAGAAGGCGATGACCGGCGCCGGAAGCGCCCGCACAGCCGCCGCCGAGGCCGGCGCCGCCGCCCTGAGCCGCGCCCGGGCGACGGCGATCGCATCCTCGACCATGGCCCCGAAGACCCGCCGCAGCGCCTCGTGGCGCCGGCGCATGGGGGCAAGGCCCGGATAGCGGCGGTCGACCTCGGCGAGGGCCGCCCCGACGAGGGGCAGCCCCTCGAGCTCGGCCTCGACGAAAAGCCCCGCCCGCAGCCCGTCGTGAAGGTCGTGGTGGTTGTAGGCGATGTCGTCGGCGATCGCCGCCGCCTGCGCCTCGGCCGAGGCATGGGTGTCAAGCTCGAGGTCGTGGCGGGCGACATACCGGGCGAGCGCCGCCGGCACCGGCGCCGCCACCGGCCCGTTGTGCTTGGCGATGCCCTCGAGCGTCTCCCAGGTCAGGTTGAGCCCGTCGAACTCGGCATAGTGGCGCTCGAGCCCGGTGACGATGCGCACCGCCTGGGCGTTGTGGTCGAACCCCCCCCAGGGCGCCATGAGTTCGGCCAGCGCGTCCTCGCCCGTGTGTCCGAAGGGCGCATGCCCGAGGTCATGGGCGAGCGCCACCGCCTCGGCGAGGTCGATGTCGAGGCCGAGCGCCCCGGCGATCGTGCGGGCGACCTGCGCGACCTCGATCGTGTGCGTGAGGCGGGTGCGGTAGTAGTCCCCCTCGTGCTCGACGAAGACCTGGGTCTTGTGCTTCAGGCGGCGGAAGGCCGAGGAGTGGATGATGCGGTCGCGGTCGCGCTGGAACTCGGTGCGGAAGGTCGAGAGCGGCTCGGGCCAGAGGCGGCCGCGGCTCGCGGCCGGGTCGGTGGCATGGGGGGCGCGCATCCTTGCCTCGGGCTCCTGCATTGCCGGGCCGTCCGCCCACCCCTATATTCCCCGGCGAGAGCGCCGCAAGCCGCCAAGGGGACAACGCCCGTGACCCTGCCGCCCAGAGTGACCGACCGTGCCTTTGCCCGCCTCGCCGCGATCGCTGCCGCCACCGGCGAGACCCTGCCCCTCCGGGTGGCCGTCGCCGGCGGTGGCTGTTCGGGGTTCCAGTACGACATCCGCCTCGATGCCGCCGCCGCCGACGATCTCGTCATCGAGCAGTCGGGCCAGCGCGTCCTCGTCGATCCGGTGTCGCTACCCTTCCTCGCCAGCGCCGTGATCGACTTCCGCGACGAACTCATCGGCGCCCGCTTCGTCGTCGACAACCCCAACGCCGCCTCCTCCTGCGGCTGCGGCGTCTCGTTCGCGCTCTGAACGCGCGGGTGCGGCCGGGCGCATGCGGCGGAAGGGCGAGGGATGCGGATCGCGACCTGGAACGTCAACGGCATCCGCGCCCGCCTGCACGCGGTGCCGGCGTGGCTGGACCAGGCCCGCCCCGACGTCCTCCTCCTCCAGGAGATCAAGTCGGCCGACGCGGCCTTTCCCGCCGCCGCCTTCGAGGATCGGGGCTATGGGGTCGCGACCCACGGCCAGAAGGGCTTCAACGGCGTCGCCATCCTCTCGCGGCTGCCGGTCGAGGATGTCGTCCGCGGCCTTCCCGGGGACGCGGGCGACGGGCAGGCGCGCTGGATCGAGGCGACGGTGACCGGCCGGCGGGCGGTGCGTGTCGTCAGCCTGTACCTGCCCAACGGCAACCCCGCGCCGGGGCCGAAATACGACTACAAGCTCGCCTGGATGGCGCGGGCCGAGGCGCGGGCGGCGGCGCTCCTCGCGACCGAGGAGGCCGTCCTTCTCGGCGGCGACTGGAACGTAATCCCGGCCCCCGGGGACGCCGCCCGGCCCGCGGCCTGGGAAGGGGACGCGCTCTTCCTGCCGGCCTCGCGCGCGGCCTTCCGCCGCTTCCTCAACCTCGGGCTGACCGATGCCGTGGCGACCTTCTGCCCGGGGCCCGGCCACTACACCTTCTGGGACTACCAGGCCCTCGCCTTCGAGCGCAACGACGGCATCCGCATCGACCACCTCCTGCTCTCGCCCCAGGCGGCCGACCGCATGAGCGATGCCGGCATCGCCGCCGAGGTCCGCGCGGGCGAGCGGCCCTCGGACCACGTCCCGGTCTGGGTCGAGCTCGACGACTGACGGGGTCGCAGGCGCCTGCCGCCCGCCCCACCGATCCCGCGCGAGGCTCCCGCGGGAGCCCGGGCCCGGGATCCGCGCCGGGGGGCTGCGGGCGCACCGTCCTTGCCCCGGGCGCCACCCTCGGGCATGAGGAGAGGCATGGCCCGCGCCACCCTTCCCGCCTTTGCCTGCACCGCCTGCGGCGCGAGCCACCGCAAGTGGGCCGGCCGCTGCGAGGCCTGCGGGGCCTGGAACAGCCTGATCGAGGAGGGCGCCGCGGCCACCCCGCTCGCGCGCCCGCGGGGCCGGGCGCTCGCGCTCGCCGACCTTGCGAGCGAGGAGCCGCCGCCGCCGCGGACGGCGAGCGGCATCGTCGAGTTCGACCGCGTCCTCGGCGGCGGGCTCGTGCCGGGTTCGGCCGTCCTCATCGGCGGCGATCCCGGGATCGGCAAGTCGACGCTCCTCCTCCCGGCGGCGGCGCGCTTCGCCGGGGCGGGGCTCTCCTGCCTCTATGTCTCGGGCGAGGAGGCGACGGCGCAGGTAAGGATGCGGGCCGCGCGCCTCGGGCTGGCGGCGGCGCCGGTGCGGCTCGCCGCCGCGACCGCGCTCGGCGACGTCCTTGCCACGCTCGAGACCGAGCGGCCGGGCCTCGCCATGATCGATTCGATCCAGACCCTCTGGGCCGACAGCGTCGACAGCGCGCCCGGGTCGGTGGCGCAGATGCGCGCCGCCGCCCACGAACTCGTGGGCTTCGCCAAGCGGCGGGGGACGGCCGTCCTGCTGGTCGGCCATGTCACCAAGGAGGGCCAGATCGCCGGGCCGCGGGTCGTCGAGCACATGGTCGACACCGTCCTCTACTTCGAGGGCGAGCGCGGGCATGCCTTCCGCATCCTGCGCGCGGTCAAGAACCGCTTCGGCCCCGCCGACGAGATCGGCGTCTTCGAGATGACGGGGGCGGGGCTGGCCGAGGTCGCGAACCCCTCGGCCCTCTTTCTCGCCGAGCGCGACCGGCCGGTGGCGGGCGCGGTCGTCTTCGCCGGCATCGAGGGGACGCGGCCGCTCCTCGTCGAGATCCAGGCCCTCGTCGCGCCCGGCCCCCCGGGCTCGCCGCGGCGCTCGGTGGTGGGCTGGGACGGGGGCCGGCTCGGCATGGTCCTCGCCGTGCTCGAGGCGCGCTGCGGCATTCCCTTCGCCGGGCTCGACGTCTTCCTCAACGTCGCCGGCGGGCTCCGGGTCTCCGAACCGGCGGCCGACCTGGCCGTCGCCGCCGCCCTCCTGTCGGCGCGCGAGGAGGTCGCGCTGCCGGCCGACACCGTGGTCTTCGGCGAGATCGGCCTGACGGGCGCGCTGCGCCCCGTGGCCCAGACCGAAATCCGGTTGAAAGAGGCGCGAAAACTTGGTTTCACGCGGGCCATCCTGCCGGCGCGGGCGACCGCGGCCGGGGGACCGGGCGCCGAGGCCGGCCTGCGACTTGACCGCATGCCCGATCTGGCGACGGTGGTGGGCGAGATCTTCGGCGCCGGCTGACGGGCCGCGGCCGGCAAGCGAGGGGCGGGCATGGAAGGCTTCACCATCGTCGACGGCGTCGTCACGGTCGTCATCGTCGTCTCGGCGATCCTCGCCTATTCGCGCGGGCTCGTGCGCGAGGTGATGGCGATCGTCGGCTGGGTGGCAGCGGCGGTCGTCGCCTTCGTCTTCGCCCCCTCGGTCGTGCCCTTCGTGGCCGAGGTGCCGGTGATCGGCAGCTTCCTCGGCGACAGCTGCGAGCTTGCGACCATCGCCGCCTTCGCCGCCGTCTTCGCGGTGGCGCTGGTCGTCGCGGCGCTCTTCACCCCGCTCCTCTCCTCGGTCATCCAGCACAGCGCGCTCGGCGGCATCGACATGGGGCTCGGCTTCCTCTTCGGGGTCCTGCGCGGGATCGTGCTGGTCGGCGTGGCCTTCGTCGTCTACGACCGCGCCTTCGTCGGCCAGTCGCTGCCGATGATCGACAACAGCCGCTCGGCGGCGATCTTCGCCCAGGTCAACGCCCAGATCGAGGCGGCGCTGCCGGCCGACGTCCCGGGCTGGATCATCGCCCGCTACGACCAGCTCATGGGTCCCTGCGCGGCCGCGGGCGGCGAGGTTGCGCCGACCCCGGCGCCCCCGCCCGCGAACTGAAGCCCCGGGCGGGCGCCGCGCCCCCCCGGGGCGACGGCGCGGCCGAGAGGGACGCGAGGGCGGGGCGTCCCCGCACGAGGGCGA
>JADLCV010000141.1 GCA_020846995.1 Paracoccaceae bacterium
CATCGGCGTCCACATCGGCGGCGGCGACCGGCGCGAGGGCCTGTCGGAGCAGTTCGTCCAGCTCGTCTCGCCGCAGTCGGACGCGCTCGTCGTCGTCGCCACCGGCAACGCCGACGGCTATTTCACCAGGGTCGCCGAGGAGAAGGGCATCCCGCTCGTGCTGGTCGACAAGCTTCCCGACGTGGCCGCGGCGATCCAGCAGCAACTGCCCGCCGAGTGATTCCGGGCCAGCGGCCGGCCAGCGCCCGCGGCGGAAGGCGAACATGGAGCTGCCCTTCATCGCGGATGCGCAGCTGTTTCTCGCGGTGCTCGCCGCGACCGTCGCCGTCACCCTCGTGCTGTGGCTGGCCGCCGTCCGCCATGACCGGCGGCGGCGGCGGATCCCGCTGCGCATCCATGTCGCGGGCTCGCGCGGGAAGACGACCACGGCGCGGCTGATCGGGGCCGGGCTGCGGGCCGGGGGGCGGCGCGTCCTCGTCAAGACCACGGGCACCGATCCGACCCTGATCCTGCCCGACGGCAGCGAGCGGGAGTGGTCCCGCCGGGGGCCGCCGAGCATCTCCGAACAGGTGCGCTTCTTCCGCGAGGCCGCGCGCGCGGGGGCCGACGCGGTCGTCCTCGAATCGATGGCGATCGAGCCCGAATACCTCTGGGCCTCGGAGCGCTACCTCGTGCGCGCGACCCACACCGTCATCACCAACGTCCGCCCCGACCATGTCGAGGTCGTGGGCAGCCACCCGCTGGCCGCCGCCCGCGCCATGAGCCTCGTGCTGCCCGAGCACGCCGAGGTCTTCCTGTCGGCCGAGGCCGCGGTCGCACCGATCCTCGAGCGGGCGCGGCGGAACGGGTGCAAGGTAACGACGCTCGCGCCGACGGGGCCGCGGCACGAGGCCGCCAACCGGGCCATGGCGCTCGCCGTCTGCGCCGCCGCGGGCCTTGACCGCGCGACCGCCGAGGGGGGGCTGGCAGCCGCGGGCGCCGACCGCGGCGCCTTATTCATGGCCCGCGGCGAGGCCGGGGGCCGCCCGTTCGTCTTTGCCAATGCCTTCTCCTGCAACGATCCCCTGTCGCTCGAGGCGCTCTGGCGCGAGAATCCCGCCGCCGCGCTGCCGGTCGTGCTCCTCAACCTCCGCGACGACCGGCCGGAGCGGACGCGGGCCTTCCTCGGGCTTCTCGCGCGGCTGGTGCCGGCGCGGCGGGTCTTCGTCACGGGCTTCGTGCCGGCGCGCTGGGTGCGGGCGGCGGGTTTCGATGCCCCGACCCTGCGCCGCCTGCCGGCGGGGAACGCGCGGCGCGCGCTCGCCGCGCTCGCCGCGGCGGCCGAGGGGGCGCCGATCTGGGGGGTCGGCAACTACTCGCGCCTTGGCCGCGACATCGTTGCGCTGCTGCGGGCGGAGGCGGTCGCATGCTGACGCTCACGCTCGCGCTCGGCATCGCCGTCAGCCTCGCGCTCTTCCAGCTCGTGGGGCTCAGCGCCGGCGGCGTCGTCGCCCCGGGCTATGTCGCGCTCGTCCTCGACCGGCCGGGGATGCTCGCGACGATCGCGGTCGCCGCCTTCGCCTCCTGGGGGCTCCTCACGCTCGCCGCGGGGCGGCTTTTCCTTTACGGCACCCGTCGCTTCGGCATGGCGATCCTCATCGCCCTGCCCATCACCACCGGCATCCAGGCGCTGCGGGGCGGGATCGGGCCGATCGGGCTCGAATGGGGCGGGATCGGCTTCATCGTCCCCGGCCTCATCGCCCACCAGATGGACCGCCAGGGCCCGCTGCCGACGCTCCTCATGCTCGCCATCGCGGCCCCGCTGGTGCGCGTGCTGGCGATGATCTTCGTCCGCTGGTGAGGGGGGGAGATGCGTTCGCCGGGCCCCCTCCGCTACGCCGGCCAGGCGCCGCTGGCGCCGACGCCCTGGCGCCGGCTCGCGGTCGCGGCCCTTCTCTCGACGCTCCTCTGGCAGGGGGCCGAGGCGCTCGCCGGCCGCCTCACCCACCCCGCCCATCTCGAGATGATGCGCGCGGCCCATGCCATGCAGGCGGCGATCCAGGTCGCGCGGGCCCAGCGCGACGCCCTCGGGCTGATGCAGTCGGCGGTCCTCGATCCCAACCGCACCGGCCTCATCGGATCGGAATACACCGACACCACGACGACGCTCGGCGACCTCGCGGCCAAGCGGACGGCGACCAACCCCGACCTCGCCGCCGCCCTCCTGCGCCGGATCGCCGAACTCGGACTGCCGGAGGCAAGCCCGGTCGCCGTGATCGCCTCGGGCTCGTTCATCGGGGCCGACATCGCCGCCATCGTCGCCCTCGAGACGCTCGGTCTCAGGCCCGTCCTCGTCGCCTCGCTCGGCGCCTCGATGTACGGGGCGACCGATGCCGCCCTGACCTGGCTTGACATCGAGGCGGAACTGCGGGCGCGGGGCGTCATTGCCGCCCGCTCGGTCGTGGCCCTCTTCGGCGGCGGCTCGGGCACCGGCGGCGACATGAGCGAGGAGGGCCTCGCCACGATCCGGGCCGCGGCCCGGCGCCACGGTGTCCCGCTCCTCGAGGGCGGGGACCTCGAGGCGCTGATGGACCGCCTCATGGTCCTCTTCGAGCGCCACGCGGGAGGGCCCCCGCGGCTCCTCGTCAATGCCGGGGGCGCGGTCGCGGGGATCGGGACCTGCATCGACGTCGGGCTCGTCCCCCCCTTTACCCCGGGCACTCCGATCGGCTGCGAGGACGGCACGCCGGGGATGGTCGTGCGCATGGCCGCGCGCGGGATCCCGGTCTTCAGCCTGCTCAACATGCGCGGGCTCGCGGCCGAGTGGGGCCTGCCCTTCGACCCGGTGCCGCTGCCGGTCGTGGGCAACAACCGGGCCGTCTACGGAATGCCGCCCGCAGGGGCGGAAGGCGACGCGAAGGGCTGAGCCACAGAAGGGGAGGAAGGACACGACATGCTCTCACCGGGACTGATCCTCTTGGCCGCCGTGATCGTGCTCGCGGTGCTGGCCTGGCCCCTGCGCTGGCCGCTGCCGGCGGCGCTGATCGGGGCGGCCGTCGTGGCCGGCCTTCTGGGCGGCTTCGGCATTCCCTTCCGCCACCTCGTCGAGGGCGGCTTCGGATACATCAACCTCGTCCTCGCCCTCTTCGCCGGGGCGCTCTTCGGGCAGGCGATGCTCGTCTCGGGCATTGCCGACGCCTTCGGCCGGCGCTGCGTTGCCCTTCTCGGCGGCAGCGTCTGGCTGGTCCTCGCCTTCGCCGGGCTCCTGCTCTTCGCGGGCGGCATGTTCGTGGGCATCGCCGGGGTCGCCGTCCTCGCGGCCGGCGCGCTGGTCGTGCCGATGCTGCGGGCGACGGGGCTTGCGAGCCACCACATCGCGGCCTTCGTCGCCGTCGTCGCGACCTGCGGCATGATCGCCCCGCCGCTCAACGTGCCGGCGATGACGATCGCGGACGGCGTCAACATGCCCTATCTCGGCTTCGCGGTGCCGCTGCTCGCGCTCTCGATCCCGCCGGCCCTGTTCGCGGTCGTCCACTTCGCCCTCCGGGCGGGGCGGGGCACACCGCCGGCGGCCGATCCGGGCGACGGACGGCTCGCCTTCGCGGGTTTCGTCATCGTCGCCCTCATCCTCGGCTTCTGGACGCTCCTGCGCATCTTCCCGGGCTCGATCCCCGACCCGGCGGTGCCGATCGTCCTCGTCATCGGCGCCCTCCTCGCCCTGCCCTGGCTCGGGGCGGGCGGGCTCGCCCGTGCGACCGCGCAGAGCTTCACCGGCACGCCGCTCCTTCTCGCCGCGATCCTCGTCGCCGTCGGGGTGCTGGTCCAGATCATGACCCTGACCGGGGTGCGCGGGTTCATCGTCATCAACTCGATGTCGTTCCCCCCGCCCTGGACCTTCGTCGAGATGGTGATGATCCCGATCGTCGGCAGCGTCCTGACCAGCATGGGGGCGGCCAACGTGCTCGGCGTGCCCTTCGCCTTCGCGCTCATCCATCAGGACATGATCCTGAACGTGAGCGGCCTGTCGGCGATCTCGGCGCTTTCGGAGTTCATGCCGCCGACCGCCATCGCCGCCGCCCTCTCGACCTATGTCGTGGGCGACACGCGGATCGGCGCGGTGCTCAGGGCCTCGCTCTGGCCGGCGCTCGTCATCGGCCTCTGCGGCCTCGTCATGCTGATCTTCGCCGGCGAGCTCACGAGCCTGCTCATCACCGCCACCGACAACGCGACCAACTGAGGGGGGACCGCACGCATGCTCCTCGAACTCGTCCTGCTCTACGCCTACCGCCTGATGGCGCTCGCCGTGGTCCTGATGATGATCGGCGTCATGTTCCGCAAGCCGAACTGGCAGGAGCAGTTCTTCGCCCTGCTGGTGCTCGTGCCGTTCGCCCTGCGCGCGGCGGGGGTGAAGTGATGGCGCGCGTCCTCGACGACTCGTTCCATCTCGCCCGGGCCTGGGTCCTGCTTGCGGCCGCGGCCGCGATCAGTGTCGCCTCGGGGGCGATCTTCCTCGGCATGCACGAGCCCGAGCCGATCGTCGCCGGCCCGGGCGTCACCGCCCAGAAGATGCTCAGCGCCTATGCGCCGGCGCTGGCCGGCACCGCCGCCGACACCCCCGTCTACGTCCTCGAGGGGGCTGAGCCGGGGGGGACGGTCCTCCTCCTCGGTGGCACCCATCCGCAGGAGGTGTCGGGGCTCATGGGGGCGGTCCTCATGATCGAGAACGCGACCCCGCAGAAGGGCCGCGTCATCGTCATCCCGCAGTCGAACCGCTCGGGCTTCACCCACACCGACCCCATGGAGGGCTTCCCCCACGTCTTCGAGATTCCGACGCCCCACGGCAAACGCTGGTTCCGCGTCGGCATGCGCCTTGCCAACCCGGTCGACCAGTGGCCCGACCCCGACCTGCACCACCATCCGCAGTCGGGCGAGGGCATGGTCGGGCCCGAGTCGCGCAACCTCAACCGCAACTATCCGGGCGATGCCAACGGCCGCTTCACCGCCCGCATCGCGGCGGCGATCGTCGAACTCGTGAAGGCCGAGAAGGTCGACATCGTCCTCGACATGCACGAGGCCTATCCCGAGTATCCGATCATCAACATGATCGTCGCCCACCAGCGCGCCTTCGATGTCGCCACCATGACGATGATCTACCTGCAGATGCGCGACATCATGATCGACCTCATGGCAAGCCCGCCGGCCCTGCGGGGGCTCAGCCACCGGGAGATCGGCGACCACACCGAGGCGCTCGCGCTCCTCAACGAGACCGCGAACGCCGCCATGGGCCGCTTTCGCGGGCGCACGGACGAGACGCTCGTGGTCGAGGGCAAGGACGCGAACTATGTCCGGGCGGCCGGGCTCGGGCGGCTCTTCGTGCCCTTCGACGCGAACGGCCATCCCCTCAAGGACCGCACCGCGCGCCAGCTTGCGGTCATCGAGGAGATGCTCGTCGCCTACAACGAAACCTACCCCGACCGCCCGATCGAGGTCACGGGCATCCCCCGCTACGAGGAGGTGATCGAGAAGGGCCTCGGCCCCTACCTGCTGGCGGTGAAGTGAGGGCGTCAGCCGGCGCACGGCGCGCCCCGCCCGGGACGGGGGCGGGGTGGTCGCCGGCGCCGTAGGGGACCGCTTTCGGATCGCCGGGGGGCCGCCTCCGGCCCGGTCGCGCGAGGACGCGGGCCGGCCCGGGCCGGGTGCTCCCCCGTCCGGCTCCGGCCCGTTCCCCGACGCCCGACCGGCGCCCGACCGGGTGCGGAGGAAGGGCGGCCTCGCGCCCTGACGCGGCCCTCCGGCGGGGTCGCGCCCGAAGCCGGGCGCGATCGCCCCGGCCGCGGGTCCCCGGGGCCCCGCTTGACCCACCGCCGCGGGGGGCCTAGAGGGCGCCCCGGCGCGGGCGCCGCCCGGGGGACCGCGCTGGGGCAAGGGCGCGGGGTGCATGGACAGCTTCACGGCCTTCACGACCCTTCCCGGCCCCGGCCCCGCCGAGGCGCTGGCCGCCGCCATGGACGGGATGACGCCCGCCCCTGAAGGCATCGGCTGCTTCGAGATCGAGGACGGCGCCGGCCTCTGGGAGGTGCAGGGCTATTTCACCGCCGCCCCCGACGCGGCCGAACTCGCGATCCTCGCCGCGGCCTTCGGTGCCCGCCCCTTCGCCGTCTCGGAACTGCCCGCGACCGACTGGGTGGCCCATGTCCAGCGCGAACTGGCGCCGGTCGAGGCCGGGCGCTTCTTCCTTTACGGTAGTCACGATGCGGGCCGGGTGCCGGCCGATCCCGGGCGCATCGCGCTTCTCATCGAGGCGTCGATGGCCTTCGGCACCGGTCATCACGGCACGACCAAGGGCTGCCTTCTCGCCCTCGACCGGCTCGCCGCGGCGGGCGTCACGCCGGGGCGCGTCGTCGATGTCGGCTGCGGGACCGCCGTCCTCGCCATGGCGGCGGCGCGGCTCTGGCCGGGGGCGGAGGTTCTCGCCTCGGACATCGACCCGGTGGCGATCGAGGTCGCGGTCGCGAACCTTGCCGCCAACGGGCTCGGGGGTCGCATCGGCAGCCTCGTCGCCGCGGGGCTCGACCATCCCGCGATCGCCGCCCGCCGGCCCTTCGACCTCATCCTCGCCAACATCCTCGCCGGGCCGCTCGTCGCGCTCGCCCCCGACCTTGGCCGGGCGGTGGCCGCGGGCGGGCGGGTGATTCTCTCCGGACTTCTCGCGATCCAGGCCGACGACGTGCTCGCGGTCTGCCGGGCGGCCGGTTTCAGGCCCGAGGCGCGCGACAATCTCGGCGAGTGGGCCACGCTGACGCTCGTCCGTGGACAGTAGCGGCGCGCCACATTGCCGCCACAGTCGGATCGCAAATTTGCCTCGGGTGGGGCGGGGGAGCGCCCATGAGCCTGACCGATGCCAGTTTCCAGGAGTTCCGCGGCCGTCTGCGACGGATCGCGAGCCAACACGCCGACGGGCGCCGCTTCGCGGCGCCGGGGACGGTCGGCGCGCCCCGGCGGGCGCGGCCCGAGCGGCGCGGCCGGCTTCTCATGCCGCTCGTTGTAGCCCTTGCCCTCCTGACCTCGTTCAAGGCGGTGGTGCACGTCCACGAGGGGGCCGAGGGCTCTGCGGCGCGGCTCGCGGTCCTTGCCGCGGGGGGGCCGGCCGGGTGGGCGGGGGCGATCCTCATGCAGGCCGATCCCGTGACCCTCGCCCTGGCGGGGGCGCTCGGCCGCCTCGCGGGCCCGGCCCTGCGGTAGCGCATTCCGCGCTCGCCGCGGCATCCCGCCCGGGCCCCTCGGCAGGGGGCCCGGAGGCTTCCCCGGCGGCGGCGCCACGGCGCCCGCCCGCGGGTCCGGCCGCGCCCCGGGGGGCCCGGACGGAGGGCCCGGAAACGAAGGGGGCCGCGCGCGGCACCTGCCGCGGCGGCCCCCGGTGCGGCCCCTCGCGGGGTCGCCGGTCGGGCGAGGGTCAGAAACGCTCGATTTCCGAGCGGTGCAGCCCGATGTCGTCGAGCTCGCGGTCCGAGAGCTTGCGCAGCTCGTTGCGGGTCACGCGGGAGTCGTTCCACGCCGAAACCGCGGCGAAGGCAGCCGCGAGGAGCGTGGGCAGCCGGCCCCCGAACAGGCGGACGTCCGTCCCGGCATGGGTCGTGTCGATCGCGGCCATGGGGTTCTTCCTTTCGCAATTCTGCAGTTGCATCGGTGGGTTCCGAGCACGGGGCCCATGTAGGGGCCGCTTCCGGAGCGGGCAAGCCCGGGATGGGCATGTCGGCTTTGCATTTGCAGCATGACTTGCTGCGTTGCGGCATGACGCTGTCCCGCCTCCCCCCGGTCCCGCGGCGCCGGCGCAAGCTTCGAGCGTCCGGCGCCCCGGCGAAGCACGTTCCGCCCGCGCGGACCGGGCCCGGCGCAGCAAACTTGCGCCGCGGATCGCGACCGCCACGGCTCTGGCAGCTGTTCGTGCTTCGTGCTATTGAGGGAAAAAAGCAACACTCGGCCCCGTTGCGGGGCGCGCGAGGGGCGCGGGCGGGTCAGGGGGCGGCATGCGGATTCTCGGGCTCGATCCCGGCCTGCGCAATCTCGGCTGGGGGGTGATCGAGGTCGCCGGCGGCCGCATCCGGCACATCGCCAACGGCGTCTGCAGGACCGATGCCGGGGAGGGCCTCCCCGCCCGCCTCCTCGCGCTCCACTCGGCCCTCACCGAGGTCGTGGCACGCCTTGCCCCCGACTGCGCGGCGGTCGAGCAGACCTTCGTCAGCAAGGACGCGGTGGCGACACTCAAACTCGGCCAGGCGCGGGCGATCGCGCTGCTGGTGCCGGCGCAGGCCGGGATCCCGATCGGCGAATACGCCCCGAACGCGGTCAAGAAGACGGTCGTGGGCGTCGGCCATGCCGCCAAGGAGCAGGTCGACCACATGGTGCGGCTGCAGTTCCCCGCCGTTCCCATCGCCGGCCCCGACGCTGCCGATGCGCTGGCGATCGCGCTGACCCATGCCCACCAGCACCGCGGCGCCGACCGTCTGGCCGCCGCCCTCGCCCGGGCCGGGGCGGCGGCGGAGGGGCAGGCGTGATCGGGCGGCTGGCCGGCATCCTGGCCGAGCGCGGCGAGGATCATGTCCTGATCGACGCCGGCGGGGTCGGCTACATCGTCCACGTCTCCGACCGCACGCTCGCCGCCCTGCCGCCCGCGGGCGAGGCGGCCGTCCTTTATACCGATCTCCAGGTGCGCGAGGATCTCTGGCAGCTTTTCGGCTTTCCGAGCGCGATCGAGCGCGACTGGCACCGCCTCCTCCAGACCGTCCAGGGGGTGGGGGCGCGGGCGGCGCTGGCGCTGACGGGCGCGCTGGGCGCCGAGGGGCTCGCGCGGGCGGTGGCGCGGGGCGATGCCGCGGCCCTGCGGGCGGCGCCGGGGATCGGGCCGAAGCTTGCCGGGCGGGTGGCGATGGAACTCCGCGACCGCGTCCCGGCGCTGATCGCCCGCGCCGGCGCCGGCGCGGCGGCGGCCGCGGCGCCGGCGCCCCGCGGCCGCGCCGGCCGGGCCCCGCCCGCGCCCGCCGCGGCGGTGCCGGCGGCGGCCGTCGCCGCGGCCGAGGCGCTCTCGGCCCTCGTCAACCTCGGCTACGGCCAGAGCGAGGCGGCGGCGGCGGTGGCCGAGGCCGGCAGCGACGAGGCCGCGGCCGACCCCGCGCTCCTGATCCGGGCGGCCCTGCGCCGGCTCGCGCCGAAGGGCTGAGGGCGTGGACAGGCTCACCCGCCCCGAGGCCCAGCCCGGGGACGAGGACCGGGCCCTGCGGCCCCAGCGGCTGGGCGACTTCATCGGCCAGGCGGAGGCGCGCGCCAACCTTGCCGTCTTCGTCGAGAGCGCCCGCCGGCGCGGCCAGGCGATGGACCACACGCTCTTTCACGGGCCCCCGGGCCTCGGCAAGACGACGCTCGCCCAGATCGTCGCCCGCGAGCTTGGGGTGGGCTTCCGCACCACCTCGGGCCCGGTCCTCGCCCGCCCCGGCGACCTTGCCGCCATCCTGACCAACCTCGAGCCGCGCGACGTCCTCTTCATCGACGAGATCCACCGCCTGAACCCGGTGGTCGAGGAGGTGCTCTACCCGGCGCTCGAGGATTTCGCCCTCGACCTCGTCATCGGCGAGGGGCCGGCGGCGCGGACGGTGCGCATCGACCTCCCCCCCTTCACGCTGATCGGGGCGACGACCCGGCTCGGGCTGCTGACGACGCCGCTGCGCGACCGCTTCGGCATCCCCCTCCGGCTCCAGTTCTACAGCGAGGCCGAGCTGATCGAGATCGTCACCCGCGCCGCCCGCCTGCTCGGCATCGCCGCCGAACCCGAGGGGCTGGCCGAGATCGCCCGCCGCGCCCGCGGCACGCCGCGCATCGCCGGGCGGCTCCTGCGGCGGGTCGTCGATTTCGCCCTCGTCGAGGGCGGGGGGCGGATCAGCCGGGCGCTCGCCGACGGGGCGCTGACGCGGCTCGGCGTCGACGGGCTCGGCCTCGACCAGGGCGACCGGCGCTATCTCGCGCTCATCGCCGAAAGCTACGCGGGCGGGCCGGTCGGGGTCGAGACGCTCGCCGCCGCCCTCGCCGAGGCGCGCGACGCGGTCGAGGAGGTGATCGAGCCCTTCATGCTCCAGCAGGGGCTGATCCAGCGCACGCCGCGGGGGCGGATGCTTGCCGCCCGCGCCTGGCGCCACCTCGGGATCGAGCCGCCGCGGCCGCCCGGGCAGGGCGAGCTTTTCGGGAAGTGAGGCGGCCGGCGGGCCCGCCGCCCCGCCCGGACGGGCAGGTGGCTTCCGGCTGCCCGGGCGCGCCCCGGGGGGGCCTGCCGCCCCGGGGCGGGCGGCCCTACTCCTCGTCCTCGCCGCCGACCCCGGGCAGGTCGTCGAGCGAGACCGTTTCGTCCTCGTCGGCCTCGAGCAGTTCGTCGTCGATCTCGGTCTCGTCGGCCGGCTCGCCGACCAGGAGATCCTCGTCGGTCTCGAGGACGTCGACGAGTTCCTTCTCGGCCTTGTCGGGGATGACCCGCGGCGGCGGCAGCGGGCCGCGCCGGCGGCTGGCGTCGAGGTCGACGGTCTCGCCCGTGTAGGGGCTGACGATCGGCGTGCGGTTGAGGTCGTAGAAGCGCCGTCCAGTGGTCGGGCAGAGCCGCTTCACGCCCCACTCCTCTTTGGGCATCGGAGATCCTCGGTTGCATCGCGGGATGCCGGCCGATGCCACAAAGAGGGGCAGCTGTCAAAGCGTTTCCGGCGGCCCCTTCGGGCCGGGGGCGCCCGGCGCCGGGCGCCCGCGGCGACGGAACGCCGCGACCAGCCGCCCGAGCGCCGCCCGCAGCCGCCCCCGCCAACCCCGCCGCCCCGGCCGGCCGGGGTCGAAGCCGGCCTGGCCGCCCGGCCGGGCCGGCATGCGGCCGTGGAGCGCGAAGGCGAGGACGCGCTCGAGCGAGCCCCGCACCCAGAGCGTGTCGACGACGCCGTGGTTTCCGAGGCCGAGGACGGCCACGCTCACCCCGCCCCCGGCGCCGGCGAGTGCCCGGGCGGCGGCGCGGTCGACGTCGTGGCGCTCGGCATGGACGAAGAGGATCTCGCGCTGCCCCCGGGCGAGGCAGGCACAGAGCGGGTCGAAGGCGGTCGGCACGGCCTCTCCCCGGAGCAGGCGCAGGGCGTCGTCGCGCGGCCGGGCGCTGACGGCGACGGCGCGTTCGGCCCCGGCGAGGACGGCGAACTGGGCCGCGGGCAGCGCCCCGATCGAATAGCCGATGGCGATGCGGCGGCCGTAGGCCGGCGCCCCGGCCCGCGCCGCGACCGCCGCGACGAGGCCCGGGAAGTCGCGGGCAAGCCCGCGGCAGCCCTGCCGGAACTGCGCCCGGGCCCCGTCGTGGAGGAGGAGGAGGTCGTGGCGGCGGGCGTCGAGCCGCTGCAGGAGGCAGGCGGTGGGGATGCCGAGCCGCCCCCGGAGCCCGGCGAAGCCGATGACGAGCGTCTTGCCGGCCACGGGCCCGGGACCGCGGAAGAAGAGCGCATCCTCGCCGAGCGGGGTGCGGACAAAGGGCTCGGGCGGGCGGCGGCTGGCGGCGAGATCGCCCTCGGCGCGCCGGGCGGCGAGGAGGGCATGGGCAGGGTGGCCGGTGCGGGCAAGGGTCGCGACGAGGTCGAGGAACTCGCCCGGGGTCAGGATGCGCTCGGCCTCGAGAACGAGCGCCTCGGCCGCCCGGCCGCGGGCGGCGCCAAGGGCAGCAAGAAGGGCGGCCGCGGCCCCGTCGCCCGCGGGCGGATCAGGCGGCGCGGCCGGCAAGCCGCGCCCCGATGTGGGCGACCAGCCCCGCCACGCTCGTCTGGGCGAGCACCTCGTCGTCGTCGAGTTCGATCGCGAACTCCTCCTCGAGCCGCATGATGATCTCGAAGCGCGTCAGGCTGTCGAGTTCGATGCCGGCGAGGGGGACGTCGTCGCCGCGGATGAGCGCCGGGCCGACCTCGGGGTTGGAGAGGAGCCCGGCGATCTCGTCGAAGGCCGCGACCACGGCGCGGCGGATCGTGGCCGTCGTCGGGGTGCTCATGGCAGGCTCACCTCCACCTCGAGCCGCTCGGGGATGTGAAAGACATCGTCGTGGCGCATCGGCGCGGCGAGGAGGCGGGCCGCGGTCGGGGCGGCCGCCATCAGGCGCACGAGTTCGGCCCAGAGGTCGAGCGACAGCGGCCGGCCGAGGCAGAGATGCGTGCCGGCCCCGAAGAAGGCCGAGCGCGCCGCCGCCGGGGCGTGCTCGTAGACGTCGAGGCGGGCCCGCACGGTCTCGCCGCGGTCGACCGGACGGCTGCCGATCTGGACGTCGGCCACGGCCACGCGGTCGATGTAGGGCACGCCGGTGCGGGGCGGCGTCGCCTCCCAGTCGAGCCCGGCGAGGGGACGGGGGGCATCCCGGGGCAGGAGGGCGGCGAGGCTCGACCCGAGCGTGCCGGTCAGCGCGTCGTGGCCGAGGATCGCGAGCGCAAGGCGCGCCCCCCGCTCGTCCTCGCCGGTCGCGGGAAAGGCGCGGGCGATGCGCGCCCGGAGCTCGCGGATCTCGTCCTCCATCCGCCGCCGGCGGGCGGGCCCGAGGGCCTGGCTGAAGATGCGCGAGACGAGCGTGCCCGGGCCGAGCCCGATCTCGAAGCCCGCGAGGCGGGCGAGGAGGTCGGCCACGCAGGGCTGGACGACACCCGTCATCGCCTCGAGGTGGCCGGAGCGGAGGAAGGGGGCGAAATGGCGGGCGACGAGCGCGGGGAGTTCGGCCCGGATGTCGGGGCTCGCGGCCGCGATCAGGCCCGCGATCGCCCGCCGGACCGGCGGGTGGCGGGCACGGTCGAGCGCGAGCGGGATGTGCTCGAGGGCGTCGACGGTGGCCGAGAGATCGAGGCCGAGGCGCAGGGCGAGGGCGGCGTGGCGGGCGCCATAGGGGGCCACGTCCAGCGCCGGCGAGCGCAGGATGTCGGCCGGATCGTCGCGAATCTCCACCCGCATGGGACAAGGCGAGCGCCGGCCGGGGCGGCTGTCAAGGGCCGCGGGGCGGCGGGTTCTCCCGGAGCGCGGGGGCGGGGTCGCCCCCCGGTTGCCGCTCCCGACAGGCCGAGGAGGTTCCCCGCGCGCGGGGGGGGGCGGGTCCAGGTGACATCGGCCGACGCCGAGGAGTCGGAGGTTCCCCGCGCGCGGGGGGGGGCGGGGAGGTGCCGCCTCTCCCTCGCCGCGGCGCCCGCGAGGGTTTCCCCCGCACAGGGGGGCGGGGAGACGAGCGCGATACGGCCGCCTTCGAGTGGGCGGGTTTCCCCAGCGTGGGGGGGGCGGGGAGGACGCGCGGATGGCCTCGCGGGGACGCGCGGCGGTTTCCCCTGTGCGCGGGGGGCGGGGCTGCTATGCTGGCGGCCGGGCCCCTGGGCGCGAGACGGCGCGGGGCGCGCGAGGGACGGGCAATGGGGCGGGCGAGGGGGCTTGACGGGACGGGGCCGGTCGCGGACCTGCCCGCGGGCGTCCTCCTGCGCCGGTCGGCCCGGGCGCGCCGCTTCACCTTGCGCGTCGCGCGCGCCGACGGACGGGTGACGCTGACCCTGCCCCTGCGGGCGCGCGAGCGCGACGCCC